>NZ_CP046977.1:1511750-1814100 GCF_030408455.1 Corynebacterium atrinae
GCCATGTTCGTCTATCGCCCAGTTCACGCCTATCACCCAGTTCACGCCGAGAGGTGGAATCTTCTGACTGCGCGAGGAGAATTGACCCGTTAGTTCAACTGACTTTTTCTCAGGGTTCATGCTTTCAATCAAAAAGCGAGCGGACGTCACTCGCTCCTGAAACTTTGGTGTGGCAGATAGAACCCAGTTATAGCGATACCACGGCGTGGTATCGACATATACATTCCATTGCTTTTCTTCAGCGGCTGATTCAGTGGCTCGCCAATGCCGATACTCAAAAAGATTCCGCCGCCTGTCTCTTCGCTCTTGCTCTTGCTGAAGCTTCTCATCACGTTCAGCCTGCTTCCGGCGGGCCTTTTTATCGGACCGGCGAGTGATTGACCATGAGATAAGGCCACCAGCAAGAGCGCTGAGGGTTAAAGACACAATCTGATCACCTACGGCTGCAGACTGGTCACTTACCCACGGCCACAAAGATTCACTCAGCCAGTTACTGACCGGTGCCAGAATGTGCCCATCTATCTCATCTGTTTGCGCCACAAGGTACTGCTTATCACAGGACTAGGCGGGACTAGTGATCAACCCGGCCCGTTCAGCCTCGTGGAGGGATATCGATCGGGACTTTATTCTGCCCCCACTACCGCACCCACGGTGGGTGATTAGGGAAGAACCTAGCCAGGATCATCACCGTGGTCGTGCTCTTACCTAATAAAACACCGCTAGAAGCCCGCCTGGGCCCCTGGAGAACCGCGACGAGGGCCTTGGCCCTTTCGGCCCTTCTGGGCTGTCGGCGGACGATCTAACCGCTCACGGAGGCCTCGAGCCTGGCGACGGTTCTCCGCGACAGTACGGTTGGCCAGGTCCCGCTGCGCCTGGTTCTTCGACCAAAGGGATTTGTGCGTGCGCTCACGCATCTCCGCTATCTGCGGGTTTCGCTCACAGAGCCAGTCCAGGAAGTCGGCATCAACCTGCTTCATCGCGTCACGAGTGTCACCGTCAAGCACGGATGGGTCGAAGTCGGGGACCGATTTCACTGAGGCAAGCATCCCCTCGGCGTCGGCGAGCACCGTCGCCGCACGGGTCCGCTGGCGGGCAGCAGCCTCGCGGTCAGCCTTCGCATCAGCCATGAGTTCTTCGGCCTCTTGTCGTCGATGCTGTGCATCGGCTAGAGCTTTCTGCAGAGTCAGATCTGCCGCGCCCTTCGTTTTGCTCGCGTAGTCGTCGGCGTCGGCGCGCACCGCCTCGGCATCCTTCTCGCCGGCTGACCTCGCCCGGCGGTGGATCTCCGGCGCTTCGACCTCGGCAGCGGCAATCAGCTTCGCAGCCTTCTCCTCAGCGTCACTAACGGCGGTCTCGCGGGTAGACACCGCCATTTCTCGTTCTTTCAGAGCGTCCTCACGTGCAGTCACTGCGGTCTCGCGTTCGGCCAGGCTCTTGAGCCGGTCGCCGGCCTCCACGACGTTATCGACGACCCGCGTGTCATGCACCCGCTGACGCAGTTGCTCGACCTTGTGGCGGCGCAACTGGGTCTTATTCAGGTTCGACCGCTGGTTGTCCACGCGCTCCATCGTCGCCACATAGTCGATGCCGTGCGCCCGGGCCACGTCGTTGATGTAATTGCGCATCTCGTCGTGCCGCTCGGAGTAATTGCGCTGTGCCTCGGACTTGGTGGGGGAGTGGCCGACGAGCAGCTGCTTGAGAGACAACTTTCTCTCCGTCACACCGCCCGGCAGCTTGAGCTCGTCACCTACAGGGACGGCGAAGATCTGGGCATGAGGGCTCGTCTCGTCACGGTGGATGTGGTCGGAGACGAGGTTAGCTTTCGTGCCATCGACATCCATCCATTCGTGGACCTTGTCAATCATCGCGCGCAGAAGTATGTCTGTGGCCTCTCGGCGTTCGGTGATGGTGCCGCGCCAGCGGTCTACATCCTCACGGCCTTCCTTAAGCTCGATCTGAGCACCCTCGGCATCAAGATGAGCATCATAGACATCGACACCGCCTGCAGGGGCCCGCTCCAGCACATCGGCGAAGTAGTCGACCCGCTGCTCCAGTTTCTCGAGATAATCTTTTGCGCCATCCTCGAAGGTGTCGTCGTACTGGCTCCAACTGGGTCCTGTGAACTTCGGGTCCAGCTGCAACACAAACTCAGCCACGTGCGCCGCGTTCGATGGTGTGCCCCGTTTGGTGTATTCGCCCGTCTTCTTGTTCAACCGTGCATGCTGCGCCTGAGACCACCGTTCCTCAGCCACGGCATACATCTGGCCGATCGGATCCTGTCCCGTCAACGGTTCGCGTACCCCGTCACGCCACAGATAGGACTCGTTACGGGCAGTCATCGCGGCATTGATCAGCTCGTTGCCGTGCGCCGCCACGATACCGGCTTCTTCTTCCGCCTCACGGCCGTTGTGCCGCATCCTCGGCGTGACATCAGCTTTGGCGACACCCTCCCACCGGAGGACCGTCGAATACCCCTCAGACATCCCTGGCTCCGTCTCATCAATGGCTTTATCCAGCCCGTGCCAGCTCCCCTTCGTCGATCGTTGGAGGCGGCGGATGACTGTGTCCCCGCACGATCCAGTCGATTGATTCCGTTGCACTGTCCCGGCTACGACGGTGGGGCCACGTCGGTGACCCGCTCGCCAGACACGGCCGTTGGTTCGTTCCTCACCCCGGTCACGGTCTGGCCGATCGGGCCGCCTCTGTGGCCCCCGCTTATCTCTAACCCTGAACATGTGGAGCCTCTCGCTCCGCTACTCCACCTGCCCACGGTTAGAGATAAGCGTAACACACTACCCTTACACTTGGTCGCTGGCGCTCCCTCGTTAACGTAAGGGGTGTGCCCTGCCGGGGGCTGGCCCTGAATAGCCCAAGCCCTCGCTCGCTCGGTTTGTGCCATTCAGGGCAGATTTTAGACCCCGTCGTTGCTGCGACTCTCGCATCTTCGGGGTCAAAAATCATGAAAACGACCCCCTGCAGATGCTCTCTGCAGGGGGTCGCTACCACGTGGTCGCGGAGGCCGCGTTACCTAAGTTACGGGGTCACTTCTGACCCAGTTTCTGGGTTAGAAATGACCCGATTCTGACCTGGATTCCCGGTTGTAGAGACCTGCTCCAGAACCTTCTTCGCAACCTTGATATCAGCCTTGAGGCGGGTCACATCATGGCGGATCTGGGCCAGTTCGAGGGCCTCGATCTCATCCTCGGGCAGGGTGCCGGCGTGGGTGGTAATCAGCTCAGCCAGCTCGTCGTGTTCAGCGGTGAGCATCTTCTGTTCTAGCTCGGCCAGGCGACGGGCGTGGGCCTGCTTTTCGGCGTTGATCTGGGCTTGAATTTCGGTGGCGGTAGCCATGGTGATTGGTGGCCTTTCGGGGTTGTTGTGGGCTGCATTCGGGAGGATGCGAGGTGCGTCAGTGTCGCCGAGAATAGGCGGGGCACGAACACACTCCCGGTGCGGTTTCGGTGATGTCATGCCACATCACGATCCATGTCGAGTACCCCCTCGACGACGCTCTCCAGTAGGTTCATATCCGCATTGTCGAGCACCCGCACCCGCCTATCCCGCTTACTCATGTGGTCCCACTGGGCGCGGGTGAAAGCGCCATAGCCGAGACCCGACAACCAGGTGAGCTTGTCGACCACAGACAACTTCGACGCCAGCACCGGCAAGGACCATAGACCTTCCTTATGCCCTGCTACCAACTCAGTCACCAAGGCATCATTGGCAGTGCGCACACGACGCCCTTTCACAGAGCTAAACCGCTTCTCCCAGGTGCGCCAGTCATCACCAGTCCGCAGACATCCAGACGGTCGGTCTTCGCCCACGGTTCCGGGACGTACGTCCTGCATATGACGGGCAATTCCACGAGCCCGCTCATAGTCAGTGACACTCTTCCAGGGCACAGTGCCAAAACCCGCGAAATCATGCCCGTCGACGATATCCACACGGAGCGTGGACATATCAGGACGACGTTTCAAATCGAAGTCCAGGGTTGAGACGTGCGGATCACGCGTCACCGGGTGAAAATCCTTGCGGTCTTCAGACCGGGACAGCTCCCGGAACGTCGGAAACGACGTGTACGGATTGGACACTTTCCCTTCGCGCGAAAGTGCGGTGGCACGAAACCACCGTCGTTCTTCTAGACTTTCGCGCTCTATGCTTTTGGGGTCTTCAGCCCAGCCTTCGCCAGCACCCCACCGGCGGACAGAGACACGTTCCCCCGGGTTGAAAGATTAACCAGATCGTCCTGCTTGTGCTTGACCTCCCACACGGTCGGATCATCAGCCAGAGCCAGGCGGGTGTCGCGGAAAACATCAGCGATGCCAAAGCACTCCAATGCTTCAATTTTCTCGACAGCAGTGATGAAACCGTCCGTGGTCACGGATAGAATCTCAATCTCGTTGGCCATGGCCAACAGCAAGGTACGCACTAAAGACGTAGTCATAGACGCGTGGTACGGACTGGTGACTGCGGACCCGCCGATGGACTCCATCCGTTCTTCCCACGCATCCCAGCCATTCCGCTCGGCTACGTCCTGTGCGAGCTTGCCGTAGCCAGAATTAGTCCCGACCTTGATGGTCTGCTCTTCAAGCGACCCTTTGCCGAAAACCTCCTTAGCGATGGCCCGGTCAGCGACCATCTGCCGCAACGCCGACCGGAGAGAACGAGAACCGTCCTCGCTATCATCCGGTGCGTCCATCACGCGCATCGTGTAGCCGATCTGCACGGTTACCCGCGCCCCCAGCCGCAAGGCGAGATACACCTCAGGCCCGGCGCACCAGGCACCTTCAAAACCTTGGTATCCGTCGACGTCATCGCCCTGGGCAGCACCACACCCGTGAGAAGTCAATGGGTAGATCACTGAGTCACCAGAGCGCACTGGCAGGCACGGGGCCACGGTGTCATCAGGGAACTCCCACGAGGCATAGACCACCATCGGCGTGATCGGCCCACGGTCGAAATCATCCAGGGTGAGCTCCCGGTCCTTGATCACCTTATCGATCGCCCCCCCTACGTAATCGACATCGTAAATCGACGCCATCGCTGACGGGTATGCGGACTGGATGTCGTGGTCATAGGTCGGGTACGGGTGATGCCCCGGAGCGATACACCCGTTCCACCCACCATGGAACGCCTTCTTCCATGCGGTGTGGGTCTGATTCGCGTCACCGTCCACTGGCGCGAGATCACGCACGGCGTAGTAAGACAGACCATCATCACCGTCGTTGCCCTCGGCCTGGGCAGTCGAGAGCTCCACGAGACCTTGAAACCTCATACGAAAATCAGCCGGTGAGTCAATCCCCCAGTAATCCATGACACCATCACGGAGGGCATGAGCACCACCACCGGAGATCGTCACCGGTGGTACCGTGTTCAACCCCCACAGGGCACCCAGATACTCCAAGACAATGACCGAATCGTTAGCACCGTATTCCAGGAACTCCAGGAGATGATCACGGCGTAGAGCGCTCATGTCCGAAATCGACTCTCCGATATCCAACTTCTCTACTCCGCAGGACTTGCCCAACGCAGCAAGAGTCTTCTGACCGGGGGCCACCTGCCCCATCGTGTCGCGGACAATGACCGACATCGGCATCCACCGGGAGCCGTCACTACGACCTCCCCGGCGCACCACACGAATGGGGTTGAGCCCTACCAGGCCCCCGCTGGCGCTGGTCACGCGCCGGAGGAGATCGTTGTACTTCTCACCACCGCGACGCTGCCGGGCGGGTCGGGCGAACGCCGTGAGGTCAGCCGGAAGGTAGTGACCTGCCAAAACCAGGGGGACCCGATGCTTAAACAGTGCATCGAGCGCCCCTTTGAAATCACCGTTCTTCCAGAAATCACGACGAGCGACACCCCGAGGGTGGAGATCTTCAACCAACCGATGCAGGCCGGCGGCGCGGACGACGATGTATAGCGCGTCCTCCACCAGGATGCGTTGCTGCTGCAGCGGCAGGATCACCACGTCGATACGCACACCCTCATCGGTGGGATCGAGGCAGCAGAATTGGTAGCTATCGATGACCCGCTCAGTCTCACTGACGTAAGTGAATTCGGTGTCGAAACCGATGACATGCGAGCACTGTCCAGTGCCCATCGACCGGACCGTGGCGAGGTCTCCGAACGCCGGGGCCGCGGCCCCGGCGGGGTCGCACGTTGGCTGTCCTTTCAGGCCAGCCAATCTGCTCTCCCATAGGGGATTTTGGCCTGAAAGTGTTCGAATGTTCTGACCAGCAGTTTCAGAGCTTTGTTCGAATGAATCCGTGGGGTGGGTCTCGGAGACCCACCCCATATTCCCTCGCTCTACACGACGGATCAGGACGCTGAAAAATGATGCGTCCTTGATGTCAGGATTGCCCAAAGAAACGTCAACGAGACGGGCGTTCCAATCGGTATCTTCAACGTCGGAAACAGCCGCCAAGTGTGCCTGCTGAATGGTAGACGGTAAACTATCTACAGCACCATGTTCGATTTCCCAGGAACCCCCGCCCAGCCCGGTGGGGGTTTTCTTATGGATGGCCACTACCGACCACCGCCGTAAATGTAGTCGTACAGCGATGCAGCCGTGATCAGCGTGGTGCGTCCCTTGCCTCGGGTACCGGGGACAGTCTTTAACTCATCCCTGGCGAGCAGGCGGTCAAGGGTGCGGACAGAGATGCCCAGACGTTCACATACGTCTTCACGGCGAAATGTCCTGAGCAGGTCATCAGCGGTGATCGAGGGAAGAGTGGGGGCGGCGTTAGCCATAGAGATATACCTCCGGTAGCTGCCCACCCGTCAAGGTGGTGCTACCGGGGCCTATCGGTGCCCCGGCCCGGGGACAGTCCCCTGAGGCGAAGTCCTGCAGTCCCGCTCCGTCGCGCGGTCCCGTAATGACTCAATAAGTCATTAGACGTCTAATCCCATTACGTCCTCTCGCTCGCTCCGATGGCCGGGCTAAGTGGGGGATATCCACGCCAGGTCACCTTCGATGCGATCGCCTCAAGGATACCTACGGTCGCCACGAAGCGCCACCTTTGGCGCGTCCAGCTGCCGGACAGTCCGGCATGTGAAACGTGAGTACCACGCAGGTACCACGACACGCCTTGTACCACGATGTGAAAAGAAGAAAACCCCCTGTTTCCAGGGGGTTTAACTGGTGGTCCTAGCTGGGTTCGAACCAGCGACCTTTCCGGTGTGAACGGAACGCTCTTCCACTGAGCCATAGGACCGCAACGCGTTAGCGTGCGCTAACAGACTTTACACCGCAGTATTCGCGGCTCCTAATCCGCAGGTTGTACGACAAAATGACACCAACGTAACTTTGATGGGCGTCCTTAGGTGAGGACATCGTCCTCAACCAGGGGATTTGTATTGTGTATGCGGATACCGATAGAGTTTTGACTCGCACCAAGCAACAGCAAGGTGCGTGCGGATGTAGCGCAGTTGGTAGCGCATCACCTTGCCAAGGTGAGGGTCGCGAGTTCGAGTCTCGTCATCCGCTCTCATTTCACCGGGCCAATCGGTAAGAAATGAACCCGCGCGATTAGCTCAGCGGGAGAGCGCTTCCCTGACACGGAAGAGGTCACTGGTTCAATCCCAGTATCGCGCACAGAGGGTTAAACCTCGATGCGGATGTAGCGCAGTTGGTAGCGCATCACCTTGCCAAGGTGAGGGTCGCGAGTTCGAGTCTCGTCATCCGCTCTGGTATCTTCTCATCAAGATGCCGGAGGCGGTAACACGCCACGGTGGAATGGCCGAGTGGTGAGGCAACGGTCTGCAAAACCGTGCACACGGGTTCGATTCCCGTTTCCACCTCTAGTTAGACCAAGCGCGATTAGCTCAGCGGGAGAGCGCTTCCCTGACACGGAAGAGGTCACTGGTTCAATCCCAGTATCGCGCACAGAGGGTTAAACCTCGATGCGGATGTAGCGCAGTTGGTAGCGCATCACCTTGCCAAGGTGAGGGTCGCGAGTTCGAGTCTCGTCATCCGCTCCATGAAGCCCAGCGTAAGTCGCTAGGCTTTTTCTTTTTGGTACCTTTCCCATATGACACGCCCCTACCCCACCGACCTCGACCTAACCGAGCTCATTGGCCCGATTCAACCGCCGAGGGTTAAGGAACTGAGGGCGGTCACCGTCGCTACGCCGGGCGGCAGCATATCGGTCGACGGCACCTCTGGGGCCCTAGGCAACGAAACCGACACGAAGCTGCTGCTAGGGCTGCGGGAATGGGCGGATGTCATCCTCGTCGGGGCCCGCACGGTCATCGCCGAGAACTATCGCCCCTCCACCACGCCGATTGCGATCATCACCCGCAGCCTCAGCCTTGAACCGGGGCACCGGGTGCTGGGTGGGTCTCCCCTATTGTTGACGCCGGCCGCGGCGCTCGACGACCCGCGGCTGGCGGGGCGTCGAGAAGCTCTTGTGGCAGCCGGTGCCCGCTTTTTGCCGACTGGGCAGGGCTCGCCGATGGAGATCCTCGCCGCACTGCACGCCGAGGGCCTGGTCAGAGTGACGTGCGAGGGTGGTCCTGGGATCTACGCCATGATGTTTGGTGCCGACCTCGTTGATGTGTGGCACCTGACGGTGGCACCGGTGGCGAATGCGCCCGTCGATAGGCAGCTGTTTCACGTACCGGCGGATGGTGAGGGTTTCCACCGGCGGCTGGCGCTGGACTATCTCGCGGCCACTGACGACAGCACAGTCTTCCTTCGCTATCGCAAGAGTGTTGAACCTGGAGGTAGCGGGCAGGTCAGATAGGGTAAACCATGTGACTTTGCCAACAGCCAGACTCGAACGCATATGGGTCGCGCCCTCCCCGCTCACCGACAGCGTCGATGAGGCGCACCCCCGCCGGATGCGTTGGGACTTCATCGGCAACTCCATCGCTTGGCCCTTGGCCGTGATGCTCGTGCTGCACCGAGTGTTTATTCTGGCCGTCAATGGATCAGTGACGGATGACTTCACCACCGTATACTCGGCCATCCGCCGCTCGATCGACGGTGTACCGGTATACAACGAGACGTATCACTACGTTGACCCGCACTACCTTTACAACCCTGGGGCGACGCTTCTACTAACGCCGCTGGGCTGGGCAACGGACTTCGACAGTGCCCGGCTGGGATTCATCATCGTCAATGCCCTGGCAATCGTGGCTGCCCTGGCGCTGCTGACCAGGCT
Organism: Corynebacterium atrinae; assembly: GCF_030408455.1. Classification (NCBI taxonomy): domain Bacteria; kingdom Bacillati; phylum Actinomycetota; class Actinomycetes; order Mycobacteriales; family Corynebacteriaceae; genus Corynebacterium; species Corynebacterium atrinae. The sequence goes on from NZ_CP046977.1 coordinate 1,520,915, forward strand.
GTTCGGATTTTCACTCCGGTCGCTGGTGTGGCCAGTTGCGATCACTCTGGCATTTCTCACCGAATCGGTGCGCAACACCCTGATCTTTTCCAATATCAACGGCATCCTGCTGCTGGCGCTCGTCGCATTTCTATGGCTGCTGTTGCGCGGACACAGCTGGTGGGCCGGAGTAGTCATTGGCCTGGCAATCCTGGTCAAACCCCAATTCGCTCCGCTGCTCTTTCTCCCCGCCGTCAAACTAGATTGGAGGACCGTCGCCGGTGGCATCACCGTCCCCGTTGCCTTCAACATAGTCGCGTGGCCGCTCGTGCCCGGGGCATCCGACTACCTGACACGGCTAGTGCCCTACCTCGGCGAAGTCCGCGACTACGCCAACTCCTCACTCGCCGGCTTCGCTGTCTATTTCGGAATGCCATCCATCCTGGAGTCTTTCCTGTGGCTCATCTTCGCGGCCATCGTTGGTGTTGGCGTCATCGTCTTGCTGCGCTGGCGCTACACCGACCCCTTGCTGTGGACGACCACCACCACCGGATTGCTGCTCACCGGCGTATTCTTCCTCTCCTCCCTGGGGCAAATGTACTACTCGATGACCCTGTTCCCCATGATGTTCACCGTGCTCCTGCGCACCAGCGTGTTCCACGCCTGGCCCGCCTGGCTCGCCGCATACCTCTTCCTAACCCCAGACGGATGGATCACCAACGAGGCCCCGGACCTCACCCGCTGGCTCGAGTACTTCCGAGCCACCGCCGGCTGGGCAATGCTACTGATCATCATCACCACCTGCGCACTCATGTGGTGGCGTTCGGAATACGCTGATGCTGGACGACGTTGGAGCAAGAGCACGGGCAATGGGCCCGCGGAGCCGACAGTGAGGGCTCCGAAAGACAACGGAAGGCACCACGATGACCGACTTCAAGCTCATCAGCGATAACGAATGGCGTCAACGCCTCACCCCCGAGGAATTCCACGTCCTGCGCGAAGCCGGTACTGAGCCGCCCGGCGTCGGCGAGTACACCCACACCACTGCCGAAGGAATCTATACCTGTCGCGCCTGCGGAGCCGAACTCTTCCGCTCCAATGAGAAGTTTGACTCCCACTGCGGCTGGCCGTCCTTCTTCTCCCCGCTCGCCGAAGATCGCATCATCGAGCGCACCGACACCTCGCTCGGTATGGCCCGCACCGAGGTTCTTTGCGCCAACTGCGAGTCTCACCTGGGGCACGTCTTTGAGGGCGAAGGCTTTAACACGCCGACTGATTTGCGCTACTGCATCAACTCCATCAGCCTGCAGCTGGAAGAGGCGGAGTAGCTTCTGCGTATCTGGCGCCGGGAACCTCGTGGAGGGCTCCCGGCGCTTTTTTATGGGGTGGGGTCGGGCAGAGTGGAGGGCAGAGTGCCAAAATTCTCTAGAATGAATGATGCTACTTAGCGTTTCCGCAGGTCGCGGAGAATCGGATTTCGCATTCTAGAGAATTTTGGCAGATCCCGACGCCCTGATCGCGACCGGAACCGCGAAGACGGCGCACAACAAGGCCCCACCCCAGCACCCCAAGGGGAACCGGAGCAGGGCCAGGAGTCAGACCAGATTTACGGCAGCATCTCAATTACTTCAGCGACATCGTCCACGCGGCGGCCGGAGAAGAAGGGGATTTCCTCCCGGACGTGCAAGCGGGCATCGGTGTAGCGCATCTTGTGCATGAGGTCGACGATACGGTCGAGGCGCGGACCTTCAAATGCGAGGAGCCACTCGTAGTCGCCGAGCGCGAAGGCTGGGACGGTGTTGGCACGGACGTCGGGGAAGTCGCGGGCGCTCTGGCCGTGTTCGGCGAGGATGCGGCGGCGTTCCTTGGGGTCGAGGAGGTACCAGTCGTAGGACCGAACGAAGGGGTAAACGGTTATCCAGCGTTCAGCGTCTTCACCCATGATGAAGGAGGGCAAGTGAGATCGGTTGAATTCGGCGGGCCGGTGGAGGCCGTTACCGATCCAAAATAGCTCGACTGCTTGGCCGAAGACGGTGGTGCGGCGGAGGCGGTTGAGGGCGTCTTGGAGCTCTTCGAATTGCTCGGCGTGCCACCAGATCATGACGTCGGCTTCGGCGCGGATGCCGGAGATGTCGTAGATGCCGCGGACGACAACTTTACCTTCAGCTTCGAGGCGGGTGAGATAGTCGCGGACCTCGGCGATAATGTTGTCGCGCTCTGAGCCAAGGGCACCGGGGATGGCGCGGAAGGTGACCCATTGGGTGTAGCGCTGCATGCTGTTGAGCTCATCGAAGTTCAGTTTGCTCACGAAGTTCTCACGTGTCCTTTCGAGGAAATGACGCGCCGTGTGTCCGGCGTTTAGGTCAATCATAAGTTGGATACTGGTGGAGGGGTAGTTTGACCCACCCTTATCGGCGCGCCTCCCCGGCTTATCCAGGCAGGTTGTTACTTTAATGGCGTATTCACCGATGTCACTTCGACGACGCATAAGGATAGGCAGACCCATTTGTCTTCCAGCATTTCTCAGCGCTTCGCCCTCGGCGCTATTCAAGACACCACTAAGGACGCCAACGAGATGACCGAGACAGTCTCCGGCAATACGACACCTCCGGCGTTTTCTGAGGCTGTCGAGTCGATGCATCGCGCGACCCTTCGCCCGGAGATTACGTTGGGGACGATTCGCCCTCCGCAGCGTTTGGCTCCGTTTAGCCATGCCATTGGGCTGGAGGTGGAACAGGATGATGAGGTCATTGCGACGGATTCGGAGGGTGATGCCTTCGGCCGGCTGATTCTGCTGCATGATCCGGGTGCGGAGGAAGCGTGGACTGGCTCGATGCGGCTGGTCGCCTATATCCAGGCGGATATGGATCATGAGGTGGCGGCAGATCCGTTATTGCCGGATGTGGCGTGGGAGTGGCTGACGGAAGGCCTGGCACAGGCCGGCGCCCACCACACCAATTTGGGTGGGACGGTGACGGCGACGGCGTCGGTACGCTTTGGAGAGATTGGCGGTCCGCCGCGGTCTCATCAGTTGGAGATGCGCGCATCGTGGACTGCTGAGGGCATTGACTTGGCCCCGCACGTGGCAGCTTTCTCGCGCGTGTTGGCCAATGTCGCGGGCTTGCCGCCGGAGGGCGTCACCCAGCTCGGGCGGTAGATCGATGACGTTTGAGTTGTCTGCCCCGCGCGAAGGTATTCCGGCAGTGCTCGATACGGTAGAGGGCTTCATGTCCGCTGCGACGAGGCTGCAAGGGGGCACGGGTCCGATTGCGATCGATACCGAACGCGCCTCCGGCTTTCGTTTCGACGACCGCGCCTTCCTCATCCAAGTGCGCAGGCGCGGCGTCGGCACGCTGCTTTTCGCCCCGGAGGGCGTGCGCGATGCGTTCACTTCGGCGCTTGCTCCGGTGCTAAATGGGCAGGAGTGGGTGATTCATGCAGCTCCGTCAGATCTACCGAGCCTCGCGTGGCTGGGCCTATACCCGGGGACATTGTTTGATACGGAGCTAGCGGGAAGGCTCGCCGGCTTCGATCACGTTAATCTCGCGGCGATGATTTCGGATGTTTTTGATCAACAGCTGGCCAAGGGGCACGGTGCCGAGGATTGGTCGAAAGTGCCGTTGCCGGAGAACTGGCTGTCTTATGCCGCGTTAGATGTCGAGCTGCTCCTCGAATTGGCGGAGGCGATGGCGGAGATTCTCGATCAGCAGGGCAAGCTGCAATGGGCCGAGGAGGAATTCGAGCACATTCGCACCGGCCATGCCGACATTGTTGAGCCAGCGACATTGACGTGGCGCGACACGAAGGGCGTATCCACGCTTTCCCGCCCGGAACAGTTCGCTGTCGCGCGGGAATTGTGGTTGGCTCGGCAGTCGATTGCGGTGGATAATGATCGCGCGGTGTCGAAGGTGCTGCCGAACAAAGTGCTGGTGGAGATCGCCCGCGCTCTCCCCGATTCTGTTGCGGACCTGGCTCGGGTAAAGGGTTTCCCGCGCAAGCGCCAATCCTCGACCAGCTTTTGGTTTCAGATCATCCGCCGCGCTCGTGCCTCTCAGCCCAGCACGTGGCCGAAGCGGGAGCGCAGCTCGCGGGGCGCGCCGCACCACAGCACGTGGGCCGGCTACCACCCGGAGGCATGGGAGGCGTTGACGCACTTCCGCGCGGACGTGGAGGAAGTCTCCCTCGATCTGGGAATCCCCGTGGAGAATCTCCTGCAGCCTTCGCTGGCACGCGAGGCGATCTGGGCGGCTACCGAAACCCGGGAGATCGGCACGGAGAATGACCTCGTGGGGTGGCTTCACGCTCACGGTGCCCGCGAGTGGCAGGTGGAGTTGGTCGCTCCCCTGCTGGTCGATGCTCTATTCCGTTAGTGCTTCCAACGAGCCGGTGATGGAAGCCACGATCCCATCGACGTCCAGGCCGACCTGGGCAAGCAATTCGTCGCGGGAGGCGTGTGCGGGATAGAAGTCCGGGAAACCGAGGCGGCGGAGCGGCGTATTTACTTCCGCAGCGTCGAGGGCCTCAGAAATCAGGGAGCCGACGCCGCCGCGGACAACGCCATCTTCGATGACGACGACGAGGTCGTGGTCGTCGGCAAGCGCGATGAGTGAGGGAGCGACCGGGGCAATCCACCGCGGGTCGACGACAGTAACGTTGACGCCTTCTGCTTCAATGCGGGCGGCGGCCTCCAGGGCGAGGCCTGCGAAACAGCCGACGGACACGATAAGGACGTCCACGCCCTCAGAATCCGAGGCGTCGGTGTATCGGAGGATGTCCACGCCGTCATCGAGACGCATCAGCGCGGAGTGTTCCTCAGGCAGCGACCCCTTGGGATAACGCACGACAGTCGGGCCATCAGTAGCGTCAAGGGATTCGCGGAAGAGCTCGCGCAACTGCGCACCATCGCGCGGAGCGGCCACCTTGATGCCGGGCACGATCGAGGTGATCGCCATGTCCCACACGCCGTTGTGGCTCGCGCCGTCCGTACCGGTCACACCAGCTCGATCGAGCACCAGCGTGACAGGCAGGTCAAGCAAGCCGACGTCCATGACCAGTTGGTCGAAGGCTCGGTTGAGGAAGGTGGCGTAGATGGCCACCACGGGATGCAGCCCGCCGAGGGCCAAGCCGGCGGCAGAGGTTAACGCGTGTTGCTCGGCGATGCCAACGTCGAAGAATCGGGAAGGAAACTTCTCGGAGAATTCGGCCAAACCTGTGGGCCCGGCCATGGCAGCAGTGATGGCGACAATATCCTCGCGCCGCGCCGCCGCCTCGATGACCTCTTCGGTGAAGATGCTGGTCCAGCCCGGGGAGGACGCCGATTTGGGCTCGCCAGTGATGGGGTCGATGACCCCGGTGGCATGCATCTGATCGGCGAGGTCGTTGACCGCGGGGGCGAAACCGTGTCCTTTTTCCGTGACGGCGTGGACGATGATGGGGCCGTCGTAGTTGCGTGCGTAAGTGAGGGCGTCGATGAGCATGGTCAAGTCATGCCCGTGCACCGGGCCGACGTATTTCATGCCCAATTCGGGGAACATTTCGGTGGGGATGACTTGGGATTTCACGCCTTCTTTGAAGGCTTGCAGCGCCTCGAAGGTGCGCTCCCCTACCCATCCCATGGACTTTAATGTCTTCTTGCCGTGCTCCATGATCTCGTCGTAGCTGCGCTGCATCCGCAGTTGCGCGAGGTTGGTGGCAAAACCGCCAATGGTGGGCGAATAGGAGCGGCCGTTGTCATTGACCACAATGACCACATTGCGGTCGTGGCCCGAGGCGATGTTGTTCAGGGCCTCCCAGCACATTCCGCCGGTCAGGGCGCCGTCGCCAACGACGGCAATGACGTTACGTTCGGGTTGCCCGGTGAGGTCGAACGCCTTGGCCAGGCCGTCGGCGTAGGACAGGGCGGCGGAGGCGTGGGAGGATTCGGTCCAATCGTGTTCGGATTCGCCGCGATCGGTGTAGCCGGACAGGCCCCCGGTCTGCCTAAGGGTGTCAAACTTATCCGCTCGACCGGTGAGAATTTTGTGTACATACGACTGGTGCGACGTGTCGAAGATAATCGGATCAGTCGGCGAGTTGAATACGCGGTGCAGGGCAATGGTGAGTTCCACCACGCCGAGGTTGGGGCCCAAGTGCCCACCCGTGGCCGATACCTTCTCCACGAGCAGGTGGCGGATCTCATCCGCTAGGTCATCAAGCTGAGTCGCATCTAGAGCCTTGAGGTCGGCTGGCGATGACAATCCATTGAGAATACCCATTGGTGTGTGATCGTCTCCTTGTCTCAATGTGTACAAACCGCAGCCGCTGGTATCCGTCCATGGTACCTGTCGATGTCCGGAGTTCTGGACATCCCCAGTCAATGGCCTTAGCGCGTCAGTTCGCCGACGATCTCGAAATGATGGGTGCCAGGGAAAGCATTGACAACTGCGAGCCTGCTCAGGCGGTATCCGCCCTCCGCCCACGCCGCGACATCACGGGAAAACGTCGCCGGGTCGCATCCGATATGGATAATGCGTTCCGGTTCCTGCTTGGCGACGGCCGCGACGACCGCATCGCCCGCGCCCGTGCGCGGCGGGTCCAGCACGACGACGCGCGGCCTCGGCAGGGTACCCACGGCACCCTCCACCCGCTGGTTGTGCATCTTCAGGCCGTACTGGGCCAGGTCCTTTTGCTCCAGCTTGCTCGCGGCCGCGGAGTAGTCGACGGAGTGGACGATGGCATCTGCGCCGAGACTCGCTGCGAGAGCGGGGACGAACAGGCCGACGCCGCCGTAGAGGTCCCAACCGACTGGCTTCGCATCCTCCCGGGGAGCGAGGTCGGCGAGCCAGCGGCGAATGAGGCCGGTGTAGGCGTCAGGGGCGTTGCGATGCGCCTGCCAGAAGGCGGTGGCCGGGAAGCGGAAGGCGTGGGCGTCGGCAAGCTCGGTGACGGTGCCGGACCCCTCCAGCACCTCGGTGATGCGCTCGACTCGTCGGCCGCGCGGGGCGCGGCGAGTCTCGACGACGTGGCGCTGGCCTTCGCCGTCGAGGACGGCGATGACCTCCGCGCCCGGAGTGAAGGTGCGGGCGCCGGGGCCGACGAGGCCGTCGAGAAGCGTATCGGCGACCTGGGTGCACGCCACGGTGATGATGTCATTGGAACCTCGGGCACGGAAGCCCGCCTTGCCCTGCTTATCGACGCCCAGTCGCACCCGCGTGCGCCATCCGCGCGCCGGCAGGAGGTCGAGCGGCTCCACCGCGGGTACCTCGGCGACCTTGCCCAAGCGGCTCAGCTGGCCCTCGAGCACCCCGATCTTGAGGTCGAGTTCCTTCGCCGGGTCGAGATCGCCGAAATCACAGCAGCCCGCCCCCGCTGCGGCCGCCGGGCAGGCCTGCTTGACCCGGTAGGGGCCCGCGGAGACAACCTCGTCCACCTCGGCGCGAGCAAAATTCTTCTTCACCTTGGTGATCGTCGCGGAAACCGTATCGCCGGGGTAGGCGCCGCGAACGAAAATGACCCGCCCGTCGATATCGGCGATGCCTTCGCCGCCGTGGGCCATCCGGGTGATGTGCAGTTCCCGGGTGGTACCCCGCTCGAGCTCGGTCACGATGTGTGCTCCTTGATTGCTGTGTTGATCAAAATTATTGATTGGGATTCGCCTGTTGCGATCGCTGTTGCATTGCCTGCTGCACTTGCTCGACCAACGGGCCAGGCAACGTCACCGGCAGCGAGTTTCCGGCCAAAATGGGGTCCGAGCCGCGGTAGACAAACGTGCGCGCCGTCATCTCGCGGGCAAGGTCGCGCAGTTTCTCGACGCGCTCGGGCGGGGCGGTGGTGGTCATCCGCAGCATCCAGCGTGGACCTTCCACACCGATGACGCGAATGGAACCGTTGGCACCGGTACCCACGATCTCCGTCCCCCACGGCCCCTGTTCGGTCTCGACGTTAAGCCCATCGCCGGTCATTCCTGCGGAGATCTGCTCGACGGACTCAGCCCACTGGCCAGCCGAACTCGGAGCGGCGAAGGCGACCGGGGTGAGGCGACCAAACTCGGTCACTACGTGCACCATGCGCGGGCCGCCTTCTCCCATCTCGACCTGCACCTGGGAGTTCTTGGGCAGCGGAATGATCATCGAGCCCAAATTGAGGACGCCTATAGAGAAGTCGCTGAAATCAAAATCATCGATATTGACGGTATCCCCGTCAAACGGCCCAGTGTCACCGCTAACAGCATCGTGGACAGGCTGTTCAACAACCGGCTCAGCTTCCTCAACCGCGATTTCGGGTTCGTTTACCCCGGCGGGCTCGTCGTGGTTCTTCTTGCCGAATGGCCACATTGCCATGGAACTAATCTCCTCTGAAATAGCGAAAACGGTGCTCTTAGAATGCGCACGTACTTGTTGGCCACTCTACCGCCGGGTCAATTGACTGACGCTTAATGGACGCCAGTGGAACCGTAGCCCCCCGCGCCGCGCACGGTCTCATCGAGCTCATCAACCTCTACGAAGTCGACGAGTTCCACCCGCTGGATAACCAACTGCGCAATCCGCATACCCCGGGTGATCTCAATCGGTGTGGCGGGGTCGAGGTTTATCAGGCAGACCTTCAGCTCACCGCGATAATCGGCATCCACGGTGCCCGGCGCGTTGACAATGCTCAGACCTTGCTTGGCGGCCAACCCCGAGCGCGGGTGAATCAGGCCCACCGTGCCCAAGGGCAGGGCGAGGGCGATTCCCGTGCCGACGAGGGCGCGCTCCCCCGGGGCCAGGGTGACGTCCTCGGTTGCGTAGAGATCAACGCCAGCGTCACCTCGGTGGGCACGCTGCGGCAACGGAAGGTCCTTATCCAAGCGCAGGACGGAAATGGGGCTGAAGGCTGATTGTTCACTCACGGCTCCCAAGGATACGGGCCATTCGCCCCGACGCAGCAGCGGGTGCCCCAACGAGGGTGCAGTAGAGTGTCTCCTTGTGAGTGACACCTCTTCCCTTCCTCCAGAGACTGCAAAGAACCAGGCGCCCCACGTGCTCTACCGCGAGCGCCAATGGGTTCCTGCGTATTGGTGGATCCTCGCTGCACTGCTCGCGGCACTGACCACCGCCCAGCTGGCAAACAACCGCAATATTTGGTGGCTCATCGTCCCCGCCGTCGTGCTCGGCGCAGTAGCAGTGTGGGTGCTGTTGACCTGGTCCTCCACCGTCCTCACCGTGGAAGAAGACCCGGATGGAACCCGTTGGCTCTCAGTCCGCTCAGCCACCTTGCCTTCGGATGTGGTGTCCCGCTCCCTGGCTGTTCCTGCCACGGCCAAGCGAAACGCGATGGGCCGACAGCTCGATCCCGCTGCGTTTGTCGTCTCTCACGGGTGGGTCCACGAGATGGTGATGCTGGTTCTCGACGACCCGGAAGATCCCACGCCATATTGGCTCATCAGCACCCGCAATCCAGAGGCGGTGCTCACGGCGTTCCTGCCGGAGCAGACCGATACCTCGCTCGCGCACTACCGCTCGGGAAACTGAGGTCAGGTTTAAAGCAAATAATCCCCGTTCACATAGGCGTGAGCGGGGATCTGTTTCATTCAGTGCCTCTTCAGTGCACCTAGACAGTCCCTAAGCGCAGTCGAGGCAGACGTCGGATCCGTCGGGCTCGGTGTGGGATTTGAGGTTGTTGCGCTGTACCAGGAAGCAGACCGAGCAAGTGAACTCGTTGGCCTGCTTCGGCACGACAGTGACGTTGAGTTCCTCGCCTGTGAGGTCAATGGCGGGGAGGTCGAACGGCTCCACGATGTCGCCATCATCGTCCATGTCGGAGTTTTGGTTTTCCGCGGCCTTCAAGCCCTCAAGGGAGTCGGTCTCGATCTCGTCCTCTGCCCGGCGTCGGGGGGCGTCGTAATCAGTGGCCATGCGTTTGGTGTCCTTTGGCTAAGTCGGTATGTCTTGTTTGTATCTAACCAACGTGTCGAGGCGCATATTAAGCGGATTTTTCTTCCCTGTCATCCCTGCAGGTTAAGTGGCCTAAATGCGCCAACTTCTTCCAACATGTGTGTCAGAGATTTCGCCAAATGTGGAGCCGAAACATAAGTTATTTCTCCTACCAACCCAGGTGTAGAGAGTTTCGGGGCCATAACGAAGGCTCCCGCCTCCCGGGCGATGATCGTTCCTGCAGCATAATCCCAGCTGTTGATGCCGTGCTCATAGTAGGCATCGACGCTTCCCTCGGCGACTCGACATAAATCCAGGGCGGCGGCACCCATCCGACGGATGTCTCGCACCTGCGGCAGGATGTGTGTGAGTAACTGAGCTTGGGCACGTCGCCGCTCTGCCGAGTAGGCGAAACCTGTGGCCACCAGGGCCTGTGCGGGGTCGGTAAGGGTGTTGGCGCGGAGGGTGCGCACACTGCCTGCGCGTTCCAGCGTGGCTCCGTGGCCGGCAGCGGCGGAGTACACCGCGGACGTCGCCACGTTGACTACCGCACCCGCGACGACGTCTCCGTCAACTGCCGCTCCGAGGGAGACTGCGTACTCACTGATGCCGTAGAGAAAATTGACTGTTCCGTCGATGGGATCGACGATCCAGGACACTCCGCTTATCGACGCCCGATCGTGCCCCTCCTCCCCAATCATCCCGTCCGCAGGCCGCCGCCGCTGCAGTTCGTCGGCGATGACGTCCTCCGCCAAGGTATCGACGATGGTCACGGGGTCAACTGCCGAGGACTTAGTCGTTGAGAAATCACGAATGTCTGCGGTGGCGACGAGCTCTGCGCGCTTAGCGCGGATGCGTTCTGCGGCCAGGGTGGCAACCTCGACGGCTGTGGTGCGCAATGCGGATAGCTCTTTTGGGGTTAAAGTCACCTCCCCATTGTGCCCATAATTTGTATGCTGGGCGGCATGAGCAACATCGGGTTTGGCATCGACATCGGCGGCTCCGGCATCAAGGGTGCCCGCGTTAACCTCGACGACGGGGAGTTCGTCGGCGACCGGATTAAAATTCCCACTCCTAAGCCGGCGACACCCGACGCGGTCGCAGAGACTGTCGCCGAGATCATTCGGTTGGCTGAATGGGATGGCCCGGTGGGAATCACCATTCCCTCGGTGATCAAGGGTCAGGTGGCCACCACCGCCGCCAATATTGACCCGACTTGGATCAACACCGATGTCAAGGAGCTTTTCGGCCGGTATCTCTCCGAGCGGGAGATCAGCGTTCTCAACGATGCGGACGCCGCCGGCCTCGCCGAGGTCAAGTTCGGCGCCCCGGAGGCTCGCGAGGGCGCGGTCGTGTTCCTCACCTTTGGCACCGGTATCGGTTCCGCCTTCATCACTGATGGCCATCTGTTCCCCAACACTGAGGTCGGGCATCTCATCATTGACGGCGGCGAGGCCGAGCACCTGGCGTCATCGCACGCGAAGGATCGGGAGGAACTGAGCTACAAGAAGTGGGCCAAACGAGTCTCTGTGGTCCTCAACGAATATGAGCGCCTGTTCAACCCCACCGTCTTCGTCGTCGGTGGCGGCATTTCGCGGCTGCACGACAAGTGGATTCCGCGCCTTACCGTCGAGACACCGGTCATCCCCGCCACCCTGCGCAACCGCGCTGGTATTGTCGGCGCGGCGATGGCCGTTCACGATCACCTCACCCCCTAGACAAATCCTGCTGAATCAGCTAGCCGGTGCAACAGCCGGGGAATAATTGATCTACAATAGGCGGTTGATCGTGACGGCAGTGGGCCGTCACCGCTTTCTACTCACCCCGCAGAATTTCCAAATCCCCTGCGTAGTGTCCCAATGGAAAGCACGGTCCCACTGTTGAACAGTGTGATTTTGGTGCGGCTTCGCATCTCGATCCACACGAACGAATTAGGTAAGGCGAAAGGGCGTACGTGGCAGCCAAGGAATCTTCTTCAGACAAGGCACTCACGGACGGCGGGGAGGTTTCCAATCAGGAGACGACCGAGTCCGCCCCGGTGAAGAAGGCCGCCCGCAAGGTGGCCAAGAAGGCAGCGCGCAAAGCAACCAAGAAGACTGCGCGCAAGGCCGCAAAGAAAACGACTAAGAAGTCGGCCAAGAAGACTGCGGCTAAAGCAACGACCAAGGCTGAAGTAGTCGACGGCGTTGACGGGGAAGATTCTCCTACCCCGGAAGTCGAGGACGAGGCCGACGTCAACGTCGACTTCGATCCGGAGCTGGCTGAGGACGACGACACGGAAGTCACTCTCGACGAAGACGAGTTGGGCGACGAAGCCGAGACCGAGGAAGTAGCTGAGGACGAAGGCGCTTCTGTCTGGGACGAAGACGAGTCCGCTACGTTGCGCCAGGCCCGGAAGGACGCTGAGCTCACGGCGTCGGCTGACTCGGTGCGCGCTTACCTCAAGCAGATTGGCAAGGTCGCTCTCCTCAACGCCGAGCAAGAGGTCTCCCTGGCCAAGCGCATCGAGGCTGGCCTGTACGCCACTCATCGCATGGAGCAGATGGAAGCTGCTTTCGCCGGTGGGGACAAGGACGCCAAGCTGACCCCCGCCGTCAAGCGTGATTTGCGCGCCATCGCCCGCGACGGCCGCAAGGCCAAGAACCACCTGTTGGAGGCTAACCTCCGCCTCGTGGTCTCGCTAGCAAAGCGCTACACCGGCCGCGGCATGGCCTTTCTCGACCTTATCCAGGAGGGCAACCTGGGCCTGATCCGCGCGGTGGAGAAGTTCGACTACACCAAGGGATATAAGTTCTCTACTTACGCCACCTGGTGGATCCGCCAGGCCATCACCCGTGCGATGGCGGACCAAGCCCGCACGATTCGTATCCCGGTGCACATGGTCGAAGTCATCAACAAGCTTGGCCGTATCCAGCGTGAGCTGCTCCAGGATCTGGGCCGCGAACCCACCCCGGGCGAGTTGGCGAAGGAAATGGACATCACCGAGGAGAAGGTTCTCGAGATCCAGCAGTACGCTCGTGAGCCCATTTCCCTCGACCAGACCATCGGCGACGAAGGTGACTCCCAGCTCGGTGACTTCATCGAGGACTCTGAGGCAGTCGTCGCCGTCGATGCCGTCTCCTTCACTCTCCTGCAAGATCAGCTGCAGGATGTGCTGCAGACTCTCTCGGAGCGTGAAGCTGGTGTGGTCCGTCTGCGCTTTGGCCTGACCGACGGCATGCCACGCACCCTCGATGAGATCGGTCAGGTGTACGGGGTCACCCGGGAGCGTATCCGCCAGATCGAGTCCAAGACGATGTCGAAGCTGCGCCACCCGTCGCGTTCACAGGTGCTCCGCGACTACCTGGACTAGGCTATCTCTGCATAACGAAGCCGCCCTGGTTAGTGAACCAGGGCGGCTTCGTTGTGTTTGGAGCTAGGACGTGACTTGTGCCGGATAGTGCTGCGGCAGCCCGCTCTTGCCGTAGGCCAGTCGGCGGTGGAGGCGCTCGAAGGGGCCCTGCCAGCCGGCCAGTTCAAAGAGGTAGGCGACAATCACGGTGATGAACCAGATGAGGAACGCAATGCCCATCTGCTTCACAATGCCCACGTCGATCCCCCACCCAAGCATGAAGGGCTGGGTGAAGATGACAAAGAGGATGCTTTGGAAGAGGTAGCCACTCATGGAGCGCTTTCCCAGGGCAGTCACCGCAACGACCGGCGGCGGCAGCTTATACTGCTCGCCCTGGGCACGGGCGGCGTCGAGACGCTTTTGTAGTCCATGGGTGGCGAGCGTGATCGCAGCCAAGATGCCCGGGCCGGTGAGTAGCCCGAAACCAGAGTTCAACGTCATGAGGAAGGGCTCGAGGTTTTCCGGCAGAACGCCGATGGCGGCAAGACCCCAGGGCAGCCCGATGATCATGATGACCACGACGGTGACCAACATCCAGGCCCGCAAGGTGGAGAGGTGTTCTTCGACATTGGTTAGCACCCCGCGGCGGGCCCAGACAAATCCAATGAGGATGAGCGGGATGATCATGATCATGACCATTGGCAGCATCAGAGCCTGACCGAGGGCACCAACAAGATTAATGCGGACGAACGCCCCGATGCTGTCGCTGCGGACCAGGAAGGAGTAATCGAAGGCCATCGCATTCGGATACAGCAACATCGCGACCGAGGAACCGATGGTGAAGATGAGATAGACACCCATCATGCACCAAGCGATAACCATGAGGGTCCGGTCCTTGAGCCCAATCATCGCGGCGACGATCATGGCGCACACACCGTAGGCAAACATGACGTCGCCGTAGAAAATCAAGAGCATATGCACGATGCCGAACAGAGAGAGCCACCCGTAGCGACGCCACAGCACCCGCTTGGCCTTGTCCAAAGGGAATTGCCGACGCCACAGGCTCATGGCGATGAGCCCGACGCCGAAGCCCAACAGAGTGGCAAACATCGGCATGCCACGGACGTGGACGAACATAGCGGCAAATACCACGGCAGCCTTATCCACCACAGTTCCGGGGCCGAAGATTCCGCCGAAGTAGTCGGCATAGTTGGCTGAATTGGTCAGGGCCCAGGCCGTGCCGATATTGGCCATAGCAATGCCCAGAAGCGCAATTCCGCGGGCCATGTCGGGCGCAATATAGCGGATTTGTACTTCGCGGTTGGGCGCGGGTGTGCTCATCAGTACACGAGTTCCTTCAGTGTTGAGATACCGGGTACTACTGAACCAAACTATTCGCAGCGTCTTCGATGCAGGCCTGCTGAGCAGCTGGGTCTTGAATGCTCATGCAATCCGCCATCCCCGTCTCATTCATGACGTAGGTCGCGATCAGCCAGAATGCGATGGTCGCCAAGATGGCGAGGATGGACAGAATGATCGAAGTAACTGACATGCCCATGCGTCGACCCGGGCCCTGGATTCCACGGCCCTTGACCACCGCGATGATGCCCAAAATGAGGCCAATGAGGCCCGGCACGAACGAGAGGCCCGAACCGATGATGGAAACTCCCGCGAGGATGGCAAAAATTCCTACGCCCAGTGCCCACGGGGCGACAGCGTTCTTCCGCTCGTCGGCGGTGGCCCATCCAGAGTTGCCAGAGGTTCCGGCGTATCCTGCGGCACCCGAATTGTAGGAGCCGTAGGGGGTGCTGGAGGTTGCAGCGAAGTCAGTCGGCTCCGACGACGGCGCCTGGTAGTTGCCGACGTCCGGGGTGGCATCCTTCTCAGGCTGCTGGGAATCGTATGGGTTGGTCATGTCCGTGCACCTTTCTTAAGGCATCAAGAATCGAGCAGGCTGTTTTCACTTTCTCACGTGACAACCTTAGGTTAGCCAACTTAAGTACGCTACTTTGGCTTTGCCAATAATAATCAGCAGTTGTAAACATACTTTGCTGTGAACCGCCTACCACTTACGCAAGTAGGCAATGCGGTCTCTCAACTGCTCAGCCGAGCACAGCGCGGTCGGCGGACCACCGCAGGCCGACCTCACTTCGGTGTGAACGGCACCATGGGGGCGGCCCGTGCGGGTGGCGGTGATTGATACCAGCGCGTTGAGTTCTTTCCTTAACTGGGGAATCTCTTCGCTCGCCACGCGGGACGCAGCTGCCTGATTACCAGGGGAAAGTCGTGCCTCATCATTAGCCTTGGCCGCGGCTTCGCGGGCGTCGAGTTGCTCTTCTTGTCTTTTTCGCAGCAGGGCTTTCATCTGCTCAGCGTCGAGGAGACCAGGCAAACCTAGGTAGTCTGCTTCCTCATCCGAGCCGGACAACGTGGCCGTGCCGTAGGTGGAGCCGTCATAGATGAGGGAATCGAGCTCGGCATCTGCACCAAGAGACTCGTAGCTCTTTTCCTCATCTTTTTCATTCTGCTCCCGGTTGGCCTCTACCAGGGCTTCGTCATCCCAGCCCTCATTCGGGCGATCGGGCTTGCCCAGGACGTGGTCGCGGGATGTCTCCAACTTGGCGGCGAGGTCCAACAGCACTGGGACACTGGGCAGGAACACCGAGGCGGTCTCCCCCGGCATGCGCGATCGCACGAACCGGCCGATGGCCTGGGCAAAAAACAGGGGTGTGGAGGCGGACGTGGCGTAGATACCCACGGCCAGGCGAGGCACATCGACCCCCTCGGAAACCATGCGCACCGCCACCATCCACTCGTCAGTGGAGGCGTTGAATTCTTCGATGCGCTTGGACGATCCCGGCTCATCCGAGAGGATCACCGCGACGGGCGTGCTGGACATGGTGCGCAGGATGGAGGCGTAGGCGCGCGCCGTTGTCGTGTCAGTAGCGATAACCAGGCCGCCAGCATCCGGCATGTTTCGTCGGAGCTGCTGGAGTCGGGTGTGGGCGGCTCCGAGCACTGCAGGCACCCAGTCACCCTTGGGATCGAGCGCGGTCTTCCATGCCCGGGCAGTTTGTTCGGGACTAAGTGGCTCACCCAGGCGGGCTGCGTACTCTTCCCCTGCGCTCGTGCGCCAGCGAGCTTCGCCCGAGTAGGCCAGGAAGACCACCGGGCGCACGACACCGTCGGCCAAGGCGTCGGCGTAGCCGTAGGTGTGGTCCGCCCGCGACACGAGGTGCCCCTCGCCGTCTTCTTCGTAGCGGACGAAAGGGATCGGCGAATCGTCGGAGCGGAAGGGAGTTCCGGTCAAGGCAAGGCGATGGACGGCGTCGCCATAGGCCTCGCGGATTCCATCACCCCAGCTCTTGGCGTCGCCGCCGTGGTGAATCTCATCGAGGATGACCAACGAGCGCTTGGCCGTGCACACCCCCCGGTGCTTGTAGGGGTGCATGGAGACCTGGGCGTAAGTGACCACCACGCCGTCATAAGCCGGGTTCACCGCCGAGGAGTTGGTGAAGTATGGGTCGAGCGACAAACCGACACGGGCAGCCGCCTCCGCCCACTGAACCTTGAGGTGTTCAGTGGGAACAACGACGATGACTCGGTCGACGACGCGAGTGGAGGTCAGTTCCGTGGCCACGCGGAGCGCAAAGGTCGTCTTGCCGGCACCGGGGGTGGCGACGGCAAGGAAGTCCTTAGGCTTATGGAGCAGAAATTTGGTCAGTGCCGCCCGCTGCCAGGCGCGCAGCTGCCCCTTGTTCCCCCCACTCACTTCTTGCGCAGGCCCTGGTAGATCCGTTCGCAGTCGGGGCAGACGGGGGAACCGGGCTTGGCAGACTTGGTCACCGGGAAGGTCTCGCCGCACAGGGCGACGACCATTTTCCCGCTCACAGCGGAATCGACGATCTGGTTCTTCTTGACATAGTGGAAGAACTTCGGGGTTCCGTCGTCGAGCTGCGTGTCTTCGGTGACGTCGGGGCGTTCGATGGTCTTCGTACTAGTTCTCACGCCCACCATCATGCCCCACGGGGTTATCTTTGGCACACAGGGCTACCCTGATCAGTATGAATCAGCACACCTTCGACGACGAGCCCGATGATGGGCAGCCACAACGTCGTCCGCGGAGATTTGGGCGGCGTAACGCCCAGCTGATTACTGATGCCCGGCGTTCTCCCGAGCAAGATCGCCGCCATCGCGAGCGGGCGTATTCCTGGCTGCAGCTCTCCCGACTCCCCTTTCTGTTGCTCAGTGCGGCCTCGTACCTGTGGTGGGAAAACTGGTGGATCTCGGGTGTGTTGTTTCTCATTTCAGTACCGCTACCGTGGATAGCGGTGGTCATTGCCAATGGGCATGGGGAGCCGAGGGATAAGCGCACCGCTCAGGTGTATAAGCCGGCCGCTGCGCGCGAGTACTACGCGCAGTTGGAGGCGCGGCGTCGAGAAGCAGTGGAAGCCCCCTCTCCCCCGGCACTGCCGCCGGCGACCGCTCCTGACGTTATTGACCACGATGAATCTTCGGAAGGCCACCACCCGTGACCCGTTCTCCCCTTACACAGCTTGCTCCCGAGCTCGTCCGGGTATTCCAGGACGTCGGTTTCACCGCCGATGGCATAGCGGCATACCTGGGCCCCGACGTCCACGCTGCCCTGTATCGCCGCGAGCCCGCCGTCGTGCGTCGGGCCACGGCGGATGGCTCCCGCTTCGCAGGCCTCATCCGCGCTTTCATCCTCCGCGATCCCCTCCCGGCCACCGCCTTCGCGGATCTGGTGGGCGCGAGCCTGGCAGCTTCGCTTATCGACGCCCGCCTGGCAGACGTCGACCCTCACGGTACAGTTCGAGTCATCTTGGATGTCCAGCCCCACACCATCGTCGGCATCAACCGGTGGGTCTTTTCCGATGGCGACGCCTCCTTTACAGGCATTGTCCCCGGCCCGGACCATGTTGTCGGCGTCGGCGGGGCTAGCTTGTCGCTTTTACAAGCCACACCCGCCACCCTCACCGGATCGGTCCTGGATCTGGGCACGGGCTCGGGTGTGCAAGCACTTGGGCAGATCGGTTACGCCGAGGCAATTACCGCCACCGATATCCATCCCCGCGCTCTTGACCTCGCCGAGGCAACGTTCGCCGCGGCCGGAGCCAGCGACATCGAACTACTGGAGGGGCCCTGGTTCGAGCCGGTGGCGGGCCGCAGATTCGACCGGATCGTGGCCAACCCGCCCTTCGTGGTCGGACTCCCGAACGTGGGTCACGTCTACCGGGACTCTGGGCTAAACCTCGACTCCGCCAGTGAACTCGTCGTATCTCAAGCAGCCGAGTATCTAGCCGAGGGAGGGACGGCACACCTTTTGGCGGCGTGGGTGCATACCCCAGAATCCACGTGGGAGGAACGGGTCGCCTCGTGGATACCGGACGTCGGAGTGTCGGCGTGGTTCCTCCAAAGAGACGTCGCCGATCCCGCACTGCATGTAGGGACGTGGCTGCGTGATGAGACAGTCGATCCCTTGTCACCGGAGGGTGAGGCTCGCACCAACGCGTGGCTCGATCACTTCGAGTCCCACAACGTCACCGGCATCGGATTTGGCTTCGTGGCCCTGCGCAACATCGGCGATGCCCCTTCCGAGGTCGTCGCCGAATCAATGACTCAGGCGTTCAGCGATCCCCTCGGCCCGGAAGTCGAAGAGTACTTTCTGCGCGCTCAGTGGTTGCGGAACCGCGGAGTCGAGGACATCATGTCTGCTCGCTTCTTTGCCCGGCCCGGCCTTGTCAAGGAGAGCATTTCCAGGGCAGACACTGAAGCAGAGGTCGGTTTCGTGGAGGCTGCTTTGCGGCTGACCAGGACGGACGGCCCGCGGTGGAGTCACGACGTCGATAAGCATGTTGCTGCCCTGGTGGCCGGGCTGCACCCGCAGGGTCTCAGCTTAGGCGAGACGATCGGACTGTATGCGATGGCGCAGGGTTATGAGGAGGAAGAGCTCATGCAGCTGGCCCTGCCGGCGTTTGTGGACCTCATTCGGCGCGGCATGATCGTGCCAGTCGACCTGGCGGGAGACGAAGAATGAAGGCGGTGCTCACTCGAGTGAGCTCAGCATCTGTCGCAGTAGACGGCGACATCGTCGGCGCGATTGGCCCGGGATTGCTGGCACTGGTCGGTGTCGGGCGCGACGATGCCGCTGATGCCTGGGAAACCATGGTGCGCAAAATCGCTGAACTGCGGATCCTCGAGGGAGAACTCAGCGTTGAGGATGCTGGGGCGTCAGTATTGTTGGTGAGTCAGTTCACCCTGCATGGTCAAACGAAAAAGGGACGGCGGCCCAGCTGGTCGGATGCCGCACCGGGGGAAATCGCTGAACCCGTCGTGGCGCGGATCGCCGCAGGCTTGAAAGCCCGCGGAATCCACGTGGAGGAAGGAAAATTCGGTGCCATCATGCAGGTCACCTCGGTCAATGAAGGACCCTTTACCGTCCTCGTTGAATGCTGAACAACCCTGCTGAGAGTTTCCGGGAACAAATGACAGGGGTAGTGCGTTGTCATATTAAGACTGGCGAAACCACAGGAGGCTGTACTCATGACAAACCCTTCCCCGCAGGAATTGGATGTTGAGGAGTCCCGCGACCGCGGCAGCCGTCGTGGGCAAACTAATGACAACCCTTCGGCGGACCTCGTCCGCGTCTACCTCAACGGAATCGGCAAAACCGCTCTGTTGACCGCTGAAGATGAAGTGGAACTCGCCCAGCGCATCGAGGTCGGACTTTATGCCGACTACTTGTTAACTGCTCCGGACAAGCAGCTCACTCGCGCCATGAAACGCGACCTGAAGGTCTTGGTCAAGGAGGGCAATAAGGCTCGTTCCCACCTGCTGGAAGCTAACCTTCGGCTCGTCGTCTCCCTGGCAAAGCGCTACACCGGCCGTGGCATGCCCCTGCTGGATCTCATTCAGGAGGGAAACTTAGGGCTCATTCGCGCCATGGAAAAGTTCGACTACGCCAAGGGCTTTAAGTTCTCTACGTACGCAACGTGGTGGATCCGCCAGGCAATTACCCGTGGCATGGCCGATCAATCGCGCACCATTCGCCTCCCCGTTCATCTCGTGGAACAGGTAAATAAGCTTTCTCGTATCAAGCGTGAGTTGTACCAGTCGCTCGGGCGTGAAGCAACGAACGAGGAGCTCGCAGAGGAATCTGGAATCGACGAGTCCAAGATCGAAATGCTGCTGCGCCAGTCTCGCGATCCGGTGAGCCTGGACATGCCGGTGGGCGCGGACGAAGAAGCCCCCTTGGGTGACTTCATCGAGGACGCGGAAGCCACCGACGCGGAGACCGCCGTGGTGGCTTCCATGCGCCACTCTGATATTCGCGCCGTGTTGGATACGCTCGAGGAGCGTGAGCAGGACGTTATCCGCCTGCGCTACGGCCTCGACGATGGTGTACCCCGCACCCTCGACCAGATTGGTCGCCGCTTTGGGCTATCCCGTGAGCGAGTCCGCCAAATCGAGCGCGAGGTCATGAGCAAGCTCCGCGACGGGCACCGCGCAGAGCGCCTACGCGAATACGCCATGTAAACACCATTTCTCGACGAGCCCGCCAGTGCCTTAATTCTGCTTAAGGAACTGGCGGGCTTTTCTCCCGCCTACCTGCGGCTCCCGAGATCGGTCGGTGTGATCTCAACGACGGGCCCCGGCAATTAAGCTAAGGTAATACACATTGACTCCCGCCGGAACCTCCTGCGATGAGTCCCTCAGTTCACTCTAGAAAGGGTCTCCCTCGTGAAGGACTTGGTCGATACCACCGAGATGTACCTGCGAACTATTTACGAACTCGAAGAAGAGGGCATTACACCTCTGCGCGCCCGCATTGCCGAACGCCTCGAGCAGTCTGGTCCGACGGTTAGCCAAACGGTTGCACGCATGGAGCGTGATGATTTGGTCGTCGTCCGACCTGACCGCAGCCTCGAGATGACCGAGAAGGGTCGCGAACTGGCTACCGCCGTCATGCGCAAACACCGGCTCGCCGAGCTCCTGCTTACTGACATCCTCGGCATGGAAATCTCCCAAGTCCATGAGGAAGCCTGCCGCTGGGAGCACGTGATGAGCAAGGCCGTCGAAGAACGCCTGGTCACTGTGCTCGATGACGCCTCACGATCTCCCTTCGGCAACCCGATTCCGGGCCTCGAAGAGCTCGGGGCGGGCAATATCAGCTCCACCGACAGCGGCGTCCGGGCTGTCGATCTACCCGAAGGCGAAGCTTTAGAGGTGCGGATCGTGCAGCTCAACGAAATCCTGCAGGTCGACGTTGAGCAGTTTGCCGCACTGCGCGATGCCGGTATCCAGGTCGGCGATACCGCCACGGTGGTCAACGACAACGGCACCGTCCTCATTACTGCCGGGTCAGACGAAGTCAAGGTATCGCCCGAACTGGCCCACGCCATTCGCGTGGAACGCGTGTAACTACTGCCTGAGCAGCATCGAGAAAGGTCTCCCACACCCATGAAGCTCCTCGTCACCGGCGGTGCCGGCTACGTCGGAAGTGTCTGCGCCACCGTGCTGTTGGAAGCCGGTCACGATGTCACGATTATCGACAACTTCTCTACCGGAAACCGCGACGCCGTGCCCCACGGTGCCCGCCTGGTGGAAGGAGATGTTCGCGAAGTAGCCGACAAAGTTCTTGCCGAGGGTGGCTTTGACGGAATTGTTCACTTCGCTGCCCGCTCCCTCGTGGGCGAATCGATGGACAAACCGGAAGAGTATTGGCAGCACAATGTAGTGACCACTCTCCGTCTGCTTGATGCTATGCGGGCGCATGGCGTGAACAACTTGGTATTCTCTTCCACCGCTGCCACTTATGGCGAGCCGGAGCAGGTCCCCATCACCGAAGACATGCCGACCGCGCCGACTAACCCCTACGGCGCAACGAAACTTTCCATCGACTACGCCATTACCTCCTATGCTCATGCCCATGGACTAGGCGCGACCAGCCTGCGTTACTTCAACGTGGCTGGCGCCTACGGCCTCATCGGGGAAAACCGCGAAGTTGAAACCCACCTCATTCCCCTGGTCCTACAGGTGGCTTTGGGGCACCGAGATAAGATTTTCATCTTCGGCGATGATTGGGAGACCAACGACGGCACCTGTGTCCGTGACTACATCCACGTCCGCGACCTCGCCGACGCCCACGTCCTCGCACTGCAGACCAACTCTCCTGGCACCCACCGCATTTTTAACCTTGGTTCCGGAGATGGGTATTCGGTAGCCGAAGTGATTGAGGAATGCCGTCGAGTGACCGGTCATGCCATTCCAGCCGAAGTGGCCCCGCGCCGAGCTGGCGACCCAGCCGTCCTCATCGCCTCATCGGAGAAGATCAAGTCTGAGCTGGGCTGGGCCCCCTCCCGCACCGACCTGCCAACTATCGTTGAAGATGCTTGGGCGTTTACCAGCCAACTTGGCGATCGGGCATACTCTGCTCGGCGCTAACGGGACGTTGACCAGCCAGGCCTAGGCCGCGGCGTCGGAATGCTCGGGATCAGCGATCCCGTACGTAATCCGCACGCTGCGGCTTCCACGTCTGACGCGATCAATGACGTTGTCGAACAAGCCCAGATGGCAGTTGATGTGCAGCATCTCGCTCAGCGTGTGCCCCGGAAATTCCTCCACTGCCCTAGAAAGCGCCGGCAAGGCCCGCATGGAGAGTCCCTGCCTAAGATAGGCCACTGAATAGCCACACAGGGCATTGGCTCGGATGCTGCCGCCGAAGGTGCGGGCGAGTGCCAACATAAGGCGGGCCGCCGGTCTTGGGCGAACAACGAGATCCTCCAGGATGATGTCTCGCAGCAAATTCGCCGAGAGGAAAACTGCTGCACTGAGGAGGATTTCTTGCTGATCCATGAGCTCCTCGACGCTCAGGTCCTGCTCCTCAATTTCAGTGAGAAGGTAGCCCACATCCTCGACGATCCCGTCAACGGTGTCCCACGGGCCTGGGTGGAAAGCCTTCCTGTAGGGCGATGTTTCCGTGATCTGGGTAACCAACTCGATGGCGTAGCTGCGGGCGAAATCGGAAAGTTGTTCGGCTTCGCAGTCGGTTACGCGGTGGTTGTCCCGAGCAACGTGCCGAAAGGCGTCCAGTCGACTAATCTCCGGAAGCTCCCCGTGCTCCGCTAGTTTGCCGAGCGACACAGCTTGGGTCACGGGAGGAATCACTCCGCTGTGACAGGCCGGAGACGGTGGCCCGGCACCGAAAGGCGGACCGAAGAGACAGTGGTATGGCTCGCCAGAAAGGACTCTCTCGGCCCACCAGATGCCCTCCAGGTGAACTCCATTGCTAGCGGCAAGCAGACTGATGTCCCTTCCGGACAGCATGACTTCTTCCCTATCACGCTCGGTGACGAGGAAACTCAACACGGAAGAAAACTCGACTTCGTAGTCCTTCAACGAGGCCAGAACCCGAGGTACCAGGGGTATATCTTCCAGGTTTATTCGAAGGATGGGACCGAGCTTAAAGCTACCGGGGCTTTTGGTCTTCTCGAGGGCAGCAAATATCAGCGAGTCCTCTGGATAGAAACCTAGAAAACCTGGGAGGTTAGCAATGAGTTGGCCGGGGCCGTCCAGTCGGGCATTAGAGGTGCGAAATGAATTGGTCATGTTGTCGATCATGCAAGCCAGCGGGGCGGGGAGGAAGAGGACTGCTATCGGCTGAATAGATCTGTGGATGAAAATTCCAGTTATCCACAGGAGGCAGGGGCGGTGGTGGCACGTTGGAACCAAGTACGGCACGATGGACCGAATACACTGTTGCCACCGGACGGTTGCCATTCCGCCAAGATGTCAGGGTGAACACAGTGGAGAGTTCGCGGGATTAACTTCCCCGCACGCTGTGTTGAAGAGGATATCTGCCGTTCAAGAGCTGTCCTCTGCGACTGCAGAACGGGTGACCGACGTAGGCCACCAGGTCCAGCGGGGGCGAGAAGCTCTAGCAGCGGTTTTTGCTTCAAATGAAGGAGGATGAAGGGTATGCAGGACAACGAGCGTGGTATGTACGAATTGGAATACCCGACTCCGGAAATGGGCGCGGACGCCAAAAGCGGCCCCACCCTCATTGTCGCGCTGCAGGGATATGCTGACGCTGGTCATGCGGTCGAGGCGAGCGCTGACCATCTCTTGGCGGCGCTGGATTCTCGCCCTGTAGCGTCATTCAACAATGATGAACTCATTGACTACCGTTCCCGCCGTCCAGCGGTAACGATGGACCACCATCGCATCACCGACATGGAAGACATTTCTCTCGGGATGCGCGTGGTCAAGGACACTGCGGGCACTCCGTTTCTGCTGCTTTCCGGACCCGAGCCCGATCTGCGCTGGGCAGCATTCACCGAAGCCGTCGCGGATCTCGTCGAGAAGTTTGGGGTCGAACAAACCATCTGCTTGTACTCAGCACCGATGGCAGTCCCCCACACCCGGCCCCTCGTAGTTTCCGGCCACGGTAACTCCCTAGGGCTCGTCGGCGGGATGTTTACCTATGATTCCAAGCTGGTCATGCCAGGTTCAGCATCGATGATGATCGAGCGTGCGCTGCACAAGCGAGGGCGCAACGTGGGTGGTTACACCGCTCATGTTCCCCACTACTTGGCGGCTTCTCCTTACCCCGAGGCGACCCGTGAGCTTCTTTCTTCGGTGGCCCAGGCCGCCGACTTGGAGTTCCCGCTGGGCAGCCTCACCCATGACATGGAGCGGGTGGCCGCTCAGTTGGGTGAACAGATCGAGGACTCCGCGGAGATTCAGCACGTGGTGCGCCAACTGGAGCACCAGTTTGACGAGGAGTTGGAGAACTACCGCTCGAAGAACCCTCAGGCCATGCTGCCTAGTGAGCGTGAAATGCCGACCGGCGACGAGATCGGTGAAGAGTTTGAGCGGTTCCTAGCCACCCTCGACGATGTGGATCGCAACTCAGAAGATCCCGCAGGTCCTGAGGGGCCCGAAGAAGGCACTGACCTCAGCGATGATGAGTAATCGGGAATAGTCGGGCCTCCGTGTCGGGGCAACCCGCTAGGTTTGATGGTGTGAACCTCGCCCAGATGCTCCCCGACCTCTCCGACGTCCCTGCGCCCCTGCTGGATGAATCAATTTTTGATTCGTTCCTGTCGTGGGTTCAGGGTCGCGGCATTTCCCTTTATCCGGCGCAAGAAGAGGCTGCTTTGGGGATCCTGGCCGGGGATAACGTCATCTTGGCTACCCCCACCGGCTCGGGTAAATCGATGGTGGCTAATGCCGCCCACTTTATTGCCATGGCTCGCGGGCAGCGGTCGTTCTATACCGCGCCGATCAAGGCGCTGGTCAGCGAGAAGTTCTTTGCACTGTGTGAGATCTTCGGGCCGGAGAATGTCGGAATGATGACGGGCGATGCGACCGTCAATGGCCGCGCGCCGATTATCGCGGCCACGGCGGAGATTGTCGCCAACATCGCCCTGCGCGATGGCGCCGCTGCGGACATCGATCAGGTGGTGATGGACGAGTTCCACTACTATTCCGATCCCGAACGAGGATGGGCGTGGCAGGTTCCGCTCCTGGAACTCCCCAAAGCACAGTTCCTCCTCATGTCGGCCACGCTCGGCGACACGAGCTTCCTCCAACAAGACCTCAGCGAAAGAACTGGCCGCACCACCACCTTGGTGGCAGGTTCCGAAAGGCCGGTTCCGCTGGAGTTTTCTTACGTCTACACGCCGGTGCATGAGACGATCGAGGAGTTACTCAAAGACGGCAAGGCCCCCATTTACGTTGTTCATTTCTCCCAGCGGGAGGCAACGGAACGTGCCCAGGCACTGACTTCGCTGAAGATTATTGATGATGCCACGAAGGACAAGATCGTTGCCGAGATTGGTGATTTCAAATTCACCACCACGTATGGCAAAACACTGTCCAAGCTGCTGCGCCGTGGCATTGGGGTTCACCACGCGGGCATGCTGCCCAAATACCGGCGCTTGGTGGAGCGTCTCTCCCAAACCGGTCTGCTCAAGGTTATCTGCGGCACCGACACCCTGGGCGTGGGCATCAACGTGCCCATCCGCACGGTGTTGTTCACCGGCCTGGCCAAGTATGACGGGGTTAAGCAACGGATTCTCAAGTCCCGCGAATTCCACCAAATCGCCGGGCGGGCGGGGCGGGCTGGCTTCGATACCATCGGCACAGTAGTCATCGAAGCCCCCGAGCACGAAATTGAGAACTGGCGCCTGCGGCAGCGCGCGGGCACGGATCCCAAGAAGTTGAAGAAGCTGCGTAAGAAGTCCGCTCGGGAGGGCGAGGTGACGTGGTCGGAGAAGACGTACGAACGTTTGACCAGCGCGGAGCCGGAGCCGATGACTTCGCAGTTCAAGGTCAGCAACTCCATGCTTATCAATGTCATTGCCCGCCCTGGTGATGGCTATGAGCATCTCAAGCATCTGCTCCGTGGTAACCACGACACTCGCGCTAAGCAGAACCGCGATATCCTCACCGCCCTAGAGCTGTTCCAAGGTCTGCTCGATGCAGACGTCGTGGTCAAGGCCAAGGATGGGATAGACGAGGAAGGCCGCCCCTACCACCTGACATTGGATCTACCACGGGATTTCGCGCTCAACCAGCCGTTGTCTCCCTTTGCTCTCGCCGCCTTGACGTTGTTGGACCCCGAGTCTGACACCTACTTGCTCGACGTTATCTCAACCTATGAAGCGATCCTGGATGATCCCCGGCAGGTCCTCATCGCCCAGCAGAAGGCTGAGCGTGGGGAGGAGATCGCCGCGCTCAAGGCTGAGGGGGTCGACTACACGGAGCGGATGGCGATTATTGAGGACGTCACGTGGCCCAAACCGCTCGCCGAAGAGCTCGAGGAGGCGTTCACCACCTTCAGCGAGGGTAACCCTTGGGCGCGGGAATTTGAGCTATCTCCGAAGTCTGTCATCCGCGAAATGATCGAGCGCGCGATGACTTTTTCGGACCTCATTGCGACCTACGGCCTGGCTCGTTCCGAGGGCGTCGTCCTGCGCTACCTCACTGATGCCTGGCGCACGTTGAAGAACTCCATTCCCCAAGATCATTCAACGGAACAGCTCGATGACGTCGTCGAATGGCTCGGCGAGCTCATTAAGCAGGTCGACTCCTCGCTCGTCGATGAGTGGGCGCACATGGCAGATGAGGACACGCCGATTTCCAAGGAAGCCCTCGAACGCGAGCTTGCCTTCGGTGTCGAAGATCCCTCGGCGTTGACCTCCAACCGTCGTGCCTTCACCATCATGGTCCGTAACCTCATGTGGCGGTTCGTCGAGCTGTTCGCCTACGAGAAGGAAGCGGATCTGGCTCGGCTCACCGAGTATCTCGACCGGGAGGATAAGCCGGACTTCGGCACCGCCCTGGATGACTATTTCGACGAGTACGCCGATATGGATACCGGTTTAGATGCCCGTTCTTCACAGTATTTCCAACTCACTGCGGATCAGGGTCGGTTGTGGACCGCCCGCCAGATCATTAAGGATCCAGAGGGCGATAACTCTTTCCAATTCGTCGCCACCATCGATCTCGATGCCTCGGACGAGGCAGGCGAAGTCCGTCTGCGTTCGCTGGAGTTGGTGCAGGTGTAACCCCTCACCCACTGCGTGGGTGTTGCTTATCGACGACCGCCTGGTTCCCTCCCCGCACATTCTTCGATGAAGGAACTTTAATGTGTTTTGCGGACTAGCCAAGTAGCCTTTTCAGTACAGCAATGTCCGCGCATCAAACTCAGGAGTGAGTATTTTGACAATTCGTGCCATTAAGCTCGCCGCCGTAGCTACCTCTGTGAGCCTTGCCCTGGTCGCCTGCTCAAACTCCACTGACACGGCCACCGTCACCTCGGAAGCACCGACACAGCCCGCTTCCACCGCCCCTGCCGTGGCTGGTGAGGATCCGGTTATCGCCGCGATCGATGCCGTCCTCACCGCCCATTCCGGCGGCATCATCGTCAGCATCGACCGTGACAACCGCGGCGGGCACTACGACATTGACGTCGTAGTGGGTGATGAAATTTTCGACCTCACGGTCGACTCCGCGGGCAATGTGACCGAAGATGACCGCGAGAGCGATCGCGATGATGTGATCAAGGCTCAAAACGCCACGCTCACCGCCGAAGATGCCATCCGCCAGGCACTGATTCAGCACCCAGACGGCGTACTGGATGATGCCGACTTGGACGAAGAAAATGGCCGTCTGCAATGGGAGGTCAACCTCGACGATCAATCCGGCAACGACCTGGCAGAGCTCAAGATCGCCGCTAACTAGCTCCAGAAACGCCATGAAGGGCCCGTGACCAAACGGTCACGGGCCCTTGCTCGTGGGCTCTTAGCGAGCAGCCTCGATCTGGACTGCCTGGGCAACTGCCTGCAGAACGGCGGCGACCTTAACGGACTCCCATACCTGTTCCTTGGTCAGTCCCTCTTCGCGCACGGTGTTGGAATGTGCGACAGCACAGAACTCACAGCCGTTGATGGTAGAGACAGCCAGTGACCACAGCTCGAAGTCAGCCTTGTCCACGCCGGGCTTGGAGATGATGTTCATGCGAAGGCCGAACTTGACCTGAGCGAAATCGTCTCCGAGCCAGTGCTTGGCGCGGTAGCCAACATTGTTCATTGCCATGACGGTGGCGGCGCCAAGGGCGGACTCGAAAGCTTCCTCAGAGAGGTGCTCCTTGGCCTCTTCGGCGATCTCAGCGAAGACCGTGTCATTGCGGGTGGCAGCGGCACAGGCCAGCATGGTTCCCCAAAGCTGCTGCTCGTTGAGCTCGGTCGAACGAGTCAAGGCTCCGAGGTTGAGTTTCTGGTCCTTGGCGTACTCCGGCAGAGCCGCCTTCAGGTTATCGATCGACATAGATTACTTCAGGCCTTCCTGCACGACGGCGAGCTTGTCGATGTTCTTGGTCGGGTCGTTTGCCTGCCAGTTGCAAGCGCAGACCTCTTCCGACTGCAGGGCGTCGAGGACACGGAGCACCTCGTCGACGTTGCGGCCGACTGCGTCCGGGGTGACGGAGACGAACTGGATGATGCCGTCGGGGTCGATGATGAAGGTCGCGCGATCGGCCACGCCAGCGGCGTTCTCGACGCCGAGGGCACGGATGAGGTCGTGCTTAATGTCAGCGAACATCGGGAATGGAACGTCCTTGAGCTCCGGGTGGGTGGCACGCCAATTGAAGTGAGCAAACTCATTGTCGGTGGAGCCGCCGAGGACCTGGGTGTCGCGGTCCTGGAACTCTTCGTCGAGCTTGCCGAAGGCGGCAATCTCGGTCGGGCAGACAAAAGTGAAGTCCTTCGGGTAGAAGAAGACAATCTTCCACTTACCTTCGTACTTGTCCAAGGAGACGGTCTCGAAGTAATCCTCGGGCTGCGAAGCGTTGACTCCGTGCAGGTCACCACCCTTCAATGCGGTGAGTTCGAACTCGGGGAACTTTTCGCCAACGGTCAGGATTGCCATGAGTGTCTCCTTCTAGAAACGTCGAAATCTTGGGGGCAACCGGCCAATGTGACCGGTGCAACTCTCCGCCATCAGGGCCGCCCCGGAAAGGGCAAGCCGGTGATGGCCGCCATCCATTATGCGCCTCCTCTCGACGTACGTCAATAAACAAATCTTGCAAGTGTGTATATAGTGATAGGCATGCACAATAAGGAGTACCGTCCTACCCTGTCTCAGCTGCGCACCTTTGTCACCATCGCGGAGAACAAACACTTTGGCTCCGCCGCAGCCAAGCTCGGAATCTCCCAGCCCTCGTTGTCCCAGGCTCTGGTCGCATTAGAGCAGGGGCTCAACATGCAGTTGATCGAGCGCTCTACTCGTCGGGTGATCGTCACCTCCGCAGGCGAAGCTCTCCTCCCTTATGCCAAGGCCACCCTCGACGCGGCAGATGCCTTCCTTGTCCAGTCACGAGGCAACGGTGGGACTCTGAGCGGGCCGCTAACCATTGGAATCATCCCCACAATTGCGCCATATATCTTGCCAGCACTGCTGAGGTCTCTCACGGAGGCATACCCAGAGCTTGAGCCGCGCATTATCGAAGACCAAACGCACCACTTGCTGGAAATGCTGCGTGATGGACACATTGATCTCGGCCTCATGGCGCTTCCCTCGGGTGCGCCGAGCGTCGTCGAAAAGCGACTTTATGAGGAGGACTTCGTCCTCGTTGTCACCGAAGACCATCCCCTGGCGGGCCGGACCGATCTCATCTTGAAATCTCTAGACGGCCTCAACCTACTGCTGTTGGATGACGGGCACTGCCTCCACGACCAAATCATTGATCTATGCCGGGCCGCGGATTTGAATCCTTCTGAAGTAACCAATTCGGATACCCGAGCGTCCTCCCTGACCACCGTCACTCAACTCGTGGCCAGTGGGCTCGGCGCAACGTTGGCCCCCTTGTCAGCGGTGGAGACCGAATGCTCTCGCCCCGGTCTCGCCACCGCCCGGTTCCGCGAAGACATTACGGCCCAGCGCGAGGTCGGCCTGGTGTACCGCAGCTCCAGCTCTCGATCTAAGGAGTTCGAAGCCCTCGGCGAGTTGGCTACGGCCGCCTACACCGAGGCCGTGGCCGCTTACCGCTGATCGGGAACCGGCAGCGCTCCCCCGGACATTTGGCGGTAAAGCATCGCCGAGATGAGCAACCAGGCGGGCATGAGAATGATCATGGCAAATCCAAAGGTAATCAGCGCCGCCAACACCATTACCAGGATGGCCAGGAAGTGGAAGAGCAACAGCTTGGGATAGTTGGCCAGGCTGTTTTTCACTCCGGCCCTAAATGCCCCGGTTACTGTTTCTCGGCGATCCACCACGTAATAAAGGATGTAGGACGTCAACGGCGAGATCAGGACTGCCACGAGGATCAGCAGTGCCAGCGCGCCCAGCAGTCGCCCGAGCATGGCCATGGCCTCAGTGTCATCCCCCCACGTCGTGGGATCGGTGGTAAACACCGGCCAGATGACGGGCAGGACAATCACGGCCATGATGACTCCGTTGATGACTTGCACAAGGATCATCGTGACCAAAGAGGGAAGGAAATTGACGTTGCTGAAGAAGTCAGCCAGCTTCACCTTTGGCTGGTCGACCTGCTTTAGGGAGCCGTGGACGACAAAGATGCCCACTATCGCCATTGCCACCGACAGAAGCAGTTGAATCCCCTGGTAGCCGGTGCTGAGTTGGTAGGAGGTGTCCGAGGAATCCGCGCGGAAGGCGAAGTCAACGGAAAAGCTCACTACCGCTGATGCCAACAAGACCAAGAACGAACCAAGAACCCAGATGAGTGGCGTCCGGAACATGGCTTTGAAACCCCAACCGATCGCATCCAAAACGTTGACCTTGCCCGTACCCGTCGGTTGGTCGGGCGAAGGCTGGGACGATTCCTGCCAGTTCCCGTATCCGTAATTGGGCTGGTCTTCGGGATGCGGAGTGGAGGGGTAGGGGTCGTTTCCAGGCGTATCCATGGCAACAGAATCCTTTCGTCGATTCGCGTCCAAGGTTACCGCCTTTCTCACGAGGTAACATCCAAGAACAGCTATGACTACTGAACCTTTCTCTCTTACCCGCGCGGACCTCCTGGCACGCCTTCCGGAAGTTTCACTTGCCGACGAGCGCGCCTTCCGTCGTCGCCTGCACAAGGCGAAGGCGCCGAAGGCGCTGGCGGCGATCAACCGTGACATTGACGCGGCCGTCGATAAGCGGGCTTTGATTGACGCCGCAGTACCGGAAATCGACTATCCGGAGTCTCTTCCCGTTTCCGCCCGGCGGGATGACATCGCTGAGGCTATCGAAGCCAATCAAGTCGTCATCATCGCAGGTGAAACCGGCTCCGGAAAGACAACGCAGATCCCTAAGATCTGCCTCGAACTCGGACGCGGACGCCGTGGCCTCATTGGCCACACTCAGCCGCGTCGTCTCGCCGCCCGCACGGTGGCGGAGCGCATCGCCGAGGAATTGGGGCAAGAGATCGGTGAGACCGTTGGCTATGCGATTCGTTTCGACGACCGCGTCTCCCCTACGTCCGCCGTAAAACTGATGACTGATGGCATCTTGCTCGCTGAAATGCAGCGCGATAGAAACCTCAATGCCTACGACACGATCATCATTGACGAGGCGCACGAGCGTTCCCTTAATATCGACTTCATCCTGGGTTACCTGCGTCAACTACTACCGAAGCGCCCCGACCTCAAGGTCATCATCACCTCAGCCACGATCGATCCAGAGCGTTTCGCCAACCACTTCTCCGACGCTCAAGGCAATCCCGCGCCAATCATTGAGGTCTCGGGGCGCACCTACCCCGTGGAAATCCGCTACCAGCCCATGGAATTCAAGATGGCTGGAAAGGTCGTCGACCAGGATCCACTCGACGCCGTGTGTGAGGCATGCGAAGAGCTCATGGCAGAAGGTCCCGGCGATATCCTGTGTTTCTTCCCCGGCGAACGTGATATTCGGGACGCCATGGAAGCAATGGCGGGCCGAAAGTGGAAAGGAGTCGAGATCACACCGCTGTTTGGCCGCTTGTCTAACCAAGAACAGCATCGCGTATTCCAACCTCACGCGGGGCGCCGAATCGTGTTGTCCACCAACATTGCCGAGACCTCGTTGACCGTTCCCGGCATCCGCTATGTCGTGGATACCGGTACCGCGCGTATCTCCCGCTATTCCACACGCACCAAAGTTCAGCGCCTCCCGATTGAACCGATCTCGCAGGCCAGCGCCAACCAGCGCTCCGGCCGCTGCGGCCGTGTGGCCGACGGAATTGCCATCCGGCTCTACTCAGAAGAGGACTTTGAATCACGTCCGGAATTCACCGACCCCGAGATTCTGCGCACGAACCTGGCCAGCGTCATCCTGCAAATGGCACTCATGCGGCTGGGCGACATCACGGAGTTCCCCTTCGTCCAACCGCCCGAAAACCGTGCCATCCGGGATGGGCTTTTGCTCCTCCACGAGCTCGGTGCGCTCAATGAGGAAGAACGCGACGGCCAACCAACTCTCACCCCCGTCGGACGTGATATTGCCCGCCTCCCCGTCGACCCCCGCATGGCCCGCATGCTCGTCGAAGCGAATCGATTGGGAGTGCTTGACGACGTCTTGGTCATCGTCGCCGCCATGACCATCCAGGATGTGCGCGAACGACCACTGGAATTCCAGGCACAGGCCGACCAGGCTCATGCCCGCTTCAAGTCACCCACCAGCGACTTCCTCTCCTTCCTCAAGTTGTGGGACTACATCGGTCAATCCCGAGACGACCTCACCGGCAATGCCTTCCGTAAGCGGATGAAGAAGGAATATCTTCACTACATGCGTATCCGTGAGTGGTACGACCTCGTGCGCCAGCTACGGGAGGTTTCCCGCCAGCTGGGGTGGACTACCCGCCACGAATCTGCAGATGAACGCGACCCGGACGCCATCCACCAGTCCCTACTCGCTGGCTTGCTCTCTCACATCGGCGCTCGCGACGACAATACCCGCGAATTCAAGGGCGCCCGAGGCACCCGCTTCATGGTGTTCCCTGGCTCTTCACTTGCCAAAAAGCCACCAGAGTTCCTCATGGCGGCCGAACTGGTGGAAACCTCTCGCCTATGGGCCAGAGACGTTGCCAAAATCGAGCCCTCCTGGGTGGAGAAGCTAGCAGGCCCGCTGCTCAAACATCAGCATTCTGAGCCAACGTGGTCCCGCAAGCGCGCCTCCGGCATTGCGCACCAAAAGTCCACGTTGTACGGCGTCACCATCGTCGCTGACCGAGTGGTGCCCTATCACGTCGTTGACCCAGAGGCCGCACGTGACATGTTCATCCGGCACGCGCTCATTGAAGGAGATTGGACCACTCATCACACCTTCTTCCACGACAATGTGGGCAAGCTTGAATCGGCGGCAGAAGTTGAGGAGAAGGCGCGCCGGCGCGGCATGGTCGTCGACGAAGACTCGCTGTTCGATTTCTACGATGCCCGACTGCCCAAGACCATCACCACCGGCCGCCACTTCGATTCCTGGTGGAAGAAAGAGCGGCGGATTCACCCCCACCTCCTCGACTTCGATCCCGACACTCTCCTGGCCGAAGATGCCGACACCATTACCGAGGAGGCCTTCCCCGATCGCTGGCGCACAGGGTCGATGACCTTTGATCTGACCTACCGATTCGAGCCCGGACACCCACAAGACGGCGTGAGCATTCTCATTCCAGTTCCCCTCCTCGCAGGTCTAGACACCGATGGTTTTGATTGGCTTGTTCCGGGGCTGCGGGAAGAGCTGATCACGGAACTTCTCCGTACTCTGCCCAAAGAAATGCGCCGCACCGTCGTTCCAGCCCCAGATTTCGCAGCCCGGATTCTTCCCCGACTGATCCCCTATGAGGGTTCCCTCGTCGAGCAGATCACCGAGGTCCTTCACACCATGGGACGGCCGAATATCGACGCCGCTTCCTTTCATCCTGCCGCTATCCCAGACCATCTGAAGATGACATTCGGAGCCGTGGACAAACGTGGAAAAGTCATTGACGCTGACAAAGTCCTCGCGGCCCTCGTTTCTCGCCAGGCAGGTTCCATTACATCTTCAGTCAGCCGACTTAGCCGGAAGGCCGAGTCCCAGGCAGTATCGGAATGGACTCCAGACACCCTTGGAATCATCGATGAAGAGGTGCCAACCGTCGTCGACGGACACCAAGTCATCGCCTATCCCGCATTGGTAGTGACCCCAGCCGGGATCGAGGTTCGAGTACACCCCACCAAGGCGGCAGCCGATAGTTCAATGCTTACGGCCACCCTGACCATGCTGCTTCGCCAGATCGCCGTCCAACCGAGCCCCATGGTCAAGGGTCTGCCCTTGCAACAGCGAGTAGCGGTCGATACCTACCCACACGGCGGCGCCACAGGTCTTGTCGACGATGCCCGAGTAGCCGCAGTTCGCGATCTCATGGTGGAAAACGGCGGACCCGTCAGAGACCCCGCCGAATTCACCGCGTTGGCCGCCAAGATTAAGCCCGAGGTGGCTGGCGTAGTCAGACGCTCTATCGTGGGACTCGCCCCCGCATTGGTTGAATATCACACCGTGGCCGAGGAGCTTTCGCAGTGGGATGGCGAGGCCATCGACGATATGAAGGCGCAGTTAGCTTTCCTCCTGCCAAAAAACGCCGTCACAGTCCATGGCATGCAGCACCTTCGACATCTCCCCCGCTACCTCCAAGGCATGCGCATTCGCCTCGAGGAGATGTCACTCGACCCGGGCAAAGACGCCGATCGACAAGATGAGATTGACCAAGCCAAGTCGTACTTGGACATCAAGTTGGCAAAACTCCCCAAAGGACGTGAGAAATCGCGAGAAGTCAAAGAAATCCGCTGGATGATTGAGGAGCTTAGGATTAGCCTCTTCGCCCAACGCCTCGGTACCGCCCGTCCGATTTCCTTGCGCAGGATCGAAAAGGCAGTGGATAAGCTCCGCTAATTTAAAGAACCGATCAGCGATCCACAGCCGAGTCTTCCTCTCGAGCCCTTCGATGCATGAGCCGGATCTCTGATTCAAAGTCTTCAGCAGACTCGAAAGACTTATACACGGACGCAAAGCGCAGGTACGCCACCTCGTCCAAGGCGCGGAGTGGCTCAAGGATTGCGAGGCCGATGGCGTTGGCGTGCACCTGTGAGCTGCCATGGCTACGCACGGTCTCTTCTACTTCTTGAGCAAGCCGCTTCAGCGCGTCATCCGAAACATCCCGACCCTGACAAGCGCGCCGCACACCAAGCACGACCTTGTCACGACTGAACGGCTCCGTCACGCCATTGCGTTTAACTACCAACAGGACGGCTTTCTCGATGGTGGTGAAGCGTCCCTGGCACTCGGTGCACTCCCGTCGACGACGAATCGCGGCGCCGGCATCAATGATGCGAGAGTCAATGACTCGGGAATGATCGTGGTGGCAAAACGGGCAATACACAGTGAACTTCCTCAGCTAGCACAGGGAGCGAGATGATCGCACCAGTCATTGGCCTGGCACAGAGCTCATGGTACCCGCCGCCGATCACGATGTAGCTGGCTCGACTACTGGCCTGCAGCAGCCGGGGAAGAAGAGTAGCTATATCCCGTATCAATCGCCCCCGGGGTGGAGTCAGTGCCACTCTGCGACAAGGCGGCGGTAACCACGCAGACGCCAAACACCGCACCAAGTAGGTAAGTTCCGAAAGCTTGAAGGCTGCGCCGTCCAAGGCTGACAGTCTTCTTGGTTGGACCCGGATTTGTTCGAACGGATTCCAGCTCTTCACCTCGCCGCTCCGTTCGATCCGAAATGCGTAGAGTTCGAACAACTCGCTGCTCTGCCGCCGCCTCACGATAACCGGAAGGCTCCCACACAGCCACCGCAGAAGGCGAGGAAATGCGGACATGCGGAGCGCGGCGACCTGCAGTAGTGCGATTGAGCGAGATGGTCATGATGATATCCTTTCGTCGATGTGCGTCAGAGTATCGAGCGGACCCGACACTCTCGAACAGATATGACGTTCATATGTTCGATGTAGCTGCTATGTTCGATTTATAGCACCCGTTCGAAAAAATGTCCACCCGCCGCAAAATATCTCGAACATTCGTACCAAGTCGTGGTAAACATGTAGGTGATGGATGGCTCGGCAGAATCCACCATTCGAACTAGACACCTCAACCAGCCCGTTTCCCCACAACCACACCCCAACCGCAAAGGACCCAAAATCATGGCACGCAGTGGCTCAACTCCGAAGGTCGACCCGACCGGCAAACCAGACCCCTCCGAACTTTCAGATCGCCAACGCCGGATCCTCGAAGTTATTAGGGATGCGGTGGTTCTCCGTGGCTACCCGCCAAGCATTCGGGAAATCGGTGACGCTGCTGGCCTACAGTCGACCTCCTCCGTCGCCTATCAGCTCAAGCAGCTGGAAAAGAAGGGATTCTTGCGCCGCGACGCCAACAAGCCGCGCGCCGTTGATGTACGAACCCTTCCTTCCACCGACATGAAAAAGAAGCCGGGGCGCCGCTCGGCAGCTGAGGCATCTGGACCCAACTACCCCGATGCCCCTACCGACGCCAGCCCGACAAACTTCATTCCCGTTGTTGGACGCATCGCCGCCGGCTCGCCCATCCTCGCCGAGCAGGATGTGGAGGAGTACTACCCGCTCCCTTCCGACATCGTCGGCGAGGGAGAGCTGTTCATGCTCAAGGTAGTGGGGCATTCCATGAAGGATGCTGGCATTCTCGACGGAGATTGGGTCGTTGTTCGTTCCCAGCCAGTAGCAGAGCAGGGCGAGTTTGTCGCTGCCCTCATTGAGGGTGAAGCCACAGCCAAGGAGTTCCACAAAGACTCCACAGGCGTGTGGTTACTCCCCCACAACGATGACTTCGCTCCAATCCCAGCCGAGCATGCGGAAATCATGGGCAAGATTGTGTCAGTTCTTCGTAAGCTCTAGGGACTGCATCTCTCCCATCGTCAGATGTCTGATGTAACCCCCTCGCAGCGAGCTAGACTATGCAGTCGCATCCCGACGTTACCCCCGAATTCGGGATGCGCCGAGGAAAAAGGGCCGCTCGTTACCGATGTAACAAACATAACTCAACGCGCTGAGCGGTTGTTTCGCGGATTTTCGGCCCAGAATTGCCCGAATGGGACCAAATGTGATGCGCTTTGTTGGGCTTTGCCCCCGATTTTTTGGGAGAATGGCACAAACGGGCATTTACCCGACCGATTGTGTGGGAACGCGAGGAAATTGTGATGTATGCAGAGGAGCGTCGTCGGCAGATAGCCTCTTTGACGGCCGTCGAAGGGCGAGTCAACGTCACTGAGCTAGCTAGTCGGTTTGACGTTACCGCCGAGACCATTCGTCGCGATCTCGCTGTCCTGGACCGGGAGGGGGTTGTTCACCGGGTTCACGGTGGCGCAGTTGCCAGCCAAACATTTCAGACAGCCGAGTTCTCCCTCGACGCTCGATTTCGCTCCGCCCCGACTGCAAAATCAGCAATCTCCCGGGCAGCCCTCGAATTCCTCCCCGAAGCTAATGGGGGACTGTTTTTAGACTCCGGAACCACCATCGGCACCCTGGCAGAGTTGATCGCCGAGCAGCAAGATGCTGGCCAGTGGTCAATCGTGACCAACAGTCTGTCAATAGCGCTGAACTTGGCCAACAAGGGACTGTCGAAGGTGCAGCTTCTGGGTGGCTCCGTTCGTGCGATTACCCAAGCCGTGGTCGGCGACACCGCGCTTCGCACTCTGGCTCTTATGCGGGCGGACGTAGCCTTCATTGGTACTAATGCCCTGACCTTGGATCACGGCTTGTCCACGGCGGATGCCCAAGAGGCAGCGATCAAGTCCGCGATGGTCACCAACGCCCACAAAGTTGTCGTCCTCTGCGATTCAACCAAGCTCGGAAACGACTACCTCGTCAGCTTTGCCAGCATCAGTGATATCGACGTCGTTATCACGGACGCATCGGCGCCGGAGTCCTATGTTTCCGCACTTCGGGAACGCGAAGTGGATGTCATCATCGCCGAGTAAGCGCGGCGTTGAAAACAGAGACAAAGATGTGCCCCTCGAAACCTTTCTGGTTCGAGGGGCACATTCTCTTAATCGTCGATGTTTAGCCCAGGAGGAGCTCACGCACCGCGTCGCGGGCGGCTGCAGCACCGACGGACTCGAGAGCCAGGTCTGCGGCCTTCTTACAAGTCTCCAGATCCACCTTTGCCAACTGGGCGCCGACTCCCGGCAGGGCCGTGGAAGCAGCCGAGAGGGAGTTAACACCAAGTCCGGTGAGGACACATGCCAGCATGGGGTCTGCGGCCGCCTCGCCACAGACGCCGACCGGCGTTTGGGTGTCGTTGCCGACGATGCAGGTATGACGGATCAGCCGCAGCACTGCCGGCTGCCAGGGGTCCGTCAGATATGCCAACTGCGGAGAGAGTCGGTCAGCGGCCATCGTGTACTGGGTGAGGTCGTTGGTACCAATGGACACGAAGTCCAAGTGAGGCATGAGCTTGTCGGCCATGAGGGCGGCTGCCGGAACCTCGATCATCGCACCGGCGACGAGTCCACGCTCCCGGCACAAGCCGGCAAACCACTTGGCTTCACGCGCAGTGGCAACCATCGGTGCCATAACCCACGTCGGAGCGTCATCTCTGCGGTCTTCCGCAGCCTGGGCAATGGCGTCAAGCTGGCGAGTCAACAGCGGCTCATTGTTGTTGGCGATGCGCAGACCACGCACACCAAGCGCCGGGTTTTCCTCAGCGATCATGTTGGCGTAGGCGATGGGCTTATCCGAACCAGCATCCAAGGTTCGGATAACTACCTTGGAGGAGGGGAAGGCTTCGAACACCTTGCGGTAGATCTTGGCCTGATCGTCGACACTGGGCTCTTCGGATGCCGACAGGAAGCTCAGCTCGGTGCGGTAGAGGC
This sequence comes from Corynebacterium atrinae, assembly GCF_030408455.1. NCBI lineage: Bacteria > Bacillati > Actinomycetota > Actinomycetes > Mycobacteriales > Corynebacteriaceae > Corynebacterium > Corynebacterium atrinae. Next base: position 1,560,504 of record NZ_CP046977.1, read on the forward strand.
CAATACCTTCAGCCTGACCCTCTGCAGCCAGACGCGCTGCGTTGCCGTCCGCGACGTTGGCCAAAAGCTGGACCCGGTAGTCGTCCTTGGTCTTGGCTGGACCACGCCACTGGGCGACGAGGGCAGCCGTCTCACGGGATTCGCGGACCTTTTCCTTCGACAGGACCGGGTCGGCGTTGAGGGTGATGGTTCCCATCGCGCCGTCAATAAGCACCATTTCATCCTGCTCGACGGAGCTGATGGAGGATCCTACGGCGACGATGCAGGGGAGGCTGAGCTGACGGGCGATGATTGCTGTGTGGCTAGTCGGGCCACCAAGCTCGGTTACCAGCGCCACGATGTTGTCGGTGTTCAGCGTGGCAGTGTCCGCGGGAGAGAGGTCATCGGCGAAGAGGACGCCTTCCCCCTCGATCTCCGGCAGGCCCGGTTCCGGCTCGCCGCGGAGTTCCGCGAGGACTCGATCACGAATGTCCTTCAAGTCGGTGGTGCGCTCGGCCATGAGACCGCCTGCAGCCTCGAACATCGACACAAACTTGTCCGTTGCCGCGGCTGTGGCGTTTTCCGCTGGCTGGCCCTTGGCAATGAACTTTTGAGCAGTCTTGCGCCAACCACGATCTTTAACCATTCCAGCAGTGGCCTTGAGGACCTCGGCGGATGAGCCCTCCAAATGCCCCGAGCGTGTCAGGAGTCGATCCGCGACCGTGTCGGAAGCGGCGACAAAGCGCTCATACTCAGCGTCGCGCCGGTCCTCCGGCACATCGTCTGCAGGCGTGGGCAGTTCGGGGCGGGGTCGGGCCCAAACGGCGGGGGCGTAGGCGATGCCGGCAACGACACCAGTTCCCTTAATAGAGGTGCTGTGAACAGCCTCCATGGTTGTCTCCCATCTCGGATTGAGGAGTTCTCGAGTAATGCGACCAGCCTACCAATTTTCTGGTTTCCGGGCGTAAACTCTTGACAAACGGACACATTCGGACAATACTAAAAACACATTCGAGTATCGAATGTGATCCATCGCACGACTCTAGGTTGTTATCTTAACGCGTCAGCCACCTCGCGACCAGCTAGAATTCCCCCAAGAACCCCATATTGCCAGCTCAAAGGCACTGTGAACATCTCCTGAGGTTCTAGCCAGCCAAGAGGCAGGTTGAGAGCAAAGAATCCACAAGTCGGACGTCGCCGGTTTCCGAACGGACAGGGAGCACCCCTTGATTGTCACTTTGACCCCTAATCCCAGCATCGACGCGACTATGGAGTTGGACTCACCCCTCCAGCGGGGGCAGGTCATTCGCCCCGTGTCCATTTCCCAGGTCGCGGGAGGCAAGGGGATCAATGTCTCCCACGCGCTCGTGTTGGCTGGAGTCGAGAGCACCGCACTCTTCCCCGCCGATGAGGGCGACCCCTTCCTCACGTTGGTCGCCAAAACGGGCATCCCCTACCGCCACGTTCCGGTGACAGAGAGCGTGCGAATCAACACCACCCTCACTGAGAATGACGGCACCACCACCAAAATCAATGGCGCCGGTGCCACTCTCGATTCCCAGGCCCGCCAGCAAGTGGAAGAGTTTTTGATTTCATTGCTTGGCGCCAATGCCACCTACCTGGTCCTCGCGGGTTCCCTGCCGCCCGGAGTGCCGTTGGATTGGTACACCAGCCTCCTAGCCCTCGTCCGTTCCAAGTTCCCGGACCTACCAATCGCTGTCGACACCTCGGACGAGGCCATCGCCTCCCTCGGGCGCAACCTCAACATTGCTGCCCCGACCTTGATCAAGCCCAACGGTCTCGAGATTGGTCAGATGGTGGGCGCTGACGGTGACGCAATCGAATCTGCCGCCGCCGAAGGCAACTTCGTTCCGGCGATCCGCGCAGGTCGACAGGTTGTTGACCGGGGGGTGGCGGAAGTGCTCGTGACTCTGGGTCCTGCGGGCGCAGTACTCGTGACGGAAGCAGGCGCCTGGGTGGCTACTCCCCCGCCCACCAACGTGGTCTCCACCGTCGGAGCAGGTGACAGCTCCTTGGCTGGCTACCTCATCGCTCGTTCCCAGGGCGACTCGCCCGCAGAGTGCCTCCGTCGCGCAGTCGCGTACGGTTCGGCTGCCGCTAGTTTGGCCGGAACAACTATTCCATCTCCATCACAACTCAATATGGCGGGCACAACAGTGCACGACCTCTCCCACGAAATCTGAGGAACAACCATGACCTCGCCGAACAATCAGATCATTACGAATGATCTGGTCCTCCTTGACGCCGACCTAGGCGCCTCACCCACCGATGTCATCACCCAGCTCGCCAACACCGTCGCGTCCAGCGGCCGGGCGACGGACGCCGCTCAGCTCGCTGAAGACGCTATCGCCCGCGAGTCGAAGGCCCCCACTGGGGTACCAGGCAAGGTGGCGATTCCCCACTGCCGCTCAGCAGCAGTAAGCGTGCCGACGCTCGCGTTTGCCCGACTCACCCGTCCCGTCAACTTTGGCGGTCCCGACGGCGATGCTGAATTGGTGTTCCTCATTGCCGCCCCGGAGGGCGGCGGCAAGGAACACCTCAAGATTCTGTCCAAGCTCGCCCGCGCTCTCGTCCGCGGTGACTTCCTCGAGCGGCTCCGTACCGCCAATTCCCCAGAGGACATCGTTCGGGACGTTATCGAGATCACTTCTGCAGAAAAGAAGCCTGCAGCCGCCTCAGCTGCCCCCCTTCCTGCGGGAAGACCGGGCGTCGATAAGCAGGTGACGCGCATTGTCGCGATTACCGCCTGCCCCACCGGCATAGCTCACACCTACATGGCGGCCGACGCCCTGGTCCAGGCTGCCGAGGCTCGCGACGACGTCGAGCTCGTCGTGGAGACCCAAGGTTCTTCCTCGACCAAGGCGATTGACTCTTCCCTGGTCAAGGCCGCCGATGCAGTGATTTTTGCCACCGACGTGGGAGTCCGCGACCGGGAGCGATTCGCGGGCAAGCCCGTTATCGAATCCGGAGTCAAGCGCGCCATCAACGACCCCAAGGTCATGATCGACGAAGCCATCGCCGCGGCGCAGAACCCCAACTCCCGCAAAGTCTCCGCCGGAGCGGCATCGGCCACAGCGGAAGAGGCGGGCAAGCAGCTGGGCTGGGCGCGCCGCATCCAACAGGCCGTCATGACCGGCGTTTCGTACATGATTCCATTCGTGGCTGCCGGTGGCCTCCTCCTGGCCCTCGGCTTCCTCATCGGTGGCTACGACATGGCCAATGGTTGGCAGGCCATCGCCACCGGCCATTCGCTGGGTAACCTGCCCGGACACACCGTCGACGTTGACGGAGTCGCAGTTACCTTCGACCGTTCAGGTCTCGCGCTCTACCTCGGTGCTGTGTTGTTTGCCACAGGACAGATGGCGATGGGCTTCATCGTCGCCGCACTGTCCGGCTACACCGCCTACTCCCTGGCGGGACGCCCCGGCATTGCCCCCGGCTTCGTCGGCGGCGCCATTTCCGTGCTGATCGGCGCTGGCTTCCTCGGCGGCCTGGTCACCGGTATTCTCGCAGGCCTCATTGCCTACTGGATCGGTAATTGGAAGGTCCCGCGGATCCTCAACTCCCTCATGCCCGTGGTCATTATTCCGCTGCTGACCTCGCTGACTATCGGCCTTGTCATGTTCTTGCTCCTCGGCCGCCCGCTGGCTGCCGCGATGACCGGAATGACCAACTGGCTAGGCGCGATGTCCGGCTCGTCCGCTGTCCTCCTCGGCGTGATCCTCGGCCTCATGATGTGCTTTGACCTCGGCGGACCCGTCAACAAGGCCGCGTACCTCTTCGCTACCGCAGGCTTGTCCACCGGTGACGAAGCCTCAATGCAGATCATGGCCGCTGTCATGTCCGCCGGTATGGTTCCCCCCATCGCACTGTCGTTGGCCACCCTCGTGCGTAAGCACCTGTTTACCCCGGCCGAGCAGGAGAATGGCAAGTCTGCCTGGCTGCTGGGCCTGTCCTTCATCTCTGAAGGTGCCATCCCCTTCGCCGCTGCTGATCCGCTGCGCGTCATCCCCGCAATGATGGTCGGTGGTGCCACCACTGGCGCTCTGTCCATGGCCTTCGAAGTCGGTTCGCGGGCACCCCACGGCGGCGTGTTTGTCCTCTTCGCCATTGATCCCTGGTGGGGCTTCCTCCTCTCCATCGCTGTTGGCACCATTGTCTCTGCAATCGCGGTCATCGCCCTCAAACAGTTCTGGCCTAACAAGGCCGCTGAGGAAGCTGCCGCTCGCGGTTCGGTCGTGGCCGCCTCCTAGCTCTTTGCCTACACTGGATAGCACCATCCCTTTAGTTGAAAGGACCTCTGCCCCATGGCTTCTAAGACTGTTGTCGTCGGCTCCTCCGTCGGCCTGCATGCCCGTCCTGCTTCCCTCGTCGCCGACGCTGCTGGCGAATACGATGAGGACATCATCCTCACCATGGCCGATGATGAAGACGAGGAAGCAGACGCTGCCTCCTCTCTCATGATCATGGCACTGGGCGCCGAGAAGGGTGACAAGGTCACCGTCACTTCTGACAACGCCGAGGCTGTTGAGAAGATTGCCGCTCTCATTGAGTCCGATCTGGACGCCTAAGCTCAATGTTCTCCTAGCCCGATCTGGCGGCTAGTGAGCTACTCCCCGGAGAGTCGGACTGAGATTTACAGGTCCGACTCTCCGGGGAGTTTTTTCATGCTCGGAACTCGAAGATGTTGACGGTGAGCGAGCTGCTTGTTGGATTCCAACAACTCTAATGTGAGTTATATCACCATCAGTGACGCACTTTCCGAGTCCCCGGGCCCGACTGAGTGCATATATCCTGACTTAGGCCAAATTAGTCAGACAGACGAGGAAGCTTAGCCAAGATCTCCTCAACCTCAGCAGGAACCGGGGACTGCGCATAAACAGTCTGACCAGCGACCTCAATAGTGAACGACCGGCACTTCTTCAACGTTCTCACCAGACGCTTCAACGACAACCCCGACGCCTGCTCCAACACATGCCCCACAGCCATCGCCGCCATCACAATCGTCAAGTGCGCATCAATGGAATCCTTCTTCCGATGGAAGATCGGCCGGGCCTTCAGATCCGACTTCGCCATCCGAAACGCCTTCTCAATCTTGAACAACTGCCGATACGCCCCGATGACCTGCTCAGGATTCAGATCTACCCGTGAGGTCTCATAGCCTTTGACCCCAGCTAGCGCGCGGTGTTTATCCGCTAACGTGTGGTTGACCTGCTTATTCGGGGCTTTCAAGTCCACATAACGGTTTCGCTTGACCGGCACTTGACCTGCGACAGCTCGCTGCGCTTTCGCTACCTGCTCATCGATCCCTTTCAAGGTCCGGCGTGCCCGATCCCAGGAATACTGGTAGTAGGTCACCGAATGCGGGATACCATCGGGTCCACGGCCCGTGCGGTCAGCAAACCTCCATACCTGCCCGTCGGTGTAGTCCTCGAAGCTGCGCGTGGGTTCAGCATCAAGCCACACCTGCACCGGATAGGGAATGTCACGCTCCCGAGTACCGAGGATGTAGTGCAGTCCGGCATCCACGACGGCCTGCTTGTTACCGGCGGAGAACATCCCGGCGTCGGCGACGATGGTGATGTCATCAAGCTGATAAGCATCCTTGAGCCGATCAATCATCGGCAACATCGTCTGGGTTTCGGCTTTGTTCCCCTCGAACGCCCCGATCGCTACGGGGAACCCAGCGGCATCAGACAACAACCCGACGGTGATTTGGGGTTCCAGGCGACGCTCCTTCGAAAATCCTGGTTTCCGAAGGTCGTCGTCTTTGTCTGTTTCGAAGTACAAGGTCGTGACATCGTAGAGGACCATCACGCCTGGGCCGATCCCAGCATGGGTGGCAAGTGCCTTTGTGACCTGGTCGCGGAAGGCGGTGGTGGCGTAGACGGGTAGGCGTCGTTGGATGGTGCGGTAGGAGGCAGAGGCGACACCGATTTCGGCGAGGGTTTCGATGGATTCGAACTTCGAACCGGGGTGGATGATCCGTGCGGTGACTAGGTCGTAGAAGACTGGGTCATGATCGGTGGCCTCGTGTAGTCCCAGCTGGTGGTAGGCGCCGTGGATGGCGTTGATGAGGTGGTTGGCGCGTTCGCTGGTAATGGGTACGGGATTATCCACCGCGCCTGTCCCGGCTGGCATGGTGACCTCGTCGTTTAGTCCTAGGTCGAGGCCTATTTGATCGCCGTCGATCATGCGTTGGGCGCGGGCGAGAAGGAGGCTAAGTTCCTCATCAGTGTGGGCGGAGCCAAGGTGATTAAGAACCGGCTTTCGATTCCGATACCCCCAGATGACCTGCACAGCCGTGGCACCGGACGCAGTCGGTACGGTGCGGATCTTCGGTGGCATGATTCACAGCCTACTGCCACCCCCACTGCTACCCGCTTAGTCTGACAAACAGCCCCTCACACCGCCAAAATGCCCAGGCCCAGACGTCAAGATGATCTGCGCCACACCAAAATGGCCTAAGTCAGGCAACAACTCTAATGTGAGTTATATCACCATCAGTGACGCACTTTCCGAGTCCCCGGGCCCGACTGAGTGCATATATCAATCGCTCACGCATGAATTGTGCGGCCCCCTCCCCCGTTTCCCCAGTTCCTCGAACTTTGGCTCAATTTCGCATGCAGTTGACTAATATCCTGACAGGCATTTCCCAGCTTCTCGCTGCCCTGCATGAGGTGTAGCTTGTCTTCAAGATGTTTTAAATCACAGGGATGCTCAAACGCTGACGTATTGAATTTAGTAGGACGCCGAAACGAACTATCAATCCGCCCATTGGCGGGACGCAGAAGTACATAGTTAGTGCGTAGTAATTAAACGTCAACGACACTGCTAGAAATTCTACAAACACACAGCGATCAACGGCACCCGAGAAACTGAATGACTGAAATAGACGTTGGGAGTGTGAAAATCAATGCCAGCTAAACAAGAAGACAGCGTGGATGAATTGGTTTTCCGAGTGCGAGACCTCCGGTTGCCGGCCGGAGGCACCCGCGAGAACTTTGAGATCGAACGCGGGCTGACCATGGTTCATGCGGGCAGAGAAGAAGGCGCCACGGTGTTGTCCATGGTTCTCGCCGGGCGGATGAAGCCCGAGGCGGGAGAATTTTACCTGTACGAGGATGAGGCTACTTCCGAGGCGCAGATGACACCAGGCATGCTGCACAAGCGGGTGGCCTTTGCGGGAGTGGACTTCCACCACCAGCTGGAAAGGGAAGTCGAGCTGTGGACCGTCATCAGCGAGCAGGCCTCCTGGGTCTCCCCGTGGTGGAAACTTGGCCCCAGTTCACTGGCCAAGATCCCCGGTTGCCTGCAGGCACTGGATGTGATGGGCCTGGAATGGAGTGATGACTTCGTCCGCCATCATCGCGTCTCGCACCTCGGAGTGGTGGACCGGGTGAAGCTGGGGATCGTCCTGGCTCTCATCGCCCGGCCAGATCCTTCGCTGTTCATCTTCGATGACATCGACCAGCTGCGCAGCTTGCGCGCACGTAAGCAGGTGTTGCTCTCGCTTCGCCGGCTTTCACGCGAATGGCGCGGCAGCGAAGAATCTGCTGACCCAGGACTGAGCTGTATTGCCGTCACCTCCAACAGTGACATCGATGGCATTTGTGATCACTTCATTTCGGTCACCAGCGATGACTACGATGCGGCGCATTCCGATGAGGGCTTGGTGACGGCCCAGATTGCCATGAACCAGGAGGCAAAAGCATGATGCTCAATGGATTGCATTTGGGATCGGAACTCAAGCGCTTCAGCCGCGGCAAACTACCTCCCCTGGCCTTGACCGTCATCATTATGTTGCCGCTGTTGTTCGGCGGTCTTTTCGTGTGGTCCTACTGGGATCCGATCGACCGCATCAATAAAATGCCGATTGCGCTAGTCAATTCCGACGAAGGTGCCAGCGTCGATGGTCAGCAAATCAAAGCGGCATCGCAAATCGTCGACAAGCTCCGAGAATCTGACCAAGTCCACTTGGAACAAGTCAGCAGCCAAGACGCACTGTCTGGCGTTAATGACGGTAAGTACTACTTCGCCATCGAATTCCCCACCGACTTCTCGGTGGCTGCGGTCAGCGCGAATTCGGATACCCCCCATAAAGCCAAGCTTAATGTTGTGTTCAACACCAACAACGGCTTCATGGCCATGACGCTGGGAAACCAGGTCGTGGTGAGAATCATTGACACCATCAACGAGGAACTCGGCGCGGAAGTTGCCTCCAAACTCTTGGTGGGGTTCAACACCATCGGCGAAGGATTGCACCAAGCCGGCGACGGCGCTTCCCAACTCGCCGAGGGCACCGGCACCGCCGAAGACGGTGCCACGAAGCTTGCCGACGGTGCGAGCCAGCTCAATGACGGACTTACCTCCGCCCAGGACGGGGTCGGCCAACTCGCGGAGGGCGCACAGAAGCTCGACGCAGGCATCAACAGCGCGGCAAACGGGGCAGACCAACTCGCGAGCGGCATGACTCGATTGCAATCAGCTACCGACGAACTGGGAGCTGGCGCAGGCCAGGTCGCCGATGGTGTCGACCAACTCACCGGCTTCGCCAGCGGAATCGAACAGACCCAGCAACAGCTCCTCGCTCCCCTGGTGAACTTGTCTGCCTCCCTGCGGGCTACCGGGCTGCCGCAGGCCATGGCCGCTGCAGATCAAGCGGATCAGATCATTGCCGGTCTCCAAAACCCTAATGGCAACAACGTGTCCGAGTTGATCAGCAAGCTAGATCAACTCAACGCGGGAGCCAAGACGATCCACAATCAATTGGCCGATCCGGCAGCGGCTTATCGGTCCGGGGTCGACTCCGCGACCGCCGCATCGGGCCAGTTGGCCACGGGCTTGCACACGTTAGCCGATGGTTCGCAACAGTTGGTGATAGGGACCCAAACCCTCGCCGATGGCACGTCGAAACTAGTCGAAGGATCCAATCAGCTCACCGTCGGCGCGAATTCACTGGCTACCGGTTTAGTAAAACTCGATGACGGCAGCAATGAACTTGCACTGAAACTCAATGAAAGCGCCACTCAGATACCAAACTTCCCGGAAGACACCCTGGATGACGCTGCTCGGAATGTATCCAGCCCCGCTGCTCTTAACTACACCAGCTCGTCCTCCCAGCTGTTCGGTGAGGGACTGGCCCCCATCTTCATCAGCTTGGGTCTTTTCATGGGTGGCACGGTCTGCTTCATGCTGCTGCGTCCCCTCCAGCGCCGCGCCGTCGACGCCGGGGCAAACCCATTGCGCGTCGTCATGGCCTCCTACATTCCGGCAATGCTGGTTGGTTTAGCCCAGGCCACCGTGATGTTTGGCATCCAGCGCCTCTTCATCGGTGTCCATGCGGTCAGCGAACTCGGCATGTGGGCGGCGATGTGCTTAACCTCCATGGCGTTCATGGCCATTACCCAGGGTCTTAACGTGGTGTTCGGTTCCACGGTCGGTCGGGTGCTCTGCATCGCGCTCATGAGCTTGCAAATCGTTTCCTCGGGCGGAATTTACCCGCCAGAGACCCAACCGCTACCGCTGAAGTGGTTCCACACCTACGACCCGATGACCTACTCGGTCAATCTGATCAGGCAGGCCATGTTTGGCATGTCTCCCGGGGATGACCGCGCGATCCAGGCCATTGTCGTGCTCGTGTGCATCGCGTTGGGCATGCTTTTGGCTTCGAGCTTGGCAGCCCGCCGCGAACGCCAGATTCGGATGAAGGAATTCCACCCGGAGGTCGCAGTCTAGGAACGTTCAGACATTAGCCCGGCCAGCTCGTCCGCTTGCATCACCAGATCGGTGGCCCAAAATTCACGGCCCAGCGGGTGCCGCACGCTGGGTATTCCCTCCCCCGGTCGGCATTCCAGCACCGTATCTACCCACCGACGTGGCCAACCGCTATTGCCGTGCGCTGCGCCTAGCAGCGCACCGGCGATGGCGGCATTGGTGTCGGTGTCCCCGCCCATCCCGACGGCATCGATCAAGGCGGACTCGGGGTCGTCGAAAAGCATAAGTTGGCGTACCGCGATGGACAGCGCTAGAAGGACCCAACCCTCGTGGATCTCATAGGCACTGACGTCACCAGCCCGGCCGGCTGCGATGGCCTCCAGGACCGACTCATTGGTAGCAGTTGCTTCCATCGCGGCAATCATCTGCTCAGGGTCACCACCCCGAATGCCGGTCGTCAGTGCCGCTACGAATGCCGCGTTGGCGTCGACGCACACGGGATGGGGATGGGTCAATCGGGCATCAGCCCGGGCGAACTCGACGGCCGTAGCTAGACCAACTTCGCTGCGCACGCCGAACACTCCCAGCGGTGACACGCGCATGAGCGCACCATTGGCTTGAGAATTCGCATTCACGGGCCCGCCAGATAACGCCGCCGCGCACGTACCACCAATGTCGAAGGGGCCGGTGGAATACCAGTGGACATATGAGGCAAAGACATCCTCGACGTCGAAGGTATCCCTGCGCTGCAGGCTGCGGATGAGCATCATGGCCATCTGCGAATCATCCGTGGGCTGCCCGGCGATGAGATCCCACGTGCCGCCGTCGGCCAGGTCGCGGACACCATCGGGATGAAGCTGCGCAATCCGAGCTGCAGATTGAAACTCCACGAGGCTTCCCAGCGAATCACCAATGAACTGACCGAGGAGGCACCCTCGGGCGCGGTCGCGTAGCAGATCTGCATCACAAAACGTCATACTGCCCAGAATAAGGCCCCGAGATTAGAAGGTGGCGTTCTTGCCTTCCCCGACGGACAGGTACAGCCGTTTGAGGATCGGGTAAGCGATGATGATGCCAGCTGACCCCCAGGCAATGCCTTCGAGTTCGACACCGAAGATGGACAACGTGAGGTTGCCGATACCGGCGACGAGGGCGACGGCGGCGGTTGTCAGGTTGACGGGATTGTTGAAGTTGACGTTGTTGTCCTGCCAGATGCGGATGCCCAGCATGCCGATGAGACCGTAGAGGACGAGTGTCGCACCGCCGAGCACTCCGGCGGGAATGGTGAAAATGAGCGCACCGAATTTCGGGATGAAGGCGAGGGCAATGGCGGTGGCAGCAGCGACCCAGTAGGCCGCAGTGGAGTACACACGGGTGGCTGCCATGACGCCGATGTTCTCGGCGTAGGTGGTGGTACCGGATCCGCCAAAGCTCCCGGCGAGGGTGGTGGCGAGACCATCGGCGACGAGAGCATCGCCTGCCAAGTCATCGAGGTTGCGCCCGGTCATTTCCGACACTGCTTTGACGTGTCCGACGTTTTCCGCGATGAGCACGATGATCACGGGCAAGGTGACCAGGATGGCCGACAGATGGAACTCGGGCGAATGGAACTGGGGCAGGCCGAACCAGGCAGCGTCCCGGATGGCTTCGGTGGCGCCCGGAGCAAGGTTGCCAGTCACGGCGGCAAAGACCCACCCGACGACGACGCCAATGAGGATACCCAGGCGGGCGACCATGCCCCGCCCGGCCACGGTGGCTGCCAAGATTGCCAACAGAGTTACCGCGGCAACCAGGGGCTGCGCCTGGAAGTTTGTGGCGGCGGTGGGTGCCAGATTCAGCCCGATGAGGGCGACAATGGCGCCGGTGACGGCGGGCGGCATGACGGCGTCGATAACCTGCCGGCCGGCTGCTTTAATGATGAAGCCAACGCCAATGAGGGCCAGGCCGGTGACCAACACTCCGCCGATCTGCGCGCCGGGGCCATACGCCTGGCTGGCGGCGAGCGGAGCGATGAAGGCGAAGGATGACCCGAGGTAGGAGGGCAGTCGGTTCCGGGTGATGAGCAGGAAGATCATCGTTCCCAGGCCCGAAAACAGCAGCGTGGTGTTGACGGGGAATCCCGTCAGGGTGGGCACCAAGAGCGTCGCGCCGAACATGGCGATGACGTGCTGCATGCCGATCCCGATGGTGCGGGGCCAGCTGAGTCTTTCTTCGGGCGCGACGACGGCGCCGGGGAGAATCTTCTTGCCGTCACCATGGACGGTCCAACCGAAGTACTTGTTAGTCACGGGATGTAGCGTACCGCCGCTAGCCCGGATCGTTGGTGCTAGTCCCCTGGATTATCCTCAACGATGAACTCCGACAATTCGGCGGCGAGGGAACGGGGCAGGCGAACGTCGATTAGCGTGCCCTCGGCGCCGTACTCCTCCTTGCGGACGGTCCCATATTCGTGGAGCCGGGAGACGATGTCTCCGCGAGTAAACGGGATGAGCAATACGACGTGGGCGTCGAGGGAGTTAAGGAAAAGCTCGATGCGTGCTTCGAGCTCCGGGATGCCCTCCTTCGTCAAGGCAGACACATAGACAACGTTGTCGCGGTCGAAGGCGTGCCGTAGCTCCGCCAGCACCAAGGGATCCGCGGCGTCGATCTTGTTCACCACGATGATCTCAGGCGGTGCGGGCTGCCCCGTCTCTTTGACGATGTCGTAGATCACCTTGTTAACCGCATCAATCTGCTTGAGCGGAAAAGGATCGGATCCGTCGACGACATGGAGCATGAGGTCAGCCGCCAGCACTTCCTCCAGGGTCGACTTGAATGCCTCGACCAGCTGGGTGGGAAGGTGGCGAACGAAACCGACGGTATCGGTGAACACGACGGCGCGGCCATCGGCCAGCTCGGCGCGACGCGTCGTCGGATCGAGTGTGGCAAAGAGCGCATTCTCGACGAGCACGCCCGCGCCCGTCATGGCATTAATGAGGGAGGACTTTCCCGCATTGGTGTATCCCGCGATGGCTACCTGCGGGATGGTTGAGTCCTGGCGGCGCTGGCGCTTGATCTCTCGTGCAGTTTTCATTCCGGCTAGCTCACGGCGCAGCTTAGCCATATCAGTACGCAGTCGTCGGCGATCAGCTTCAATGCGCGTTTCACCCGGGCCACGCAGGCCTACGCCGCCATTGGATCCAGCTCGGCCACCTGCCTGGCGGGAGAGGTTTCCACCCCAACCGCGCACACGCGTGTAGAGGTACTCCATCTGCGCCAGGCTGACCTGCGCTTTGCCCTCCTTGGACTTCGCGTGTTGCGCGAAAATGTCAAGGATGAGCATGGTCCGGTCGATGACCTTGAGGTTGAGCGCCGACTCCAGAGCGACGAGCTGGCCGGGGGTAAGTTCGCCGTCGCAGACGACGGTGTCAGCTCCGGTAGCGGCGATGATCTCCTTGAGCTCGTTGACCTTGCCGGAGCCAATGAAGGTACCCGGGTCCGGCTTGTCGCGGCGCTGGTAGAGGGTTTCTAAGACTTCGGCACCAGCTGTCTCGGCCAGGGCGGAGAGCTCCGCCATGTTTGCTTCGATCTCCGCAGAGCTCCCCTCGGTCCACACCCCGACAAGGATGACCTGCTCGAGGCGGAGTTTGCGGTATTCGACTTCGAAGCCGTCGGCGATCTCCTCGGATCGGATAGTGGTATCGCTGCCGCGACGGAGCGCATGGCGCTCCGCCAAATCAAGCTCACCGACCGTCGGGGCGATCAACCCGGACAGATCCGTGCCTGGGTCTTCATCTGCGCTCGGCTGTGGGGCGTTATCGCGGAAGGCGCGGGCCAGCAGATCGTCGTGTGTGCTGTAGGACGTGCGGTTGTTGTCAGATTCAGTCATTGTCTTTCAATTGTTCCATGTTATGAGCTGGAGCCGGTGAGAAGCCGGTGAGAGGTCAAGAACCACGGGTGTGGGAGATGCTATTAGACTGTCGGATTATGAGCACCGACTTGAAGAGCATCGGCCTGGGTTTCGACCGCTGGCAGGATGCGGTGGAAGCCGCCATCGCCACCAATCAGCTGGCCGTGACCGGCGAAGTTCGCGGCGGGCAGCTAATCCAGTACGTGGACGCCTCCGGCGCGCAGATCAACATCTTGGCGGTGGAACCTTTTGCGACATTCGCGGGTTTCGATGCCGTGACGCAGACATTCGCCCACATCAGCATGGTCAATGATGTCCTCGCTTACTGCGAGATCATCGATTCCTTTGGCAATGTCATTACCGCCATTACCGCCAACCTGTCTCAGGGACCGCTCCTCGCGGAGGAGGCCACCCAGGAATGGCAGCAAATCGGCGTAACCGCGCTGGCTTTCGACTCCACGATCACCGATGCGGACCCCTCCTATGTCGGCCCGACCTTCCACTCCGAAGGCGCGCTCACTGTCGCCTCGGGCTCCGGTGCCGCTGCCCCCGATGCCTCGGCTACGTTTAGTGCCCGGATCATGGACGCGGAATACCGCACCAACCAACTCACCGGCCAGAGGTTCATCCATCTCACCGTTGATGGTGTCTTCCCCTTCGATGTGTGTCTTGGCGACGCCCCCGAGCTCCCGGCCCGGGACAGCATCATTTCTGGTACTGCACTACTCACCGCCTCGGTCCTGTCCCCTATCTCCGCCGGAGGTGGCTGCGGTGGTTGTGGTGGAAGCTGCGGCTGCGGCGGACATTAAGCCGGAAGCGTGATCATGAATGATCGACTACCCATCCAGCCGGAACCGAGTCGGTTTCGGTGGCCCCTGGTCGTCATCATCGTCTTAGCCCTGCTCGTTTTCGCCTGGTTGCGAGTGCAAGGCCTCCTACTTCTTTTGCCGATCTTCGCCATCGCAGCGTTGATGCTGTTGAGGCGACCGAACTCCTCGGAGACTGATTCATTGCGCACCTCCATTGCGCTGTCCGCCGATGACATCCGCGACGTCATCGCCGAGTATGAGTATTTCTCTACTTCCCCGGACGCCGACGCCCTCGCAGATCGGACGCTCCATCGCCCAGCATTGGCGGATCACTACTGTGACGATCCGGCTATTGAAAGCTTCCACCACCAGACTTCGACCGCGCGGCGCTATCTCTCGCGCTTGGACGCCCGTTTGGCCAATCAGGATCTAGAGGTCGGGCAGCTGGAAAACCTCCTCAACGTCACCGACGAGCGTGCGCTCGAGATTAAGAACGCGTGGCTCGAGGCGCGTCACGCCGCCAAACGTCTCGGCCCGAACTACTAGCTAGATCTCGACCTGCCCCGTCGCCACAATCTGCGAAGGCCCGGTCAACGTCGACTGCTCTCCGGAAATCTCGACGACGACCTCGCCTCCGGGGACGGCGACGGTGACACGGCCGTCGACAAGCCCAGCATCAGCCAGAGCAGCGCGAGCGGCCGCGACCGTTCCGGTTCCGCAGGAACGGGTTTCACCGACGCCTCGTTCGTAGACGCGCATGTGCACGCGGCCGTCGACCAGTGGCGTCACAATTTCGACGTTGACACCCTGGGGGAAAAAGTCCGGATCAAATTCCGGCGCGAGGAGATCCCACTCGGCGAGTGCCTCCGGCCTCAGGCCGGGTACGACGCAGGCGAGGTGCGGGTTGCCCATATTCACACCTAGGCCGGCTACGTGGATGTCGCCGATGCGCGCCGTCGAAACGCCGGTGACCTCTGCTGGCCCCATGTCGACGGTGACGATGGCATCTGTGTCGTCGAAAGATTTCACGACCACGCGGCGCTGACCGGCACGGGTATGCACAATGAATTCATCCGAGTCCACCAGCCCGCGAGACCTCAGCCAATGGGCGAATACGCGAACGCCGTTGCCGCACATCTCGGCGATGGATCCGTCGGCATTGCGATAGTCCATGAACCAGCCGCCGTCCTGGGTGTCCACGCGTAAGACGCCGTCAGCTCCGAGGCTCGCTCGGCGGTCGCACAACGCCGCGATCTGCGCAGGGGTGGGGTCGGTCGGTCCGGGCAGAATGATGAAGTCGTTTTCGGTTCCGTGGCCTTTAGCAAAGTCGATGCGAGTCACCTCAACAATTCTAGTGCGCGGGAGCGGGGATCGGCAGCTGCCTCTAGCCACTGCACCCGTGGGTCACGCTGAAACCAGGAGCGCTGGCGCCGCACGTAGCGACGGGTTCCGGTAATGGTGCGCTCGAGCGCCTCATCCCACGTCAGCTCCCCCTCCATCGCGGCAAGTACCTGGGCGTAGCCGATCGCCCGGCCGGCAGTCGAGTCCGCCACGAGGCCCTCACTCACCAATTGCTCGACTTCAGACACGAGTCCCTGCGCAAACATCTGGCGCGTGCGAAGCTCGATGCGCGGATTGAGCCATTCCGCCTGCGTGCGCAGACCCAGAATGCGAGTCCCCCAACGAGGCGGGGCATTTTTGGGTGGTTGGGAAGCCTTGAACGGTTGGCCCGTCAGCTCGATCACTTCGAGGGCGCGGACGGTGCGGCGGGGATCTTTGTCCTCAATGATGGCGGCCGCGGCGGGATCCTGTGTGGCCAGCTCCGCGTGGAGGGCGTCTATACCGACCTCGGCCAAGGTTGATTCCCACTTGGCCCGCACCTCCGGGTCGGTTGGGGGAAACTGCCAGTCATCGATGAGCGATTGCACGTACAACATTGAGCCGCCGACGAGGATGGGCACCCGGCCGCGGGAGATGATGGCTTCCACATCCGCGATGGCATCCGCTTGGTAGCGCGCCACCGACGCCGTTTCCGTGACATCCCACACGTCCAGCTGATGGTGTGGGATACCCGCGCGCTCCTCGATGCTCAGCTTGGCGGTGCCGATATCCATCCCCCGGTAGAGCTGCATCGAATCAACGTTTACGATCTCCCCGTTTAATTCCTCTGCCAGCGCAATGCCAAGGGCAGACTTCCCCGACGCAGTCGGTCCCACCACTGCAATGGGCAACATGCTACAGCTCCCATCCGGCGACAAAACGCCCGACACCAAGACTCAAGTCGGCAAAATGCACCTGTGCCTCACGGGGCGCCAGCGCGGCAAGTTCCATCCACAGGTCCGGCTCAATTACTCCGGCGGTGCGTAACGACGCCGCGTCCATCTCCCCTGCCACATCCTCGCCGCCGAGAACTGCCCGGCACCATTCGTGCGCCCGTGGCGCCGCCTCCAGCAGGGCCAGCGGCGCGCGGGGGGTCAGCCCCGCGCTCCCATCCACCGCCACGATGGTGATCACACCCTCCGCGGGCTGCCCCAGGGTGCCGCGCACCGAGACCACCCGTGAGGCGCGCTCGGCCAGGGCGTAGCGCTGGACCAGCTCCGGTAGGAAGCGACCCGCCCCGACGTTGACGTGCGGGGCGCCCCACGCCCGGAAGGAGCCTTCGCAGGCGGTTTCCCACCGTGGGTTGCGGCTACCAACCAGCTCGATGGGCAGCGCGTCCGGGAGGGCGTCGATAAGCTCCCGGAGCGTGGCAAGCGCCGCGGCCCCGATGGTGTCCTGCGGGGACAACTCCGCCACGAGGGCGGGACTGGCGGGCATGACTAGCAGGTTCGGGGTCATCACCGACATATTACTGACACGCCCCTTGGGCGCGCGGTATGTTAGGTGCAGCACATAGGGTGCCCACCTGGTGAGGTGCCCCGGCAGCCGTGACGCGCGGCACATCGACGAAGAGAGAAAACGACTATGACTACTCCCCCCACGCCTTCCCCCACCCCCGGCAACATGCCCAAGCCGGGACCACGCCCGGGAGCGCACATGGGTAATCGTCCAACTCCTTCGCCGCGCCCCGCCGGGAAGACCGCTCCCCTGCCCGTCCCGCCCAAAAATGATCCGGCCAAGTGGGGTCGCGTCGCCGAAGACGGGACTGTCTTTGTCAAGACACCAGACGGGGAGAGGGAGATCGGCTCCTGGCAGGCCGGCACTCCAGCCGAAGGCTTGGCTCATTACGGCCATCGCTTCGACGACCTGGCCACTGAGGTGGAGCTGCTGGAATCGCGCCTCAACGCCCACCCGGATGATGCGAACTTGATTAAGTCGACGGCCGCGCAACTGCGCGAGACCCTGCCCACGGCGGCCGTCATCGGTGACCTATCGAGCTTGGATAAGCGCCTGAACACCATCATGGAACACTCCGCAGCCGCAGGTGAGCAGGCTAGGGCGGAAAAGGCTCGCCGCCGCGAAAAAGCTATCGAGCATAAAGAAAAGCTCGCGGCGGAGGCGGAAGACCTGGCCGAAAACTCCACCGAGTGGAAAGCCTCGGGCGATCGCCTGCGCGAAATCCTGGAAGAGTGGAAGACCATCCGCGGAATTGACCGCTCCACCGACGACGCGTTGTGGAAGCGCTATTCCCGCGCTCGGGATGCCTTTAACCGCCGACGCGGATCCCACTTCGCCGATCTCGACCGGGGTCGCGCCGCAGCGCGCCGGGCGAAGGAAGCCCTCGTTGAGCGCGCCGAGGCTTTGAAGAACTCGACCGATTGGAATGAAACTGCCCGCGCCTTCCGTGACCTCATGAAGGAGTGGAAGGCCGCCGGTCGTGCCCCCCGCGAGGTGGACGACAAGCTGTGGGATGCGTTCCGCGGCGCCCAAGATCATTTCTTTAATGCCCGCAACGCCGAGACCGCTGAGCGGGATAAGGAGTTTGACACCAACGCGGCCGCCAAGGACGCGCTCATTGCGGAATATGACTCTCAAGTAGACCCCGCCAAGGGGCTCGGTGCTGCTCGTGCCAAGCTGCGAGAACTGCAGGAGAAGTGGGATGAGATCGGCTTCGTGCCACGAGGAAAGGTCGCGGAATACGAGGACAAGATCGCCGCGATTGAAAAACGGGTTTCCCAGGCCGAGGAGTCCAAGTGGAAGCGCACCGATCCGGAAGCCCAGGCCCGGGTGGATCAGTTCCGCGCGAAGGTCGCCGACTTCAATGCCCAAGCTGATGCCGCCGAAGCTGCCGGTAAGTCCGCTAAGGCCGCCACCTTGCGCGAGCAAGCCGCCCAGTGGCAGGAGTGGGCCGATACCGCCCAAAAGGCAGTGGAAAGCCAGTAGTGCCCTTCGTCCAGTTTGCGCGGCCGGTTCCAGGTGAGGAACCGGCCGCCGGTCTTCGCGAGCTCGTGTTCATGTCCAACCTCGCGGCGCAGGAAACCACCGGCGACACGGCCTCATCGATGTCGGTGGAAAGGGTGGCTCACCGTCTGCGCGGCTCGTCCGTCTACGACTCCCGAGCATTAGCGCTTATCGACGCCCACGTAGCTTCCCCTCGCACTTATCCCGTGGTCGCTGACCTGGAGAATGGATGGGAGGTGTCCGGTTACCTCGTGTTGGGCCTGCCCCTGACCGAAGATCGCGACGTCGTCGACGTCGAGGTCATTCTCGATGCTGCCTTCCAACCCCTCCCCGGTGCCTCGCTCACACTTGCGGCGCGGGCTGTGTGGGACGAGCTCCTGGAGGAAGCAGCTCTATTCGCCGCGCGGGAAAATCGCAGCGTCCTGCAAAGCTGGCTTCTCCACTCTCCGGCGGAGGAGCCGGGCACCGGCCCGAGCACCGAGGTCTTGGCGGATGCCGGATACCACCTCGGACTCACAGAGCTGCAGGGCTACATCGAGGTCGCGCCCCTCACATGCGAGTCTGACCTGAGCTTTTCCGTAGTTGAGGACCTAGACGTCCCGCCGGAATTGTTCGCAGCCGTAGTCGCGCTCTATCAACTGGCAGCCTCCAGCATTCCCCACGGCGGACTTCGGGCCACCGACATCGAATGGACTACCCAGCGGCTCATTGACGCCCGCGCAAGGCTCCTCGACACACACCGCCGATCCCTCCTAGTCCTGGCACACGATGCCGAAGGCGTGGTGGGAATGACGGCGGTAGTTCACCATGAGGGATCTGAGGACGGCGTCCTCGAACAAGATCTCACCGTCGTGGTGCCCCGGGCCCGAGGGCGAGGCGTAGCCACCGCCCTCAAGCGCGCGCTGCTCAACGAAATCCCCCTGAGGTTCCCTGGGGCGCGGCGGGTTTACACGTCATGTGCCGTGGACAATGCCGCCATGATTGCGGTAAATGAGTCGCTGGGCTGGACGGTTATCAGCGGTAGCTCGGGATGGGAAAAGCGGCTCCCCTCGACTAAGGCTTAAGGAGTATTTCGCCGATGCCGCTCGGCGGCGCGCCGACGGCGATCATCTTCCAAGAGTGGGTTGGTGTCCTCGGCGCTTTTCTGGCTGGTGACCATCGCCGAGCGCTGGGCATAACCCACCTCGTCGAGGACAGTTTGAGAGGCCCGGGACTCGGCGAGATTCTTCTGGCGATCGTCACGACGCAAAGCCACCAGGCAGTACACCACGAATGCCAAGCCGACGGCCACGATGGAAAGCCACATGCCGATCGACAAATCCACGCCGTCTCCCGAACTACTCCGCGTCTGACGTAGCCAAATGGCC
Source organism: Corynebacterium atrinae (assembly GCF_030408455.1). Lineage (NCBI taxonomy): Bacteria > Bacillati > Actinomycetota > Actinomycetes > Mycobacteriales > Corynebacteriaceae > Corynebacterium > Corynebacterium atrinae. The sequence continues at coordinate 1,580,627 of NZ_CP046977.1, forward strand.
AGGACAGAGTAAGGGAAGCCGACGGTGCAGAACATCCAGGCGATAAGCCCGAACACCGAGCGGCGAGTGATAAGGGTCAAGGTGGTGAACACACCCAGGCCCAAAAACAGCAGGGTGGAGTAAATGTACTCGGTAATCTTGATGCCTGACTCGGCGGCCGCCGGCATGCGGAGGAGGACCTCAAAGCCGCGGACGCTACCCGCCTGCGGCAGTAGCAACGCCACCACGTAGAGCAGCAATGCTGCCAGCAGAACATACTGATGATGTCCCAGGTGCATGCGCCGAGCAGCCTTTTTTTCTTCGACTGCCAGCTGGCGCACCGACGCGGCGGAAGCGCGGATTTCTTCGCTGCTTGGGGTGATCTCACTCATGGAGAACACCTTAGCCCGCCAGTGTTCTAGCAGCCGCACTCCCCTGCAGCCGGGGCCGCCTCCGGGGCGGGAGCGCCGATGCGCGGGAGACCGAGACCGACGCCGATGGGCGCGGTCGTCGGAACGCGACCGGACGCAGACATGTCCCCTGCGAGCGTGCGGCGGTGGGTGAGCACGCCGGCGTCGGCAAGCAAATAATAAGGGGTGGAACCAGTAATGGTTGTCGTGACCATATCGCCGGGGCGGATGTCGCCGTCCAGCGCACCTTCGGGGACGAAGTGGACCAGGCGGCCATCGCGGGCACGGCCGGTCATCCGGTGCGTCTGGTTATTTTTGCGGCCGCCCTCTTGGACAAGCAACTCAACTTCCGTGTCGATGAGCTGGCGGTTGCCTTCCGCCGAGACCCGTTCCTGGAGGGCAACGAGTCGCTCAAAGCGCTCCTGCACAACATTTTTGGGTACCTGCTCGGCATAGGTCGCGGCAGGGGTGCCGGGCCGCGGGGAGTATTGGAAAGTATAGGCAGAGGTAAAACGGGCCTTTTCCACGACGTCAAGGGTGGCCTGGAAATCCTCCTCTGTCTCCCCGGGGAATCCAACGATGATGTCGGTGGTGATGGAGGCATGCGGCAGCTTCTCCCGCACCTCATCCAAGATGGCCAGGAACTTCTTCGATCGGTACGAGCGACGCATCTCCTTGAGCACCTTGTCCGAACCCGACTGCAACGGCATGTGCAACTGCGGGCAAATGTTCGGCGTTTCCGCCATGGCATCAATGACGTCGGAGGTGAACTCGGCAGGGTGTGGGGAGGTGAACCGCAAACGCTCGAGGCCGTCGATGTCGCCACAGGCGCGCAGCAGCTTGGAAAAGGCGCTACGATCTCGCTCAATTTCCGGGTCGGCGAAGTTGACTCCGTAGGAGTTGACGTTCTGCCCAAGCAGCGTCACCTCCGTCACTCCTTGATCTACGAGGGCCTGGACTTCCGCGAGAATTTCGCCCGGGCGGCGGTCAATTTCCTTTCCTCGCAGACTTGGCACAATGCAGAACGTGCAGGTGTTATTGCAACCGACGGAAACCGATACCCAGCCGGCATAGGCAGACTCACGCTTCGCCGGCAGAATCGAAGGAAACGCCTCCAGGGACTCAACGATTTCGACCTCGGCCGTCTGATTGTGCCGGGAGCGTTCCAGCAAGGTCGGCAGGGAACCTATGTTGTGGGTGCCGAAGACCACGTCAACCCACGGAGCTTTGGTGACGACCGTGTCACGGTCCTTCTGCGCCAGGCAACCACCAACGGCGATTTGCATGCCGGGGTGGTTGTTCTTTGTCGCCCGCAACTGACCCAGCGTGCCATAAAGGCGCTCATCAGCATTCTCACGGACGGCACACGTGTTAAAGACGACAAGATCCGGTTCCTCCCCCGCCGCCGCGACGTAGCCGGCCTCCTCCAAGAGGCCGGATAGGCGCTCGGAATCATGCACGTTCATCTGGCACCCGAAAGTGCGGACCTCATAGGTTCGGGGGTGATTGTCAAGGATTTGAAGGTTCTGCTGCGCCACGGGGTGCCATTCTAGCCGGGGGTGAGATGCCAACCAATTGCTGAGCCAGAGCGGGCAAGTCCACCCCAACCTGGACCGTTGCGTCAGGTTGTCAATTTGCTAGGCCATTGGGCGAACATTGCGTATGTAACGGGATTTGCCACGTTGCAAAATCGTTAGCCGAAAATGCTCACTTTGCTACCGGATCGGCCTATAGTTCTCGTATGACCCAGAACACACCTGCCACGGCTGAAGGATCAGGCAACAAGCCCATGATCCGGATGCGCGACGTGCAGAAGTACTTCGATGATTTTCAGGCACTCAAGGACATCAACCTGGAAATTCCCAGCGGCCAAGTCGTAGTCGTGCTCGGCCCCTCCGGCTCAGGAAAGTCCACCCTCTGCCGCACCATCAACCGGCTTGAGCCCATCGAGCAAGGCACCATCGAGATCGACGGTGTCCTCCTCCCTGAAGAAGGCAAAGACCTGGCTAAGCTGCGCGCCGACGTGGGAATGGTGTTCCAGCAGTTCAACCTCTTCCCCCACCTGACGATCAAGGACAACGTCACGCTTGGCCCGATGAAAGTGCGGAAGTTGAAGAAGGCCGCCGCCTCCGAACGGGCAATGCAACTGCTGGAGCGCGTCGGCATCGCTAATCAGTCGGACAAGTACCCGGCGCAGCTGTCCGGTGGACAGCAGCAGCGCGTGGCCATCGCTCGCGCGCTGGCCATGAACCCCAAGATCATGCTTTTCGACGAACCAACGTCCGCCCTCGACCCCGAAATGGTCAATGAAGTCCTCGACGTCATGGCGGGCCTGGCTAAGGAAGGCATGACCATGGTCGTGGTCACTCACGAAATGGGCTTCGCTCGGCGGGCCGCCGATCGAGTTCTGTTCATGGCCGACGGAGCGATCGTCGAGGACTCCACCCCCGACGACTTCTTTTCCAATCCCAAGACTGACCGCGCCAAGGACTTCCTGGGCAAGATCCTGTCCCACTAGACACCTCCACATCTTTACAACAGCAAAGGACCATCACCATGAAGCGAAACATCTTCCGCACCGCAGCAATCGTCTCCACCACCGTTGTCGCTGGCGTCACCCTCGCAGCCTGCGGTTCCTCCTCGGGCGGCGGTGACGGCATGCTCGGCGCCATCGAAGCCGGGGAAGTCACCATCGGCACCAAGTACGACCAGCCTGGCCTGGGCCTGCGTAACCCTGACGGCACCATGACCGGCCTCGACGTCGACGTTTCCCAGTACGTGGTTAACCACATCGCAGAGAAGAACGGCTGGGAGAAGCCGAAGGTCACCTGGCGCGAGACCCCCTCCGCTCAGCGTGAGACCCTCATCCAGAACGGCGAGGTCGACCTCATCGCCGCGACCTACTCCATCAACAAGGGCCGCTCCGAGTCCGTCAACTTCGGCGGTCCTTACCTGGTAACCCATCAGGCTCTTCTCGTCCGCGACGGCGAGACCGAGATCACCAACCTCGAAAGCCTCGACGGCAAGATCCTCTGCTCGGTCACCGGCTCCACCCCTGCTCAGAAGGTCAAAGACGCCCTCCCCGGTGTCCAGCTCCAGGAGTACGACACCTACTCCTCCTGTGTTGAGGCATTGCGTCAGGGCAACATCGACGCCATGACCACCGACGCCACCATCCTCCTGGGCTACTCCGCTCAGGCACCCGGCCAGTTCAAGGTCATCGAGATGGAGAAGGACGGCCAGCCGTTCACCAACGAGTACTACGGCATCGGCCTGGCCAAGGACGACACCGAAGGCACCACCGCCATCAATGAGGCGCTGAAGGAGATGCAGTCCTCCGGAGAGTTCGACAAGCTCGTGAACAAGAACCTCGGCGGCATGGACGCGGTTTCCCCGGGTACTCCGGGCGACCTGTCCTTCCTCAATTCCTAATCCCTACCCGACGTCCCCACTGAGGAGACCCTCATGACCGACCTATGGGCTGATCTTGGCCCACGGCTGTGGCCAGCTTTTTGGATCACCATCAAGCTGACCGTGTACTCCGCCTTCGGATCGATGATCCTGGGCACCATCCTCACAGCCATGAGGGTCTCCCCCGTCGCAATGCTGCGCGGGATGGCGTCCTTCTACATCAATACCGTCCGTAACACCCCGCTGACGCTCATCATCTTGTTCTGTTCCTTCGGCCTCTACCAGAACCTCGGGTTCGCCATGGCCAGCCGCGACTCCTCTACCTTCCTGGTGGACAACAACTTCCGGCTCGCGGTGCTGGGCTTCATCATCTACACCTCAGCGTTCGTGGCCGAGTCACTCCGCTCAGGAATCAACACCGTCCACTTCGGCCAGGCGGAGGCCGCACGTTCCATTGGGTTGACGTTTCCCCAGATCTTTAAAGAGATCATCTTCCCACAGGCTCTCCGCGCCGCAATTGTGCCGTTGGGCAATACGCTGATCGCACTGACGAAGAACACCACCATCGCCTCGGCCATTGGTGTCGCCGAAGCCTCCCTGCTCATGAAGTCCACGATTGAAATTCACGCCAACATGTTGTTTGCCGTGTTCGCAATCTTCGCCCTCGGATTCATCATCCTTACCCTGCCCACCGGCCTCGCACTTGGCCGACTCTCCACCCGACTGGCGGTGAGGAAGTAATGTCCGTACGCGCAACAGTTCTCTACGATGCTCCTGGCCCCCGCGGCCGCCAACTCAACCGGATCATCACTGGCATCACCGCCGTAGTCACCATCGCGATTATCTCGTGGGTCCTGTGGACCTTACAGGCTAATGGACAACTCACAGCCGCGAAGTGGAGCCCGTTCCTGGACTCGCTGACGTGGAAGACGTACCTCTTGCCCGGCCTCTGGGGCACGCTGAAGGCGGCCTTCGCTTCCATCTTGCTCGCTCTAGTTCTGGGAGTTCTGCTAGGTCTTGGTCGCCTCTCCGAGATGGCCTGGCTCCGGTGGATCTGCGCCGTTATCGTAGAGTTTTTCCGAGCCATTCCGGTTCTGCTGCTCATGATCTTCGCCTACCAGCTCTTCGCCATTTACAATCTGGCGCCCCCGCGGGAACTAGCATTTGCCGCTGTCGTCTTCGGCCTGACGATGTACAACGGTTCGGTCATCGCGGAGATCCTGCGATCGGGGATTAGCTCGCTGCCAAAGGGGCAAACCGAGGCAGCACTCACCCTAGGCTTGTCGCACCGCCAGACGATGTGGTTCATTTTGCTCCCGCAGGCAGTCGCGGCCATGCTCCCGGCGCTAATCGCGCAGATGGTCATCGCGCTCAAGGACTCCGCTCTGGGCTACCAGATCGGCTACGTCGAAGTTGTTCGATCCGGCATTCAATCGGCGTCCGCGAACCAGAACTTCCTGGCTTCCCTCGTCGTCGTGGCAATCATCATGATCCTCATCAACTGGGCCCTGACCTCCCTCGCCCAGCGCATCGAGCGACAGCTCCGCGCTGGCCGTGCTCGCCGCAATATCGTGGCCAAGGTTCCCGAGCTCCCCCATCAGGGCCTGGATACCAAGGATAACGTCAACGTGGACTGGCACGATCCCGACTACGTCGAGATCAAGAACCCGGGCCAATAGCCTCAACCCGTGTCCCCTGCGAGTAGGGGTACACGGGTTGTTTCGTTTCAGGGTGCCCCCTGCAGGGCATGGTTTAATCCCGCAGCTCGGTGATTCGTTGCTCCAGTGCCTCCCGCGCGATCCGCAGGCTCATTCCCTGAGCGAAACCCCTCCTCGCCAGCACGCCCACAATCCGGCGCAAAGCCTTGTCGCTCTCGGCTCGGTCTGCTGGAGCGACTTTCAGGCTGCGGGCCTTCTTCTCCGCCAGGGCGCATGCCATAGCAGCTTCGTCGTTCGCCGCGATCTGTTTGAGGGCTGCCCCGCGAGTAGCCGCGTCAACGCCCTTTTCTTTCAGCTCCTGATCGAGGACCCGAGCGGATTTCCCACGACGTGCGTGACGCTGCCGCACCCACTCGAAGGCGAAATCCTCGTCGTTGATGAGACCGACCTCCGCCAGGTCATCCACCACTCTAGCCACGACCTCAGCAGGAAACTCCGCCTGCAACAGGCGCTCGGTGAGCTCATGGCGGGAGCGGGCGCGCTGGTCCAATAATCCCAGGGCCCGCTTGCGGACGGCAGCCTTAGCCACCTCCTCCTCGGGATCAAACAGGCTGGGGCCGTTGCCGGCCGCATACTCATCCAGAGCACGCCGCAGTTGCTGGAGCTTTTCCGCTTGTTCCATCGAAAGCCGCTACTCCGCAGCTGCGGCAGCGTCCTCGTCATCATCGAAGTCGACGTTGGGGACCATATCTACCGGATCATCGCTGAGATCAGATCCGTCAGCCGAGGCCGCCTCGGGGCCGATGCCCAGCTTGGCAAAGATCTTGCGCTCGATCTCATCTGCCAGCTCCGGGGTCTCTTTGAGGAGAAGGCGAGCCTTCTCCTTGCCCTGACCCAGCTGGTCACCCTCATAGGTGAACCAGGAGCCGGATTTCTTCACAATGCCGTTCTCCACGCCCAGGTCGATGATCGAGGACTCACGGGAGATGCCTTCGCCATACATGATGTCGAACTCGGCGATCTTGAAAGGCGGAGACACCTTGTTCTTAACCACCTTGAGACGGGTGCGGTTACCAATCGCATCCTGCCCGTCCTTCAGGGTCTGGATACGACGGACATCGCACCGGACGGAGGAGTAGAACTTAAGGGCCTTGCCGCCGGTCGTGGTCTCGGGAGAGCCGAACATGACGCCGATCTTTTCTCGCAGCTGGTTAATGAAGATGGCAGTGGTGTTGGAGGTGTGCAGCGCACCAGTCATTTTGCGCAGCGCCTGGCTCATCAGACGGGCTTGAAGGCCGACGTGACTGTCACCCATCTCGCCCTCAATCTCAGCCTTGGGAGTCAGGGCAGCCACCGAGTCAATAACGATGATGTCAATAGCGCCGGAACGAACCAGCATGTCCGCAATTTCCAATGCCTGCTCACCGGTGTCCGGCTGGGACACCAGCAGGGCATCGGTGTCTACGCCGAGCTTCTTGGCATAATCCGGATCGAGCGCGTGCTCCGCATCGATGAAAGCGGCAATACCGCCAGCCCGCTGCGCCTGCGCAATGGCGTGCAGCGCGACGGTCGTCTTACCCGAGGACTCCGGGCCGTAGACCTCAACGATACGGCCGCGCGGGAATCCACCGATACCCAAAGCGACATCGATAGCGGTGTTGCCGGAAGAAATGACCGAGATCGGCGGGCGGTTTTCATCGCCCAACCGCATGACGGCACCCTTGCCAAAATCCTTTTCAATCATCGCCAACGCGGAATCGAGCGCCTTTTGACGATCAGCCCCCGGGGCCGCAGCAGAGTTCTTCTTCTTCGGTGCCATGGTGGTCTTTCCTTCTGATTGTTGAGGTGAGTTCGCTAACTGATCTTCGTGCTCAATGAGGTCCACACTCTTGTTAGACTTCCATTTCGCACGTTCGGCTCCCGAGACCCACATTTTTAGCTTTTGTCCTGTGAGGACACGCTAGCTCCGTGCCCGGACATCCCGGAACATCGCCTTCGAACTTACACGCACAACTGTTCGAACACAATGTGCAACACGTCGCTCGGGCCAAAATGGCTAGAAGCCGGGCCGATCTATCCCCAGACGACGCTCTTCGGGAACATCGAACTCCTCACACAACTGGTGCCACACGGCCCGGAGGCCCTCCCCCTCCTCGATGAGCTGTTCGGGCGTTTTGCCGTACACCGCGAGAACGTGGGAGTGGACAATCCATTTGCCCCGGACGCTTCCAAACTCATCCTGAACCAATTGGTAAAACTCCGTCAATCGCATGGCCCCGATAGTACTTACCCCGCCACTACCCCACCAAGCGACCCGAAAATACCCGCATATGGTCGATGAACACTGTTCAGTGCTAAGGTTTGCTTCCATGACATCTTCTGCCACTAGCCGCCCAGCTCGGTCCTCGCGTTCGGGTGTGCAAGACCTCGCATACATCGCAGTATTCGCCGCCCTGCTCGTCGTTTTAGCTTTCGTCGCCATTCCGGTCGGTACTGCTGGCGTCCCGATCGTGCTACAAAATGCCGCTGTGATCCTCGCGGGTCTCGTCCTCGGTGGACGCCGCGGCTTCCTAGCGGTAGCCCTCTTCCTTGGACTCGGTCTCATCGGCTTGCCCGTCCTCGCTGGTGGCCGGACTACGCTCGCTGCCTTGGCCGGCCCGACGGTTGGCTACTTGGTCGGTTACCTAATTTCTGCGGCTGTTGCTGGTTGGATCGCATACCGCGCACCGGCCCGCAAGCGCGGTGCACAGGTTGCCTACTTTGCAGTTGCGGCGCTCGTTGGCCTGTTCCTCCAGTACTTCTTCGGTGTCCTCGGACTCGTTTGGCGCGCTGGTTTGAGCCTCTCCGAGGCTACCGTCGCCCAGGTCCCCTTCCTCCTTCCGGATGCTGGCAAGGTGGCCGTCATGGTCATCATCGCCCTCGGCATTCACGCCGCCTTCCCGGATCTGCTTTCTCGTAAGAAGTAATGCCCACCATCACCTTTAACGACGTCTCCGTCCATTTCGACGGGGACGTCGAGCCCGTTCTCCAGGGCATCAATCTGCACCTTGACGAAGACCGCATCGGCATCATCGGGGCCAACGGCTCCGGCAAGTCGACCCTTGCCCGCCTCATCAACGGCCTCGGCGAGCCAACCGGTGGGCAGGTGCTGGTGGATGACCGGGACGTCGCAAAGCATGGTCGTGACATCCGCCGACAAGTCGGCTTCGTATTCTCCGATGCGGAAAATCAGATCATCATGCCGCAGGTGCGTGACGACGTAGCCTTCTCCCTACGTCGGCTAAAGCTGTCAAGGGAGGAACGAAACAAGCGTGTCGACGCCGCCCTCGACCGCTTCGGCCTCACCCACCTCGCCGACGCCTCCCCCCACACGCTCTCCGGAGGGCAAAAGCAACTCCTCGCCCTGGCAGCCGTGCTGGTCATCGAGCCCGACATCATAATCGCGGACGAGCCCACCACCCTGCTGGACCTACGCAACCGCTCCCGCATCGCGCGCGAATTCTCCCAGCTGGAGCAACAACTCATCGTGGTCACCCACGACCTAGACATCCTCGACGGCTTCGACCGCGTCATCTGCCTCGATGGGGGCAGCATCGTCGCCGACGGCCACCCAGAAGAAGTAACAACCTTCTACCGCACACTCATGGCGGAGCACCCCGCGTGAGAAACATCCCACTCGGTGTCTACGTCCCCGGCCACACCCTCATTCACCGGGTCCCAGCTGGCGCCAAATTCGTCGCTCTTCTCATCTACATCCTAGCCACTACCATCCTGGTGAAAACCTGGCCCCTCGCCCTCGCCTGCGTAGCTGTTGTCGCCATTTTGTACGTGATCGCCCGAATCCCACTTCGCCTAACCATCCAACAAACCGCTCCAGTCCTGCCAGTTCTGCTGGTACTGGGCGCCTTTCAATGGTGGCAGCGTGGCTGGGAGTTCGCCGCCGTCACGGTACTTACCCTGCTTTCTTCAGTGGCCGCGGCGGCTCTGCTCACGCTCACCACCACCATCGCCGAACTCATGAGCGCCATCGAACACGGCCTCGCCCCTTTTGCCCGCTTCGGCCTACCAGTTGAAACTATCTCCCTGGCTGTTTCCCTCACCATTCGGCTCATCCCACTTCAGTTGGCAACCGTCACGGAGGTGCTCGCGGCGCGGAAAGCTCGCGGAGCTGGGTTTTCGATAGCTGCCTTCGGCACGCCGGTCCTGGTGCGTTCCATTCGTCGCGCCCGTTTGCTCGCCGAGGCACTCATCGCACGCGGCGTCGCCGACTGATCGCGACGGGCTGATCCCGACCGGAACGCTCGCAGAACGCCTTCCACCGGGTGAAAACCCAGGTCGCCATCCAGCAGACCCAGTTCAGGTCGCGATCACGAGCAATAGAAAAGCGACCCCACACCACATAAGGCATGGGATCGCTTAAATTCCAACGGAGCGAGGTAACTACTCCCCGCGCAGTTCCTTCATCCGCTGAGCGACAGCATCGTTAGAAACATTCGCGGAAGGCTGAGCGCCACCCTCGATTGCCTTGTCGGCACCAGAGGAGAGCTGGTTACCGCCCTGCATTTCGGCGCGGATCTGCTCGAGGCGGGAGTGGCCAGCCATCTGAATGCCGGCCTGCTGAACCTCAGCCATGCGGCCTTCAACCGAGTTCTGGGCGAGCTCAGCCTGGCCGAGGGCGTTGGCGTAGCGGCGCTCGATCTTCTCGCGGACCTGGTCAAGGTTCGGGGTGGAACCATTGGTGATGGCGTTCATGGACTGCAGGGACTCAGAGACCTTCTCCTGCATCTTCGCCTGCTCCAACTGGGAGAGCAGCTTGGTGCGCTCGGAGACCTTTTGCTGCAGGGCCATGGCGTTGCGTTCGACGGCCTGCTTGGCTTGGTCGGCCTGCTGGAGGGACTGGTCGTGGAGTTGCTTGGTGTCTTCGACGGACTGCTCGGCGGTGACAAGCTGTGCAGCGAAGGCCTCGGCGGCGTTTTCGTACTCCACGGCCTTTTTGTCATCGCCTTCGTTGCGGGCCTTGTCGGCCAGCTGGAGCGCTTGGCGGGTGTTGGCCTGGAGCTTCTCGATCTCACCGAGGCGGCGGTTCAGCTGCATTTCGAGCTGGCGTTGGTTGCCGATGACGGCGGCAGCCTGCTGGGAGAGTTCCTGGTGCTGACGCTGGGCGTCCTCGATGGCCTGCTGAATCTGCACCTTCGGGTCCGCGTTCTCCTCGATCTTGGAGTCGAACAGCGCCATGAGGTACTTCCATGCCTTGACGAAGGGGTTAGCCATGTCGGATGTGAGCCTTCCTAGATGAATACAGTAGAAGCGAGGAACGCATCGTCCTCATCGCCACCATGGTAGCGGAGGAGTCTCGCTGCTGTGTAGGTAGAGGGGTGGGTTTTTGCACGTTTAGAGGTGCTCCGTCGCGAGCTTCTCCGCTACCGACTGCATGGCCATCGAGCCAGCGGCCTCAATGAGGACATCGGCAACTGAGGTGCCAAGTGCGTAACAGACAGAAGCGAGCAGCTCGGAGGATACTTCCTTGCGGCCGCGTTCGAGTTCGGACAGGTAGCCGGGCGAGACGCGTGCTTGTTCGGCTAGCTCTCGCAGCGTGATGCCCTGGTCGGCGCGGAAGGCGCGGAGGGCACCACCGAGCGCCTCACGTAGCAGCAGCTCGGGAGTGCGGCGGGACGTGGTGATCGGGGATTCAAGGACAGCGGTGGTAACCATTACTCCCTTTAACGTCGGCCCTGATTGTTTTGTTCCCGCACTCGTTGCAGCGCCCCGGTTAGCGCTTCGGCGACGGCTTCCTCCCGGATCTCGCGGCGTGATCCGGTCAGGTGCAGCACCTGCGTATCGACGCCGCCGGGTCCGGCGAAGCCGAGCCACACCTCGCCCACGGGGTGGCCGTCTTGGCCCTCCGGGCCGGCGACTCCAGTCAGTGATACTGCCCAGTCGGAGCCGCAGGCCTGGCGGCAGCCCGCCGCCATGGCGGCGGCGGTGGGGGCCGAGACGGGTCCGTGGGCGTCGAGAAGCTCTTGGGGGACGTGTGCAAGCTTGTGCTTGAGCTCGGTGGCGTAGGTGACCAGTCCTCCGCGGAGGACGGTGGAGGCACCGGGGACGTCGGCCAGCGTGGCGGAGGCGAGGCCCGCAGTGAGGGACTCACAGAAGGAGATGGTCTGACGCCGGGTACGGAGGGCGTCGATAAGCATCTGGATCATTGCTTTTGCCGGGAGTCCAGCAGGTATTGCACGCCGGTGACCACTGTGACGGCCACGGCAGCGAGCATGACGATGAACACGGGGATGCCCATCCAGGTGGGGAACGGAATGAGGCAAAGGGCGACGGCGAGGGTCTGCAGGACGGTCTTGATTTTGCCGCCCTTGCTGGCCGGGACGACGAGGCCGCGGCGAAGCATGAACAGTCGCCAGAAAGTGATGCCGAACTCACGGATCACGATGAGAACCGTAACCCAGATCGGCAACGCGCCGGTGAGGTTGAGGCACACCAAGGCCGTCGTCATGAGCGCCTTATCCGCGATCGGATCCGCGATTTTGCCGAAGTCGGTGATCAGTCCGCGACTGCGAGCAATGTCTCCGTCGAGTTTGTCGGTGTACATCAGCAGGGCAAATACCGCGAAAGACCACCACATCCAGGAGACGTGCTGATTGTCACCCTTAAGGACGAGCCATGCAAACACCGGGATGAACAAGATGCGCAGGCTGGTCAAGACGTTCGGCAGGTTAAAGTTGCTCGGCTTGCCGTCCGCTGTCGACCGTGTCATTGCTCCACTCACCTCACACACCCTACCTTTCCTTCGGTTCGAGACGATGTTGAGCCGGATGAGGGTTAGCTGTCAATGCCAACCGGGCTAGAATCGATTGTCATGAACCACTTTGCTGTCCACTACCTTTATGCCGCCGATTCGGAAGACATTGTGCGGGTTCGCCCCGAGCATCGCCAGTTCCTGGGGGAGCTGCGAGACAAGGGCCAGCTCGTCGGCTCCGGACCCTACGTGGACGGGCTCGGGGGCGCTTTGATTATCATTCGCCTGCCCGAGCCCGCGACCATCACTGATGCTGAAGAGCTGATGGATCAGGATCCCTTCACCCGGCAGCACTGCCTCGCAGGCCGCACCATCCGGGAGTGGAATCCGGTCATCAACGTCTTTTCTTAAGCGCGTTCCGGGCGATCGGCTGGGGCGGAAGCCCCGGAAGACTCAGCCGACTGCGCGGCGGTGCCCTCCATCTCCTCCTCGGTGAGTTCGTGGTCCCACTCAGGGGCACGGACACGGGTGTCGATCACACCTTGGGACTTGTCGTAGTGGTTGCGCCACAGCGAGAGCACCACCGTGACCACCAGTATGCCGATGATGACAAGTAGCGAGAGCTCGGTCGGTATCTCCGGCACGGAGACGTTCTCACCGCCGTTGACAAACGGCAGGTTGTTTTCATGCAGCGCGTGGAGCATGAGCTTGACGCCAATGAAGGCGAGGATAAGACCCAGGCCGTAGGGCAGGTAGACCAGGCGGTCGAGCAGGCCGTCGAGCAGGAAGTACATCTGGCGCAGGCCCATGAGGGAGAAGGCGTTGGTGGTGAAAACCAGGTACGCCTCGGTGGTGATGCCGTAGATCGCCGGGATGGAGTCGAAGGCAAACATGATGTCGACCATGCCGATGGCGACGAGCGCGACGAACAACGGGGTCAGGGCACGCTTGCCCTTGAAGCGAGTGATCAAGGAATCACCGTGATAACCCGGAGTGACGGGAACGACCTTGCGTAGGAGCTTGATCACGCGCATGTCGTTGGGGTCAGTTTCCGGGGTGTCGTTTGCTTCGTCCCAGATGAGCTTGATGGCCGTCCACAACAGGAAGATGGCGAAGAGGTAGAACACATCCGACCAGGCGGCGATGACGGCCGCGCCAAGCAGGATGAACGCCAGCCGGAAAAGCAGCGCCAGCGCGATGCCGATGAGCAGCACCTTCTGCTGGTACTTTCGCGGAATCTTGAAGGCACCCATGATGAGGGCGAAAACGAAGAGATTGTCGACGCTCAGCGCCTTCTCCGTCACGTAGCCGGTGAAATACTCCACCCCGTGCTGGTGGTCCCACATGAAGTAGACGAAGACGCCGAACAGCAACGCCAGGCCTACGTAGAACGCCGACCACAGGGCCGACTCCTTGAGCGTCGGCTCATGCGGGGTCTTAACGTGGGAATAGAAATCGAAGATGAAGAATCCAGCGATGACCACGATGGTGGCCACCCAGATCCACAAGGGAACAGTCAAAGTACTAGTCCTCCGGTCGAAGTGTGCAAACGCTGACCGGAGGTCTCCCCCACCCTGCGGTGGAACGAAGGCCGACACGACCGGGAACCCTCAAGGATCCGTGTTGACGATCGGTGTCGCTTACGGGGTACTCCCCTCCATGACGTAGAGCCACTATACACAGTCAGTCAAGTGGCGTCTGCACGGCGGGCCTAGAACACTGGGCCTAGAACACACCGCCCGGCGGGTTGGCCGGGATGACCCTGGTTTCGTTGTCCTCGCCCTCCCAGCCTTCTTCCTTTGGGGCCTCAGCGGGATCAGCGCCCTTGATCATCCAAATGATGGTGTCGAGCTCCTCCGGTTTGACCAACACGTCGCGGGCTTTGGATCCCTCAGAGGGGCCGACCACTCCGCGGGTTTCCATGAGGTCCATGAGCCGGCCGGCCTTGGCAAACCCAATGCGCAGCTTGCGCTGAAGCATCGAGGTGGACCCGAGTTGGGAGGTAACCACCAGCTCGACGGCCTCAAGGAGGTCATCCATATCTTTGCCGATGTCCTCGTCGATTTCCTTCTTCGCGTCGGAAGTCTTGTCCTCGGTGACGCCTTCGGTGTAGTTCGGCATCGCCTGGCCCTTAGCTGCTTCTACGACAGCCTGGACCTCTTCGTCGGTGACGAAGGCACCCTGGAGGCGCTGCGGCTTACCGGCGCCCTGCGGGATGAAAAGAGCATCGCCCATACCGATGAGTTTCTCGGCGCCAGCCTGGTCGAGGATAACGCGCGAGTCAGTGAGCGAGGAGGTGGCGAACGCGAGACGTGAGGGCACGTTGGTCTTGATCAAGCCGGTGACCACGTCCACGGAGGGTCGCTGGGTGGCCAGCACGAGGTGAATGCCTGCCGCACGCGCCTTCTGCGTGATGCGGACAATGGAATCCTCAACTTCCTTTGGCGCGGTCATCATGAGGTCGGCGAGCTCGTCGACGACACAAACGATGAACGGGTAAGGACGGTACTCGCGCTGTGATCCGAGGGGAGCCTGAACCTCGCCGGACTTGACCTTGCGGTTGTAGTCCTTGATGTGGCGCACGCGCGCGGACTTCATGTCCATGTAGCGCTGTTCCATCTCCTCCACCAGCCATTGCAGCGCAGCCGACGCCTTCTTCGGCTGAGTGATGATCGGGGTGATCAGGTGGGGAATCCCCTCATAGGGAGTTAGCTCGACCATCTTCGGGTCGACGAGAATCAGGCGGACTTCGTCCGGGGTCGCGCGCGTTAGCAGCGACACCAGCATCGAGTTGACGAAGGCCGATTTACCCGAACCTGTCGAGCCGGCCACGAGGAGGTGCGGCATCTTCTGCAGGCTGTGCGAGACGAACTCGCCCTCAATATCCTTGCCCAGCCCGATGAGCATGGAATCATGGTTTCCGCGGGTCGCCGGCGCATTAAGCACGTCAGCCAGGCGAACCATCTCTCGGTCGAGGTTGGGCACCTCAATACCGACGGCAGACTTGCCCGGGATCGGGGTGAGCAGGCGAACGTTGTCCGTCGCCACGGCGTAGGCGAGGTTCGATTGCAGGTTGGTAATCTTCGAAACCTTGACGCCCGGACCGAGCTCCACTTCGTAGCGAGTCACTGTCGGTCCGCGCGAGAAGCCGGTCACGGTCGCATCAATCTTGAACTCACTGAAGACATCGGTGATGGCTTCGATGATCCGGTCATTCGTCTCGGTGCGCGTCTTCGGTGGAGCTCCCGCCACTAGCAGGTCGGTGCTCGGCAACTGGTAGTCCGACTCACTCTCCGGCTGGCGAGCTTCCGGTATCGGCAGATCTTTCTCCAGCTCTGATTTCGGCGTGCTTGCCGGAATAGCGGTGGCATCGATGCCTGAACGCGCCACGATGGCCTGGCGAATCGCCTCGCGGGAGTTGTCCACCGCATCGGGCGTCGCTACCGGAGTGTTAAACAGCGTGTGCTGCGTATCCAGCTCGAACTCGCCCTCATTGTCAGGTTCTTCGACCGGATATGCCTCCATCGGCGTCTTTGGCTTCCTGCTTATCGACGCCCGCGGCACTCGCGGTGCCCGCTCCCGTCCCTCTGCGAGGTCCTCAATGTCGTCCGAGGCATGCCCGTAGAGGTCATCATCGTAATCTTCGTCGACGTATTCATCGTCCGTTCGCCGCCCACGGGCGCCGAACATCTCCCGCACGTAATCCACAGCCTGGCGAGTCGTAATTCCCGTGACCTTGAGCGCACCATAGACGATGACGAGGATGAGCAGCGGGATAGCCACGTACTCGCTAAAGCCCGCGGCCAATAACCCGCCCGTCCACGCCCCGATAGCGCCTCCGGCGAGAAGGCGCTCAGACCACTGCGTTGGGTTTCCGGCTAGCAGGTGGACCAGACCGAGCATGGAAACCGCAATGAGCCCGGTGCCCAGGGCAATCCGGGAACCGGCCACTGTCAGCTGGCGCAAGTCCAGCATGAGGAAGATAGCGAGCCCCACCAATGCGACCGGCATGATGAGGGCACCCGCGCCGATAGCCAAATGCGCTGCGGTTGAAATGGCCGCGCCGACGGGTCCGGCGATGTCCAACCACACCGAGGCGCCCAGCACTGCCGCTAAACCGATGAGAATGAGGGCGAGGCCGTCGTGATCGCGGGGCTCCCGTGGCTCGTGCGAGTCCTGGGGCTCCGGGCTCAGTTCCTGCTGGATGGGAGCGAGTGAATCATCATAGAGATCCTCGTTGCGCCGCGAGCGGGCAGCACCGCGGGTCAAGCTGCCCATACCCCGGGCCGTTGCCCCGAAGATCGCGCCAATGCCGTTGCCGACAGCCCGAACCGCGCTACCGGTCCTCTCTTCGGAGGTCTCGGCGGCGCGGAAAGCGGAGGTGGCTGGTTGGGCGCTTTGCCGTGACCGCGTGGTGCTAGCGGATGGGCGAGCGCGATCAGCCGAGCGGCCCGAGGGCGAGCGCTTGGTGGAACGGGATGCCGAGCTTCGAACAGACATGGCCCCCACTCTAGTTGGTCAAGCCACACTATTCACATCAGCCACACCGGAAACTAGCACTCTTCCCGACAGGATTTTCGTCAAGCCTAGACGCCTGACTTGCGGACATCGCCCGCATTTCCTTCCACGTCCACGTCCGCCGCATCGCGCCCGAACACCCAAAGAAGCAACTCACCAACGTCACCACTGACCCTCACTACGGCTTCGCCATTCTCCGCCACCCCACGCTTGTCAGCGCAGACGATGCGCTCCCGCCCCGCCGGCGCCAAAATAACCGGAACCTCAGAGTTCTTCAGCAACCGGGGAGCCATCATCTTCAGCGAACCATAGAGCTCGTCGTTGACGGCCTCGCTGAAATCACGCTTCTCATACGTGCCACCACCGCGCCGCACATCCTCATGATGGATAAAGTGCTCGGTGGTATTCATCAGCCGATCGGCGTAGCGAGCCGGGCTGAGTCGCCCCGGTCCCGCAGCCCACTCGCCCACGATGTCCTCGTAGGGACGTTGCTCCACGGCGGCCGTGGTCTTGTCCAGCTGCCCCTTGAACAGTGGAACGAACATCCCGGCCGCAGCCAACGGACGGTGTTCCCGGATGAGCAAGTGGGTGGCTAAATCCTTCGTCGTCCACCCCTCACACAACGTCGGAGCGTCAGGACCGACCTCGAGGAACAAGTCGGCGAGGTTACGGCGTTCGGTGGCAGAAAAAGTCATGCACCCCAGCATAGTGCTGGGGTGCATGGTTGAGACGGTTCTCCGTGGCTACAGCGACGGACGGGCGGAGGCGTGCACCTCGTCGTCGTCAATGTGATCATCGATGTCGGAGGACATCGGCACGACCGTCGGCAGGATCATCGGGGCGCGACGCCACTTCTGCTCCACGAAACGGGAGACCTTGCGGCGCAGCTGCTGGACCATACGGTACGGATCGTTCTCACCCTCGGCAGCGAGGTCATTCATCGTGTTCTCCACGAGTTCCTTGACCTCCGGGGTGATACCGCGATCGTCCTCAGAGAAGCCCTTGGTTTCCACCTGCGGGGACTCCATCAGGCGACCGGTGCGGTTATCGATCACGGCGGTGATGTTGATCAGGCCACCAGAGCCGAGGCTCGTGCGATCAGCCAATACGTCCTCATCGACCTCGCCCATGGTGGTGCCATCGACGTAGAGGTTACCAACGGACATCTGGCCGACCACGCGTGCCCGACCATCAACCAAGTCAACGACAACGCCGTTCTGCGCGAGAACCACGTTCTCACGATCCACGCCGGTGGAGATGGCTAGTTCCTTGTTAGCGCGCAGGTGGCGCCACTCGCCGTGGACCGGCATGGCGTTCTTCGGACGCGCAGCGTTGTACAGGAAGAGTAGCTCGCCGGAGTAGCCGTGGCCCGAGGTGTGGACCTTGGCATCCTTACCCGTGACCACGGTCGCGCCGATCTGCGCGAGCATGTTGAGGACGCCGAAAACAGCTTCCTCATTACCGGGAACGAGCGAGGAGGACAGGATAATCAGGTCGCCGTCGCGGACGGTGATCTGGCGGTGCTCACGACGGGCCATGCGCGACAGCGCAGCCATCGGCTCGCCCTGCGTACCCGTGGTGATGAGCATGACCTTGTGCGGCGCCATCTTCGCGGCATCGTCCATGGAGACGATAGTGCCGCGTGGGGCCTTGAGGTAGCCCATCTTCTCGGCGATCTCCATGTTGCGGATCATCGAGCGACCGTTGAAGGCAACCTTGCGGCCAGCGGCGACGGCGGCGTCGACAGCCGCCTGGACACGGTAGACGTTCGAAGCAAACGATGCCAGGATCACGCGCTGCTTGGCTTCGACAACGAGGCGCTTGATCGTGGGCGCCACCTCAGCCTCCGAGCCCGAGACACCCGGCGTGGTGGCGTTGGTCGAGTCGCAGAGCATGAGGTCCACGCCCTCATCACCGAAGCGAGATAGTGCCGGCAGATCGGTCGGTCGACCATCCGTCGGGGTCTGATCGAGCTTGATGTCGCCGGTGTGAATGACCAGGCCGGCGCCGGTCTTGATTGCCAAGCCCAAGCAGTCCGGGATGGAGTGGTTGACGGCCCAGAAACGAATGTTAAACGGTCCGCGGTTCTCGTTGGACTGCTCGTTAACCTCGATCAGCTTCGGACGCTGACGGTGCTCCTTACACTTGGCGGCGATGAGAGCCGCTGTGAAGCGGGAAGCCAGAATCGGCATATCCGGACGCAGCTTAAGCAGCCACGGGATAGCACCGATGTGGTCCTCATGGCCGTGGGTGATCACGAGCGCATCGACGCGGTCAAGGTGCTTTTCGATCGGGCCGAAATCCGGCAGGATCAGGTCCACACCGGGCTCACCGGAGGACGGGAAGAGCACACCACAGTCCACAATGAGCAGACGGTTGTTGTACTCGAAGACGGTCATGTTGCGGCCGATCTCGGAAATACCACCGAGGGCATAGATACGCAGGCCGTTCTTCGGAGCCTTCGGCGGCTCCGGAAGGCGCTTGGTCAGGTCTGCACCCTGCATGGACTTGACGACATTACGACGTCCCCGTCCACCCTGGTTGCTCCCGCCCTGATTCGCCTGGCCACCATTTCCGTTATTGCCACCGCGAGAACGCCCGCCGCGGCCATTGCGCTTGTTCGCACTGCGGGAACGATTGCCACCCCGATTGGTGTCACCGTTGTCCGTCGCTGCCGAGTTTCCTGCGTTTCCTGCGGATTCGGTAGCGGCAGCGGTGCTGCCCTTCGTTTCCGAGGTCGGCGCCTGAAAGACCGGTGAAGCAGCGGAATTGTCGTTCTGTTGTCCGCTCGTGGCCTCCGGCGGGCCCGCCTTGCGGGTGACCTTCCGGGAACGATTACGGGATTCAGTCATATTTAAAGGACTCCAGCCTTCATCATGTCGCGGCGGAGTTCCTCGACTTCCTTGTCATCGAGACCGACGACCGGAAGACGGGGATCCCCCACCTCAAAGCCCTGCAGACGCAGAGCAGCTTTTGCCATGCTGGCGCCACCCAGGCGAACCTGAGCAGCGATCAGCGGGGCGATAACAGTGGCGTTGATTTCCCGCGCGCGGGCGAGGTCGCCTTCCTCGAAACTTGTGTGCAGCTCACGCAGATGCGACGGGCACGCATGTCCCACCACGGAGATGAACCCGGTGGCGCCAATAGACAGCCACGGGATGTTCAACGGGTCGTCTCCCGAGTAGTACGCTAGGCCGGTCTCTCGGATGAGCACTGCCGATTCGGCCAGATTCCCCTTGGCGTCTTTCACCCCGAGCACATTCGGGATCTCCGCCAGGCGGCGAATAGTATCCGGAGCGATCGGAATAGAAGAACGAGGAGGAATGTCGTAGAGGCACACCGGAAGATCGGTGGCCGCGGCGACGGCCTGAAAGTGCTGGAAGAGGCCCTCTTGGCTCGGCTTTGAGTAATACGGGGTGACCACGAGGAGCGCATCCGCGCCTGCCTCAGCGGAAGCCCGCGCCAGCTCGATCGAAGCGGCGGTGTTGTTGGTACCGGCCCCGGCGATGAGCTTCGCTCGGTCGCCCACCTCCTCCTTCACTGCTTTGAGTAGGTTCAACTTTTCCGCGACCGTTGTCGTCGGAGACTCCCCAGTGGTTCCCGCAAGAACCAACGAATCCACACCGTTGTCGACCAGGTGCGCGGCGAGGCGTCGTCCAGCGTCAATATCTAAAGCGCCGTCCTGGTCAAAGGGGGTGACCATGGCGACGCTGACGGTTCCGAAGTTCTCGACTCCGGTCTTCGCTGTCAAACCTGTACTCATGGGAGTCAAGGGTACCTGCTTAAGCCCCGATCTGGCGCATCGACTCTACGGGAATTGGCTAGAGTTCCGTGGCGTAGGGGCTAACGGCCATCTCTGATCCGTCCGCCAGGGTAGAAATTTGGAAATCTGAGAACAGCACCGGCGACTGCGTCTGCAACATCCGCAGGCAGGCAACGGCCAGCGCGCGGATCTCGACGTCCGCGTGCTCAGTGGCGCGCGCCCCAATGAAGTGACGCCACGTCCGAAAGTTGCCCGTGACAACGATCCGCGACTCGGTAGCATTCGGCAGCACCGCCCGGGCAGCTTGCCGGGCCTGCTTTTTCCGCAGCAAAGCGTTGGGCTCGTCCTCCAACTTGTCTTCGAGGGCGTCGAGAAGCTCTTGATAGACAAACCGTGACTCGTCGACCGCATTGAGCACCAACTGACGCAGCTGCGGGTCCTCCGCTACCAGCGGAGGAAGGACGACCTCCGCCTCTTCGGTGTGCACGAAACGTTGGGAAAGCTGAGAAAAGCTGAAATGACGGTGCCGAACAAGCTCATGCGAAGCGGAACGGGAAAGACCCCGAATATAAAGAGTCGCCGATGCGTGCTCCAGCAATGCCCAGTGCCCCACTTCCATGATGTGGCGCAAGTAGGCGTCATTCGCAGCAGTGCGGGGGTTGGGCTTATTGAACGACTCGTAACAAGCCCGCCCCGCGAACTCGACGAGTGCCTCCGTGTCGGTGGTTTCGGCATCTGCCACCCACTCCACCCCGGCAGGCTGAAAGAACGAAGTAGCGGCAATCAGCTGGACATCCAGCTCCACTGGTTTAGCCACGACCCTATAGCCCCAGGTAGGAATCAAGGCCCACGGTCAGTCCCTCGTGGGAAGCGACCTCGCGCACACCGAGGAGAACCCCCGGGACGAAGGACGTGCGATCATAAGAATCCTGGCGGATGGTCAACGTTTGACCCTGCGCTCCGAAGATAATGTCCTCGTGCGCCACCATCCCCGTCATCCGCACGCCATGCACGCGAACCCCATCGACATCGGCGCCGCGCGCACCCTCGAGCGTTTGGTCAGTGGCATCGGGAATCGGACCCAAACCGGCCGCTTTACGCGCAGCGGCAATTGCCTGCGCCGTATGAATGGCCGTGCCGGACGGTGCGTCGAGTTTATTCGGATGGTGGTATTCGACGACCTCAGCAGAATCGAAGAAACGCGCGGCCTGGGCGGCGAAATTCATCGCCAGGACCGCAGAAATAGCAAAGTTCGGAGCGATGAGAACATTGCCGGCCCCATCGGCAGCGCACCAAGCGCGCACCTGATCGAGGCGATCAGCATCGAAACCAGTCGTACCAACAACCGCGTTGATGCCATGGGCAATACAAAACTCCAAGTTGCCCATCACCACACCGGGAGTGGTGAAATCGACAACAACTTCCGCGCCGTTATCCACCAACACCTGCAGGCTATCGCCCTGATCGACGGTGGCGACGAGTTCCAGGCCTTCCGCCGCGTTCACTCCCTCAACCACAGCCGAGCCCACACGCCCCTGCGCTCCGAGAACCCCAACCTTGATCGCCATGACTGCCTCCTGCTGATTTAAGGAATATCTGCCAGCACTCTACTCTAGGCGCGCACCATCCCAAGGGTGGGATGAGATGGAGGCCAATACTATTGCTTTGACCCGGCTAAGTTAGAAACATGAAGTTCCCTCAGTATGTGAAGCCCCTGGCCATCGTTGCCATCGTTTCCCTCACCCTGACCGCCTGCAGTGGCGCCACCGAAGAGACAACGCCGCCAGAGGTGGCTAATTCGGAATCCAAAACGTCGGTGATCCCGGCCATCACCTCCGAACTCGGGCCGATCCCGCCCGGCCAAACCAACCGCGCTGACAGGTGGCGCGACCCCTCCCCCAACTCCGAGCTCATGGTTACCGGGGTCACCCTGGAGGACCACGACGACTACGAGGCGCTCATCATCCAGCTCTCCGGCCTGGGTAAACCCGGGTGGGCCACCTACTACACATCTGAACCAACCCAGCAAGGTTCCGGCAACCCCGTTGACTATGTGGGCAATGCCGCATTGCAGTTGACCATCATCGGTACCCCCTATCCCACGGGCACGGACCGCGACGCCGAAATGCTTCCCCACGGCGACTACCCCGGCGGCAGCGTTGTGCGGAGCATTAACTTCACTAGCGTCTTCGAAGCGCAGTCGGAATTCGTGATCGGCTTGGATGAGCAAGTCAGCTACAACCTCAAGTACGATCCCGACCTCAATCAAGTGGTAGCGGAGTTCGTCAAGGGGTAGCTTTCCAAAGATTCCCTTCTTAGAGAGTTCTGGTAGGCCCGACACGTGCCAGCCCAACAGACGACAAGGCCCGCGAGCCCCCAGGGGGCTCGCGGGCTTTCCGCAATCAGTGAGGGACCTAGTTGTCCTCAACCGGGGCGAGGGAGATCTTGCCGCGGTTGTCGATGTCAACGATCTCGACCTGAAGCTTGTCGCCGACGTTGACCACGTCTTCGACCTTCTCCACGCGGGTGTCGCCACCCAGCTTCGAGATGTGGACTAGTCCGTCGCGACCCGGCGTCAGGGACACGAACGCACCGAACGGAACGGTCTTGACCACGGTGCCGAGGAAGCGCTCGCCGACCTTGGGCAGCTGCGGGTTGGCGATGGAATTGACGCGCTCGATGGCGGCGTCGGCAGCTTCGCCGGTGGTGGCGGAGATGTAGACGGTGCCGTCGTCTTCGATGGAGACATCAGCGCCGGTCTCTTCGGTGATGGCGTTGATGGTCTTGCCCTTCGGACCGATGAGCTCACCGATCTTGGACACGGGGACCTTGACGGAGGTGATCTTCGGAGCCAACGGGGACATCTCGTCGGGGCCGTCGATGACCTCAGCCATCGTCTCCAGGATCGCGGTACGCGCATCCTTGGCCTGCTCGAGGGCGTCGGAAAGCACCTGGGACGGGATGCCGTCGAGCTTAGTGTCCAGCTGCAGGGCGGTGATGAACTCGGAGGTGCCAGCGACCTTAAAGTCCATGTCACCGAAAGCGTCTTCGGCGCCGAGGATGTCGGTCAGTGCGACGTACTTCGTGTCGCCGTCAACCTCGCCGGAGACGAGGCCCATGGCAATGCCGGCGACGGGGGCCAGGAGAGGCACGCCGGCGTTGTACATCGACAGGGTCGAGGCACAGACGGAACCCATGGAGGTGGAACCGTTGGAGCCGAGCGCCTCAGAGACCTGGCGGATGGTGTACGGGAAGTCCTCGCGCGACGGGATCACTGGCAGGAGGGCTCGCTCGGCGAGGGCACCGTGGCCGATTTCGCGGCGCTTCGGGGAGCCGACGCGGCCGGTCTCGCCGGTGGAGTACGGCGGGAAGTTGTAGTGATGGATGTAGCGCTTGGCCTTCTCCGGGGACAGCGAGTCGATCTGCTGCTCCATCTTGAGCATGTCCAAGGTGGTGACACCGAGGATTTGGGTCTCGCCGCGCTCGAACAGTGAGGAGCCGTGGGCGCGGGGAATGAGCTCGACCTCGATGCCGAGATCGCGGATGGCGGCGACGCCACGGCCGTCGATACGGAAGCCCTCGGTGAGGATCTTCGTGCGGACGATGTTCTTCATCACGGCGTTGAACGCGGCACGAATTTCCTTGACAGCGTTCGGATCATCGCCGAAGTTGCTGATGAGCTGCTCTTCCACCTCGACCATGTAGTCGTTGGCGGCGTCTTCGCGCTCGTGCTTGGCCTTGATGGTCATGATCTGGCCGAGCTTGCGGGAGGCCTTCTTCTCCACCAGTGCGTACACGTCATCGGAGTACGGCGGGAAGAGCGGGAACTCGCGGGTGGCCTTGGCGGTCTCCTTGGCCAGGCCAGCCTGGGCCTTGCACAGGATCTCGATGAACGGCTTGGCAGCCTCGAGGCCTTCGGACACAGTGGACTCGGTCGGTGCGGGAGCACCGTTCTTGACCAGTTCGAAGACGTTATTGCCGGCGCCGGCTTCGACCATCATGATCGCGACGTCGTCGACCTTCTTGTTGCCCTTCTTTCGGGTCACCATGCGGCCAGCGACGACCATCTCGAACACGCAACGCTCGCGCTGCTCCTGGTTCGGGAAGGCGACCCACTGGCCCTTCGGGTGCTTGTCATCGGCGATCAGGGCCATGCGCACACCGCCGACGGGGCCGGACACGGGCAGTCCCGAGAGCTGAGTAGCGGCAGAGGCGCCGTTGATGGCAACGACGTCGTAGTAGTCTTCCGGCACCTGAGACATGACGGTGATGACGACCTGCACCTCGTTGCGCAGACCCTTCACGAAGGTCGGGCGCAGCGGGCGGTCGATGAGGCGACATGCCAGGATCGCGTCGGTCGAGGGGCGACCCTCGCGGCGGAAGAAGGAACCGGGGATGCGACCAGCGGCGTACATCCGCTCCTCGACATCGACGGTGAGCGGGAAGAAATCAAAGCCCTCGCGGGGCTGGTTGGATGCCGTGGTGGTGGCCAGCAGCATGTTGTCATCATCCAGGTAGGTGGTCACAGATCCGCCGGCCTGGCGCGCAAGCTGGCCAGTTTCGAAACGGATGGTGCGGGTACCAAAGTCCCCGTTATCAATAGTCGCGACCGCCTCGGTCACGCCGAACTCTTCATCAACGTTGATTTCAACGTTTGCCATATGTGTTTTTCTCCTCTTGGGGTGTTGCTCGGCGATCGTCGGTGCCGCCGGTTTGAGCTGTCAAATACAACGAGTATCTACACTATCAGGCATGTCAATGTTGGTGTTGTGGGCGTTGCCAACAATCGTCTGACTGGCGGCGGGGAAACCGCGTTGCTTCCCGACGCCGCCATCACCCACACCTCCACCCGCACCTTCGGCGTTGCCAGCGCCATCACGGTCGCCGCGGCCGCCATCGGTGAGGAAATTTCTTCCTCTTCCCCCACCTTGTCCTTCTGCTTATCGACGCCCGCCTCTGGCCACTGTTGCCCGCAAAGTTTCTCATTTCAGTGTTGCTAGGGGTGCTGCGGGAGCGATCCAGCTTCCTGTGGCCGGCCGCGCTCGCCCACGTGATGGCCAATGTGGGCACCGGCTTGATCATCGTTGGGTGAGAATCACCGAAGCCCGCCCCGCCGTAAACGGCGGAACGGGCTTGCAGTAAAAGTCGTAGGCGCTCTTAGCGACGCAGGCCCAGGCGGGCGATCAGGTCACGGTAGCGGTCGATGTTGTTGGCTGCCAGGTACTTCAGCAGGCCACGACGACGTCCGACGAGGAGCAGCAGACCACGACGGGAGTGGTGATCGTGCTTGTGGAACTTCAGGTGCTCGGTCAGGTCGTTGATGCGCTTGGTGAGCATTGCCACCTGTGCCTCGGGGGAACCGGTGTCGGTCTCGTGGAGGCCGTATTCCTTGAGGATTTCGCTCTTCTGTGCAGAAGTCAGTGCCATGATGATTCTCTTCTCGTTGTTTCAGTCCACATGAAATGTCCCGGGGCTCCGGGCGGCGCGACTGCTGTGAACCGCAGTCATGATGAGCCTCGGGGTATGTTACCGGCCCGGGTGGCTAGCGACCAAATCCTTCATCGTCTTCCTCATTGTCGAAGCGAAGGAGAGTGAGCTTGGGCCTTGGCAGATCGTCTTCGTCAAAGGCCGCTTTCACGTCGTCAACGTCGAGGAAATGTACGGCCAGCGCCACCGAGTGTTCGCACCAGGTCTTAAACAGGCCCGCCACGTCCGGACAGGAGCAGCCGGGCGCTACCGATATCGACTTTCCGTCCCATTCCAAGGAGGCGGTGAAGGGCTTGGGATTACGAATGATGCCACCCAACCGCCGTGGCCCCTGGTAGATGACCTCGACGCCCGTGGATTCCACTATCGCTTTACCCGCCAGGAAATCCTCATAGTCCGCCTCTTTTTTCACCTGCTCGACGGAGAGGACATCGCGGATGTTCACGCCTGTGGCAGCCATGCATCCGCCTCCGTGTACACAATCGCGAATGGCAGCGTCGAGTTTTCTTCGCTGAACCACACGAGCACGGGACCATTCTCCCCCAGCACCACGGGCTGCTGTGGAGCGCGCATCGCACTGCGGATGATGACAGTCTCGGCTTCGACGCGCGCTCCCCGGTCATCGAGGTCGAGCGTGATTCTTTGCCGAGTCGGCCGATCCATTCCCTTGACAAAGGCCTCGTAGTCGACCTGTTGCGCCGGTACCTGAATGGGTGTGGTGTGGGCCTTAGCCGAAAACGTCTTCATCCAGCCGCGCACGCCCGCCACGATGGCCCAGGCATCGAGCTCCTCTTGAGTTTCGCTGGGCAGCTCGGCGAACCATGCCCAGACTTGGTGTTCCCCCAAGCGCATGGGTGCCCGGGCGAGAGTCACCTCCCCCACCTCGGCAACCATCCCTTCCTGAACGAGAACGCCCTGGTAGCTTCCCCCGCGGTACCCGTTGAAGGACACCCGCGAGGCATCCCACGACATGAGCCCCGTATCGATTGTGCAGGTGACCGCGAAGGGCGTGACCTCTACGACGGATAAACCGGCGAGGAGGTGGGGTAGCTCGCCGTCCAATTCGGCAGGCAAGTTCACCAGCGGCAGCTGCTCGGCGGCGATGCGCAAGGTCACGGGGTCGAAGGCGGCGACGCCCTCTTTGAATTCCATCAGTGCTCACCTGCCAGGGAGGTCAACCGGGACATGAACTCACCGAGGAAGCGATCCACATCCACGCCTACCGCGACTCGGGAGGTCTTCACTGGATCATTGAGCCTGGTGTGGTCGCCGATGGTGCGCCCGCGAGTGGGGCCTTCGGTGTCCACCATCATGTTGATATCCACGGTGCTCACCAGCGTCGGATCAGCGGCCACCGCCACGGCCAAAGGATCGTGGAGCCCGCAGCCCCCGAGATCTGGATCAAATTTTTCGTAGGAGCGGATGTAGTAGTCGGTGGCATCGGCGAGGAAGGTGCCACGCGCGGTACCCAGCTCCCGCCAGACAGCCGTTTCCTTAACCGTGAGCAGGGTCCGGAGTGTGACATCGAGCCCGATCATCGAGACGTCGCGGCAGCGCCGGAACACCAGGTCAGAGGCCTCCGGGTCTTGATGGATATTCACCTCGGCCCAGTGTTTGATGTTGCCGGGCACGGTGAGGGCTCCGCCCATCATGACGATGTGCGCGTTCTCGGCGAAGAAGGGGTCTGCATCCACGGCCGCCGCTATGGTGGTCGATGGCCCCGTCGGCACAATCACGAGGTCATCGCCATGCTCCCGCACGGACCGCAGCAGGAAATCCACCGCACCTTCCTCCTGCACCTGCGCTTTCGGTTCAGGCAGCACGGCCTCCCCCACACCGTTGGAACCGTGGATGAAGGAGGAGATCTCAAGGACCTCGAACCCGGGTTTTTGCGGGCCGGCAAACACCGGCACTTCCTCGCGGCCGAAGAGCTCCAAGATAGCCAGGGCATTGCGAACCCCGGTTTCGACGAGGACGTTGCCATAAGTACCGGTGACACCGATCAACTCCAGTTCAGGCGAGCTAAGCGCGTAAACCAGGGCGAGCGCGTCATCAATACCGGTGTCTAGATCGAGGATTACTTTGCGTGCCATGGTGTCGGACTCCTAGTTGATGTCGAGGATTTCGCGGACCTTACTCACATCATTATTGATGGCTGTGAGCAATTCTTCGACAGACGTGAACTTTTCCATGCTGCGAATGTGACCGATGAAGGCGACGTCAGCTTCGTACCCGTAGAGGTCAGCGTCGCGGTCCAGGATGAAGGATTCGACGCTGCGTCGCTCGTCTCCGAAGGTGGGATTGGTGCCCACGGAGATCGCCGCCGGGTAGGCCACTCCCGGTTCCATGTCGCCATCAATAGCGCGGGGGCCTTTGACGGTGAACCATCCGGCGTAGACGCCGTCGGCGGGAAGGGCGACGTCGTCAAGAAAGTACTGGTTGGCGGTGGGGAAACCGAGTTGCTTTCCGCCCCGACCAGCGCCACGGACGACAGGCCCGGTGATGGTGTAGGGGTGGCCCAGAGCCCACGCGGCGTGTTCGACGTCACCGGCTTGGAGGTAGTCCCGGATCGAGGAGGAGCAGATGCGCTGTCCGTCTTCCTGCAGTAGCTCGACAATCTCGACATCGATGCCAAGTTCCTTGCCAATTTCCCGGGCAGTATCGGCCGTACCTGCGGCATCCTTGCCAAAAGTGAAGTTCTCCCCCACTACTAGGGCCGTGGCGCCCAAGGTGTTATGGAGCAGCTCCGTGAAGTACTCCTGCGGGTTCAAGCCCGCGAGCTCGCGGGTGAAGTCGACGACCAGAGCCGCATCAATACCCATCTCCCCAGCCAGGGCTAGGCGCTGTTCCAGGCTCGTGAGCATCATGGGGGCACGTTCGGGCAGGAACACCGACAATGGGTGTGGGTCGAAAGTGACCATGACGGCGGGGATACCGCGTTCCTCAGCCAGTTGGGAAGCCCGCTCGATGAGTTGCTGATGCCCGCGGTGCACGCCATCAAAAACGCCAATGGTGACGACAGACGCCTCAAGGGACGCCGGGACATTGCCTATTCCGTGCCAAACAATCACCGCTTCAGACTACGGCATACACTTCCCGTATGACTGATGCACTAGCCAGCTCGGGGCTCGTCGTGGTGGACAAGCCAGCCGGGATGACCTCCCACGATGTCGTGGCCCGCCTCCGCCGGATCTTCTCCACTCGCCGGGTCGGCCACGCCGGGACGCTCGATCCCATGGCCACCGGCGTGCTGGTCGTCGGCATCGAACGAGGCACCAAGTTCCTCGCCCACCTCGTTGCCACCACGAAATCTTATGACGCCACCATTCGCCTCGGCGCGTCGACGACGACCGATGACGCCGAGGGTGAGGTGCTGAGTGAGGCTGGGGCGGCGTCGATAAGCAATGACGACGTGCTCGCCGCCATGGCGGCGCTGACCGGCGACATCATGCAGCGGCCCGCGTCCGTGAGCGCCATCAAGATCGATGGCAAGCGCGCGCACGAGCGCGTCCGAGCCGGTGAGGAGATCGACATTCCGGCCCGCCCTGTCGCCGTCAGCCGCTTCGAGGCACTTGCTTATCGACGTCCCGCTGACTACCTCGACATCGACGTCACCGTCGATTGTTCCTCCGGCACCTACATCCGTTCGCTTGCCCGCGATCTCGGGGAAGCGCTCGGCGTCGGCGGGCACCTCACCGCCCTCCGACGAACAGAGGTCGGCCCGTTCCAGTTGAGTGATGCGCTAACGCTCGACGAGCTGGAAGCCTCCCCCCGACTCTCGCTCAGCCTTGACGACGCCCTCGCCCGCTCCTACCCGGTCCTCCACGTCAGCGAGGAGGAGGCGGCCGCCCTGGCCATGGGCAAATGGCTCGAACCCCGCGGGCTCTCCGGCACCCACGCGGCTGTCGCCCCCGACGGACGTTCCATTGCGCTGATTAGGGAAAAGGGTAAACGCCTGGCCACCGTGTTCGTGGCCCGCCCGAGCACTATCTGAGCGCTCGAAGCAGCATCTGGATAAAGCGGCTGTGGTCCCCGTTGCTTGCGGCCAAGTCTGCCCACGTCACATGGATGCGAGGGATACCGGCATTCGTCAACGCGCGATCCCTCTCCCGATCCTTTCTCATCTGCTCCCGCGGCTCGACCCCCGTCGTGGCCCCGTCGTACTTCTGCTCCCCGTCGGTTTCCACCACAAGATACCCATTGACCAGCAAGTCTCCCCGGTAACGTCCGCCCAATAGTTTGGGTTGTACCTCGATGCTCGTGACCTCCGGAAGGTCGACCAACAGGATCTGCGCCCGAGCCCACGACTCCGCCGGGCTCTCCGCCCGCCCATCCGCCAGCTCCAGCGCCCTGATCGCCCGCGAGCGAAACTTCATCCGCCCCAAGCCATCCAGGTGCTGCATTGCCACGGGCTTGGTGATCTGATCCATCCGCAAAATCGCGTCAAAAGCCAGAATCCCATCCGCAACCCCCTCGAATCGCGCCAGGTCGGCAGCCGTCCGGATTAAGCGCGTGACCCTGACCCCCGCCTCCTCGACGATGTGCTCATCCCACAGTTGCGTGTAGCGATACACCACTCCTCTCGGCCACTGAGCCTGCCGGGGAGCCCTCGACGCGCCCGGCAAACACAATTCCACCGGAGCATTCCTGCCCAGCACCGGCAACCCATGAAGTCTCGCCGCCGACTTACCCACCACCACTGCCCTTCTCGCCCCTAAGCCCACCGCAAATGCCCTGATCGCTTCCCTGTCCCACCAGGTAAAACTCTCGAATGCCTCCGCGGGGACTGCGATTTCCGGGCATAGGGCGATAAACCTCCCCTGCGCCAGCTCCCTCGTGAACTTCGGTGTACCCGCCCGCGCGCTCCGCAGCTTGATGAACTCGATCTCTTGGCGCCAATCCCGCATACCCGAAGTATTTGTCATCGAGGGCAGGCGTGGCAGAGTGCTAGGGCTTGGGCTGTGTAGAAGCCCTGATGTGAGTGGGGGTTATCCACAGGAGTGTTCCGGAAAGTGCAATTCGACTTGACCAATTCCACTTCACCCATTAATCGAGTACCCCTCGTCCCCTACTCGATTAATGGGTGAACTCAGATCGCACTTTCCCACCGCGGGCTCTGCGGACGCCTCAACCTTGCGCACTGACCAGGCTCACCCAAAAGTGCAATTCGACTTCACCAATTCCACTTCACTCATTAACCGAGTACCCCTCGTCCCCCACTCGATTAATGAGTGAACTCAGATCGCACTTTCCGAACTCAGGCGCCCGCGATCACCGCGGTCGTCGCGACGACGTACCCGTCGCGGATGACCCAGCGACCTTCGATGAAAGGCACCGGTGTGGGGCGGACGAGTAGGTAGGAGATGAAGGTACCGTCGTCGCGCAGATCGATTTCCGCCTGTTCGAACCCGAGCCAGCGGTGGGTCATGGGGAACCACGCCTTATAGGTCGCTTCTTTTGCGCAGAAGAGGAGGCGGTCGGCGCAGTCGATGCCGTTGACGGCGAGGCGTTCGAGTTGGGCCATTTCACCGGGGCGAGCGATGGAACTGACGACTTCGCAGGGGAGGGGTTCGGCGGGTTCGGCATCGAGGCCCATGGAGCGGACATGAGTTTGGGGGGCGACCACTGCCCCGCGGAATCCCTCGGTATGGGTCATGGAGCCAGTGATGTGCGGCGGCCAGAGTGGCATGCCGCGTTCGCCGCGGAGGATGGGTTCGGCTTCGCCGAGGCCAAGGTTCCGTAGAGCCTGATGGGCGCACCAACGAGCATCACCGAATTCGGCTTTGCGCAGGTCAACGGAGTGAAAGACGAGGGCTTGCTCCAGGGGATGGAGGCCTTGGAAGTTCTGCAGGTCGGGGCGCTCGCGGTCGGTGATGACGTAGCAGAACTTGGCGGAGTCGGGGAAGAGAGAGGAATCAAGCATCGTTCTCACCAACCGTCATTACTGGGTAAGGCCAAGCATTGAGGTGGCCGTGGCGTTCCCATTCGCGCGGGTAGCCGAGGGAGACCTCGATGTGGGGGATGCCATCGACGAGGCGTTCTCCAGGCATGTGGAGGTGCCCGTATATGACCGCTTGAGCTTTGTAGCGCTCCGGCCAGGTGCGGGTATGGCGGGTGCCGCACCACAGTCCGATCTCGGAAATGCGCATGTCCAGGGTGGGATCTTGGACGAGGGGCCAGTGGTTGATCAGGATGGTCGGGCCGTCGATACGCGAGAGGCGTTTGATGGAATACGCCAGTCGGTCCCAGCACCAGGCACGAATGTCGACGAAGGGGGCGATGGCGAACTCGTCGGTCATCATGATCTGTTTTGCCCGTGCGGCGTCGATGGCTTGCTCGACGGTGAGGCCGGGTCGGCGGAAACTGTAGTCATACAGGGTAAACAGCGGAACAATTGTCACTCCGTTGAAAACCGGGTAGGGGTCTTCCGGGGTGAAGATGTCAAGGGCGCGGCAGCCTTCCACCAGTTCGGTGTACTTGTCGCGCCCTTGAAAGCGTTCGGTAGAGCGGGAGAAGAGTTCGTGGTTGCCGGGCACCCAGATCACCTGGGCGAACCGGGAACGGAGTTGTTTAAGGATCCGGAGGACGAGGTCCGTGCGTTCTGCCACGTCGCCGGCGACGATGAGCCAGTCGGAAGGGTCGGCCGGTTGGATTTCGTCGATGCGAACCGCATTCGCTTTGACGGCTGCGTGTAAGTCGCTGACGGCCCACAATGTGGTGCTCACGTTGGCCACCTCCTTCCTCGTGTCATCTTATGCCCTCACTTGTCTATCACAGCCCACTTCATCGATTGGAAACGCCAGATCACCGCCAGCATTCTCAACACGATGAAGGCGAGCAAGCCGATCCAGATACCGGTGAGTCCGCCGTCGACGGCGAAGGAGATCCATACGCCTGGCAGGAATCCGAAAAGTACAGCGCCAATGGTGATGGTGCGGAGGAAGGCAGCGTCACCTGCTCCGAGAAGCACGCCGTCGAGGGCGAAGACAACACCGCCAAGGATGATCATGCAAATCATCAGCCACCACGGCGTAGCAATCGCGTCGAGGACCGATTGGTCGGTGGTGAAGATGCGCGGAATAACACCCGCAAACAGCGCGAACACCAGAGCCAAACCCGCAGCAAAGACCATGGAGTAGATGGTCACTTTCTTGCCCACATGCTTGGCGACGTCCACCGCTCCCCGCCCGAGCGCCGCCCCTGTCAGGGCCTGCGCGGCGATGGCGAGTGAATCTAGCACGAGGGTAATGAAGTTCCACAGCTGCAGGAGGATCTGGTGCGCGGCCAATGAGGCGGTGCCAAAACGTGCTGCGACAGCCGCCGCTGAAACAAAAGCTACTTGGAAGGACAACGAACGGAGAATCAGGTCGCGGCCCATCACCAGTTGACGGCGCATGATCGACCAGCGGGGCGCCCAGCTGCCGCTATGTTCCCGGTGCAAGGCCGCGAGGAAGCAAATGGAGCTGATACCAATGCCGACAACGTTGGCCCACGCGGAACCCACGAGGCCAAAGCGGGACACGAGGATCGGGATGAGGATGGCGCCAGGAATGACCCCGGCGAGGGTGAAGTAGAAAGGCCATCGCGTGTTTTGAATGCCGCGCAGCCAACCGTTGCCCGCCATGTCAATCAGGGTCAAGGGAATCGCTAACGCCGCGACGTGCATCCACGTTGCTGCCGCGGCAGCTGTATCGGGATTTCCGGTGATGGCGAGTGCAATTCTCTCGGCGAACAGCCACACCAGCGAGGCGATGACGAGGCCGACTCCCAACCCTACCCAGGTTGCCTGCACGCCTTCGGCGACGGCTTCTTGGCGCTTGCCCGCGCCGAAGAGGCGGGCCGAGCGGGCCGTCGTACCGTAGGAGAGGAAGGTCAGCTGGGTGGTGACGGTGGATTGGACTGTCGTGCCCACGGCGAGGGCTGCCAGCTCGAAGGCGCCGAGCCGGCCGATGACGGCGGTGTCGAGAAGCAAGTACAGCGGCGTGGCAGCGAGGACTCCCAGGGCGGGAAAGGCGAGACCGAAAATTTGCCGGGCTGAAACGTCCTTCATCGACCAACCTGAGCCAACAAAGCCGCTACCACCTCGTCAGCATTTCCGCAGGCGGTGTAACCGGCGGCCGGGATATGGCCGCCGCCGCCCATGGCAACGGCCACGCGGGAGACGTCCACGGAATTCGAGCGCAGGGAGGCGTGCCAGAGGCCGGGGGCGGACTCTTTGAACACCACGCCCAAGTCAGTGTTGTCCAGGGAACGAACGAAGTCGACGAGGCCCTCGGCTGCGGATAGTGAGGCACTGGCCAATAGATCGTGGTCGGCGACGATCACCGCCACCCGATGTTCACCGGCCTGGTACACGGCCACCCGGGATAACGCCTGGCCAATCATCCGTAGGTCTGCCACGGAGCCAGAGTCGAGGAGGTCCGTCGAGATCTCCCGGATATCAATGCCCGTTCTCATGAGCTGTGCCGCGAAGGTGTGCATGGCAGCACTCCCCCACCGGAAGCCTCCCGTATCGGTGAGCAAACCGGCGTACAGGCAATGAGCGATGTGCCTGTCGATTTGCACTTCGAGCACATCAAAAAGCCTGCCCAGGATCGTCGTCGTGGACTCGGCATCGCGGACGATGAGGTTGACGGCCCCAAAACCGGCGTTGGATGAGTGGTGGTCGATGACCAAGGTGGCCCCCGCCCGCCGACCGATGTCCTCGGCCAGCGAGCCGGTCCGATCAAGCGCCCCGCAGTCGACGGTGGTGATGAGGTCAACCTCGGGCAGCTCGTCGGAGAGGATGACCTCGTCGGCACCGGGGATGCTCAGCAGGTTATCGGCGAAGGGGTGCGATTGGCCGATGTAGCCGGCCGCGTCCTTGCCAAGTTGGCGCAGGGCGGTGACGGTGGCGCACACGGACCCGATGGCATCCGCGTCTGGGCGGATATGGCCGACGACGGCAATTTTGCGCGCCGGCCGGATAATCGCCGCTGCCTCGGCGTAGAGGGACACTAATCTTCCGTCCGGTACGGGTTCGCGTCACCGGCGGGCTTGGCGTTTTCCTTCAGGCGCGCCAGCTCTTCGTCGCGAGCCTTGGCCCGGGCGAGCAGCTCCTCCATGTGAGCGGAGGCTTCCGGCACAGCGTCATATTCGAAGGACAGGGTCGGGGTGAAACGGACGCCGAGCTCGTCGCCGACAATCTTGCGCAGTTGACCGCGTGCGCGGTGGAGGGCCTCGGCAGCGGCGTCGAGGTCGGGTTTTTCCTCCAGGGTGCGACCGCGGACGGTGTAAAAGACGGTCGCATCGTGCAGATCGCCGGTGACGCGGGTGTCAGTAACCGTGACGAGCTCGAGGCGACGGTCCTTGACTTCGCGCTCGATAGCGGAGGCCACGATGGTCTGAATGCGCTTGGCCATCCGGGCGGCGCGGGCGTGATCGGCCATGGTGTGCTGGTTCCTTTGAGTCGACGGGGTGTTTTAGGTACTTGAGTCTACCTGTGCGATCCGCAGGCCCGGCAGCGGCCAGGGTCGGCGAGGTTGGTGCGCTTGCTCGAAGGGATAGCCGAGGGAGACATCGAAATGCGGGACGCCCTCGATCATCAGCTCGCGCGGCATGTGCAGATGGCCGTGGGCCACCGCGACCGCCCGGTAGCTACTGGCGAAGTCCCTGGTCAAGGTGGTGCCGCACCACAATGCCATCTCAGGGTGAAACATCGCTTGGGTGGGTTCGATGACCAGGGGCCAATGGTTGACCAGGAAGGTCTTTCCCTTAACAGCATCGAGGCGTCGGCGAGAGTAGTCCACCCTTTCGCGGCACCACTCCGGAATGTCAACGTAGGGGGCGATGAAGAGGACGTCGTCAAGCGTGGCCCGCGCTTCGGCTGCGGCGGCGAGGGCCTGTTCGGCGGTGAGCCCGGGCGGGCGGAAAGAATAATCGTAGAGGGTAAACAGCGGGGCGACGGTGACATCACCGAATACGGGATACGGGTCCTCGGGCGTATCGACGCCCACCTCCCGCAGGGCATCAACCAGCACCCGGTAGCGCTCGCGCCCGCGAAAACGGTCGGTGATGCGGGCGAACAGCTCGTGGTTTCCCGGGGTCCAGATAACACGCGAAAATCGCCGCCGGAGGGCGGCGAGCGTATCGACGACGACGTCGATAGCCTCTGCCACATCTCCAACGACGATTAGCCAATCACCTGGCTCCGCCGGCCGCAGACGCTCAACGCGTTCGCGGTTGGCGGGCCAGGTGATGTGGAGGTCCGAGACCACCCAGAGGGTGCGCGGCATGTTAGTCGCGCGGAACCTCGACCTGCTCGATGACGGTGATCTTGTCCCCGACCTCGATGTTCGGGTAGGACAGGACCATACCGCACTCGTAGCCGGCCGCGACCTCAGTCACGTCGTCCTTTTCCCGACGCAGCGAATTGATCGTGGCGCTTTCGGTCACGACTGCCCCATCACGAGTGATGCGGACGGGGGCGTTACGGCGCACCTTGCCGCTTTCGACCATGCAACCTGCGATGAGGCCCACGGAAGAAGCCTTGAAGATGGCACGGATCTCGGCGGTACCGACCTCGCGCTCCTCGTAGATCGGCTTGAGCATGCCCTTGAGAGCAGCCTCGACCTCTTCGATAGCGCGGTAAATGACGGTGTAGTAGCGGATGTCAACGCCCTCTGCGTTGGCTTCCTCGGTTGCCTTGCCCTCAGCGCGAACGTTGAAGGCGATGATCACCGCGTCGGAGGCCGAAGCCAGCGACACGTTGGTCTGGGTGACGGCACCGACACCGCGGTCGATGATGTTGAGCTCGACCTCGTCGTCCATCTCGATCTTGAGCAGGGACTCTTCCAGCGCCTCGACGGAGCCGGCGTTGTCGCCCTTGAGGATGAGGTTGAGAACGCTGGTCTCCTTGAGCACAGCATCCAGATCCTCCAGGGACACGCGCTTGCGGGTCTTCGCCTGCATCGCGGCCCGCTTGCGGGCGTCACGCTGAGCAGCGATCTGACGGGCAACGCGATCGTCCTCGACCACGAGCAGGTTGTCACCGGCGCCGGGGACGCCGTTGAGGCCCTGCATCTGGACGGGGCGGGACGGGCCAGCCTCTTCGACGTCATGACCCATCTCGTCGATCATGCGACGCACGCGACCATAGGTGTCACCGACGACGATGGAGTCACCGACGCGGAGGGTACCGCGCTGGACCAGGACGGTGGCAACGGGGCCACGACCACGGTCGAGGTGGGCTTCGATGGCCACGCCCTGGGCATCCATGTCCGGGTTTGCCCGCAGGTCGAGGGAAGCATCGGCAGTCAGAACGACAGCCTCCAGCAGCTCATCAATGTTGATGCCCTGCTTTGCGGAGATGTTGACGAACATGGTGTCGCCGCCATACTCCTCGGCGACGAGGCCGTACTCGGTGAGCTGGCCACGGATCTTGTCCGGCTGAGCCTCCGGCTTATCGATCTTGTTCACTGCCACCACGATCGGCACGTCAGCGGCCTTCGCGTGGTTGATGGCCTCTACCGTTTGCGGCATGACACCGTCGTCGGCGGCGACCACGAGGATCGCAATATCCGTGGACTTGGCGCCACGGGCACGCATGGCGGTAAACGCCTCGTGGCCCGGGGTATCCAGGAAGGTGATCTTGCGCTCGCGGCCATCGACCTCGCGCTTGATCTGGTACGCACCGATGCCCTGGGTGATGCCACCGGCCTCACCCGCGCCGACCTCAGCCTTACGGATGGTGTCGAGCAGTCGGGTCTTACCGTGGTCAACGTGACCCATGACGGTAACCACCGGCGGGCGCTTGGCCAGATCGTCCTCGTCGCCGTCGTCCTCACCGAACTGCAGGTCGAAGGACTCGAGCAGCTCGCGGTCCTCGTCCTCGGGGGACACGACGTCCACGACGTAGTTGATCTCCGCGCCGAGCAGCTGAAGAGTCTCCTCCGGCACAGCTGCGGTAGCGGTGATCATCTCGCCGAGGTTGAACAGCGCCTGGACCAATGCGGCCGGATCGGCGTTGATCTTCTCAGCGAAGTCGGACAGGGAGGCACCGCGGCGCAGACGCACGGTGGCACCATTGCCGTCGGGCAGGCGAACGCCACCAATGACGTTCGGTGCCTGCATTGCCTCGTACTCGGAACGCTTCTGACGCTTCGACTTACGTCCACGGCGCGGAGCGCCACCCGGACGACCGAAAGCACCAGCGGTACCACCGCGACGACCGCCACGGCCTGCGCCGCCACCGCCGCCACCGGGGCGGAAGCCGCCGCCCTGGCCGCCCTGGCCACCGCCAGCGCCACCACGACCGCCACGGCCACCGGTGCCAGCAGACTTCTGCGGCATCTGACCGGGGCTCGGGTGGTTCGGCATCATGGCCGGGCTCGGACGACGTCCGCCGCCCTGTGCCGGACGATCAGCACGATCAGCGCCCTGCTGACCACCGCGACCGCCTTGCTGACCGCGGCCGCCCGGCTGTCCGCCCTTGGCGCCGCCGGGACGAGGGCCGCCCTGGCCCGGGCCCTGGCTGCGTCCGCCACCCGGACGAGGAGCCGGACGATCAGTGCCAGAAGAGAAGGGGTTGTTAGCCACGCGGGGGCGGCCACCCGGCTTCGGCATCGGGCGCGGCATGGCCGAACCCGGGGTCGGAGCCGGGGCGGCAGGCTTCGGCGCGTCGGCCTGGGCCGGTGCCGATGAAGCGGGCTTCGGAGAGGCCGGCTTGGGGGCGGCAGGCTTCTTCGCGGCCGGGGTTCCGGCCTCCTTGAAGGTCGGCTGAGCCGGCTTGTCAGCGGGCTTCGGGGCAGACGGTGCTGCCGGGGCCGGAGCCGCGGCGGCGGGCTTGGCCGGAGCGGCTGGCTTGGCGGCAGCCGGCTTCGGTGCGCCCGGCTTCGGTGCACCGGGCTTGGGGGTGGACGACGGCGCTGGGGCAGCGGCGTCGGCCGAAGTCTTGGGGGCAGCGTCTGCGCTGCCACTGTTGTTGTCGTAGTGAGCGCGCATCTTCTTCACCACCGGGGGTTCGATGGTGGATGATGCGGTCTTGACGAACTCGCCTTGCTCCTTGAGCGCGGCAAGTAGTTCCTTACTGGTTACGCCGAGCTGCTTAGCCAGCTCGTGTACGCGTAGCTTTCCGGGCACTTCTCTCCTCTTGGTTTTCTAGAGAACGAGCAAGCCCCGGGGGGTGAGCTCGAACTCTAGATGATGTCTGTGACGTTCATCGCTGATGCTTCATTACAGGGTGCTCATCAGTGTTCGGTCTTCCTTACAATGTCGGGTCCGGCAGCGATTGCTGCGAGGTACGCACTTACGTGACCTGTGTCCACGGCCGTGGACACTCGGAACGCCCGCCCGAAGGCGCGACGCTGTTCCGCTAGCTCCAGTGCGGTCACGCTGGGCGTGATCCAGGCTCCCCGGCCGGGGAGTCGACGAGAGGGGTCCGCCACGAGCCGCCGCCGATATTCATCCTCAGGATCGAGGACGATGCGGAGCAATTCAGTGTCGGGTTTGCGCTCTCGGGTAGCGATGCAGGTACGGATACGGATCTCGCGGGGATCGCGGTTCTCCGTCATTCGTCTCCTTCACATCGCAGGCTGCACTTAGGCCAACGAGTAGCTTACGCCATTTTCTTCCGGAATTGAACTCTTTCATTCCTCAGCGCGCCAAGTGCAGCCCGATGAGCGGGTTAGTCAGCGTCTGAGTGGATGTCGATCTTCCACCCCGTCAGACGAGCTGCGAGGCGGGCGTTTTGCCCTTCGCGGCCGATCGCCAGGGACAGCTGGTAGTCCGGGACGGTCACCTTGGCCGTTTGAGCTTCCTCATCGGTGACCTCGACTCGTACAACCTTCGACGGGGCCAAAGCACTCCCGACGTAGGTGGCGGGGTCTGTGGAGTAGTCGATGATGTCGATCTTTTCACCGGCAAGCTCGTTCATGATGTTGGTCACGCGCTGTCCGCGCGGGCCGATGCAAGCACCCTTGGCGTTGAGGCCTTTGACGGTTCCCGAGACGGCGACCTTAGAGCGGTGGCCGGCCTCGCGCGCGATGTTGATGATCTCGACGGAGCCGTCGGCCACCTCGGGGACCTCGAGTTCGAATAGTCCGCGGACTAGCTCTGGGTGGGTGCGCGACAGGTTGACCTGCACGTTGCGGGGGCCCTTGTTCACTCCGACGATGTAGGCCTTGATGCGGTCGCCGTGCTCGAGCTTCTCACCGGGAATCTGCTCGGCGGGAAGGAGAATGCCGTCTTGGGGGTCGGTGTCCGTGCCCAGTTGGACGATGACGATGCCGCGGGAGTTGGCGGTGACATCGCGCTGAACGACACCGGAAACCACGCGGCCTTCGAATTCTTGGTATTCGTCGAAGGCCCGGCCGGCTTCGGCTTCCCGCAGCTTGGCGACGATCGCGTCGCGCACCGCAGGTGCGCCGAGTCGAGCAAAGTTGTCGGGGGTGTCGTCGTGTTCGGAGACAACGTCGCCGTTGTCATCCAACTCGCTGACAATGATGGTGACGGAGCCGGATGCGGTGTCGATATCGACACGGGCGCGGGATTTGTCGTCCTCGCCGCGGTACTCGCGGTACGCGTGGATCAGTGCGCCGCCGATGGTCTGCAGCAGTTCCTGGACCGCAATGCCTTTATCTTTCTCGATGGCCTCGAGTGCTCGCAGATCAATATTCACTTGTTATCCTCTCGCCAGGCTTGAGCCTGTTCACTGTCCAAACCGGTGAGCTCAAGTTCGGCTTCCGGCGCTTTCGCGAATTCAATTTCTACCACCGCGGGCACCGATTCATCCAATTGCCACACGCGCATCTCTGGGTGCTTCTTCACGGTGCGGACCAGAACTACTTCGTCCTCGGCGTCGTTGAGGGCGCCGATGCGCCACTTCTCCCCACCGAGGGAAACCAGACGGTGGCGGTTGCGGCGCCAGTGCCGCGGCGCGGTCAACGGCGTGTCTACGCCCGGCGTGGACACCTCCAACGTGTACCCGGCACCGAGATTAATCTCCCCGCGGTCCTCCGCGGCGTCGAGAAGCGCCGAGATCTCCTGCGAGACAACTTCCAGCAGGTCGAGATCGGGGCGGTTGTCAGCATCGAGTCGGATCCCCACGACCGACTTCTTGCCTGCGCGCGTGACCTTGATGTCTTCGACATCGAGGCCGTGCCGCTGGGCAATGGGAGTGATCAAGGTGCGGAGTTGTTCAATACCGGGGAATGCCATGGAGTCCACCCTATCGCGAGGCGGTAAGTTGTCGGATGTGAACCGTCGCCTGTCTATCGCCCTCGTCACCATCGTGCCCCTGCTC
The DNA here is from genome assembly GCF_030408455.1 of Corynebacterium atrinae. Classification (NCBI taxonomy): domain Bacteria; kingdom Bacillati; phylum Actinomycetota; class Actinomycetes; order Mycobacteriales; family Corynebacteriaceae; genus Corynebacterium; species Corynebacterium atrinae. The sequence continues at coordinate 1,621,881 of NZ_CP046977.1, forward strand.
GCTTCCTGCACCATCGATGACATCGCGACGGTGTTCGGCCCCTCCCCTAATCCGGAACTGGTGCAATTGGCCAATCGCGCTGCCGCCGACGGCCGCGATGAGGAACTGGCAGCGCTTGAAGCTGAGATTGCCCGTCTGTGCGGGACTCACGCCGATGGAACGGCCCCCCAGTCGTGTGCCTGGGAACTAGAACCGGAGAAGGCTCCCAGCGGAGACGGGCTTTCCGTGATGATCGATGGAATTGGGAAGGCCCCCGCCGAGTCCCGCCCCCTCCTCGTCAGCCTTGCCGTCGACCAGGCGATCAACGTGAATCCAGGGAACGACTTCCCAGTGGACGTGGACATCAAGGCTGATGCCACGTTGGTGCGGGAGATGCTCATGCAGGAATACGCTGCGGAATACGCCATCGGGGTGGCGAACGCACTGGGTGACCCGGCAGACGTCGATAAGCTCCGGGCGGCCCACCAACAGCGGATCCTCCGCCTGCAGGAATTGCTGGCACCGTATGAGGTAGTGCCGGTCGCCGAGCCGGGCTACGAGTTAGCCGAAGGCGAGGCAATGCCGTCCATCAAGGACATTGAGCGCAACCTCGAGCAAGAATGGATGGCATCAGCCGTGGACGCGAAGACCACCGCGTGGCGCGACTGGGCGGTTCGCGGGGCTGCCAGCACACAATTGTCAGTACAGGATTCATAAGCTCGCCGTAGTGCGCGGGTAAAGTTCCGAAGGTGACCTCTTCAACCGCCCGCGCTTTCCGCTGGCTCACCCTCCTCCTGCTCGCCCTCGGAATGGGCGTCATCGCCCTGGGGGCCGCACAGCAGCCGTCCTCCCCCACCGCGATGCTTCCCGACGACGCCGAGTCGACCCAGGTCGCTGCGATCCTCGCGGAGCGTCCCGGCGACAACAGCAACGAAGCCATTGTGGTCTTCACTGCTAACGAGGGCTCGCGCCTCGACCTGGCGGCGCTCGCCCCGCGGGCCGCGGAACTCGGGGGACCGCTCATCCCCAACCAGGACCAAACCGCCGCCTTGGTTCCGGTCGAGGTGTCCTCCGATAGCCTGCTCGACAACGTCGCCGCGGTGACCGACTTGCGCACCCAGGCCGCCGAGGGGTTGCCGGATACGGTTACCGCCCAGGTCACCGGCCCGGCCGCCATCGACGCCGACCTCTCGGGAGTCTTCGAGGGTGCGAATGTCATGCTGCTAGCTGTCACCGGCATCATCGTGGCGGTATTGCTCATCGTGACCTACCGCTCCCCGATCCTGTGGATCATCCCCATCGTGGTCATCGGTATCGCCGACCGCGTCGCTGCCACGGCCTACACGTGGATTCTAGACGCCGTCGGGGCGAGCTGGAATGAGTCCACCGGCGGCATCCTCTCCGTCCTCGTTTTCGGCGCCGGCACCAACTACGCGCTGTTGCTCATCTCCCGCTACCGGGATGAACTGACCAAAACAGAGGACCGGTTCCAGGCCATGGCGGCCGCGTGGCTGCCCACCGTGAAGACGGTCTTCGCCTCCGGCACCACCGTCATCATCGGCGTGGCCTGCCTCCTGCTGTCCGCGGTGCCCACGACTCGCGGCCTGGGCATGGCGTCCATGATCGGCGTAACCATCGCGATGATCTTCGCCATGTTCGCCCTCCCCGGGGCCCTCGTGCTGTTCAACCGGTGGATCTTCTGGCCCAAGGCTCCCGTAGTCGGCGAAGAAACCCAGCATAAGTTCTGGGATCGGATTGGCGGTGTGGTTCGCCGTCGCCCCATGCCGGTGGCCGTTGGCGCCCTCGCGCTGTTGGGAGTCGCCTGCCTTGGCGCACTACAGATCCAGACGGGTCTGACCCAGTCAGATCAGTTCATTGATAAGCCCGAGTCCATTGCGGCGGCCGAAGCATTGGAGCAGGCGTTTCCGGATCAGCAGGCAACGCCCGCGATCGTTGCCACCCACGACGCGGCTGCCGCTACCTCTGCGCTCGAGTCCGCGGGCGCCAACGTGGCCCCGCAAGACGCCGTGGCTGGGTGGGATATCCTGCAGGTGTCCGGGCCGGACACCGCCGAGCTGCGCGAGATTCTCTCCGGCACCGATACCCTCGTCGGCGGCCAGAACGCTGAGCTTTACGATCAGGAGCAGTCCGCGTCGGATGACCGGATACTCATCTTCCCGCTCATCCTGGCGCTCATTTTCGTCGCGCTCATGGTCCTGCTGCGTTCGGTCCTTGCACCACTGATTATGACGGCCTCGGTGCTGCTGACCAACATCGCGGCACTCGGCCTGGGCTGGTGGATCTCCACCACCGTCTTCGGCTTCGAGCGTTTCGACGGCGCCACGCCCCTCTACGCCTACGTCTTCCTCGTTGCGCTGGGCATTGATTACTCCATCTTCCTCATCACCCGTACCCAGGAGGAAGCGAAGGTGCACGGCACCAAGGAGGGCGTACTCAAGGCGCTATCCTCCACCGGCGGCGTGATCACCTCGGCCGGCATCCTCCTTGCGGCAGTCTTCGCGGCACTGGGCATCCTGCCGCTGGTGGTGCTCGCTCAGGTGGGCATCGTCATCTTCATCGGCGTGCTGCTGGACACCCTCATCGTGCGAACGATCTTGCTGCCCGCGATCGTGCAGATGTTGGGTGACAAGATCTGGTGGCCCAGCCGCTAGCCGCGCACCAGCTCTACGACGCGGGCGACGGCATCGGTGGCGGGAACCTCGAAGGTCTCGCCGCCCCGCACTCGCACCTCGACGATGCCATCGGCGAAGGAGCGACCAAGGACCACGGCGACGGGCATGCCCAGCAGTTCGGCATCCTTGAACTTGACGCCGGGGCTGACCTTGGGACGGTCGTCGAAAAGCACTTCGAGGCCCGCGGCATCGAGTTCGGCGACGATGGCGTCGCCCGCTTCCAGGGCGGCGGAGTCCTTGTTCGCCACCACCACGTGCACTTGATACGGGGCGATCTCCATGGGCCAGTTCAAGCCCTTGTCATCGTGGCGCTGCTCGGCGAGCACAGCCATGAGGCGGGAGACGCCGATGCCATAGGAGCCCATGGTCGGGATGGCTCGCTTGCCATTCTCGTCGAGGATCTGCACATCGAAAGCCTCGGTGTACTTGCGGCCCAGCTGGAAGATGTGGCCGATCTCGATGCCGCGCTCCAGGGTCAACGTGCCCATGCCATTCGGAGCGGGATCGCCCTCACGGATTTCGGCGGCCTCGATGAAGCCATCCACCTCAAAATCGCGGCCAGCGACGAGGCCGACGACGTGGCGGTTGGGGGCATCGGCGCCCGTGATCCACGCGGTGCCCGAGACGACTCGGGGGTCGGCGAGAACACGAACCCCGTTTGCGGCGAGTCCGCGCGGGCCAACGTAGCCCTTGACCAGGAAGGGATTCTTCTTGAAGTCCTTCTCCTCTGCCAGCGCAACGTCGGCGGGCTCGAGGGAAGCCTCGAGGCGCTTCATGTCTACCTCGCGGTCGCCCGGCACGAGAACACCGAGGAGTTCGCGCTCCTCGGCGCCCGGCTCCAGGACCGTAACCACCAGACACTTGAGGGTGTCGGCGGCCGTGACCGGGCGGCCCTCGATCTCCACGCCAATGGTGTTGGCCCAGTCCACGAGGGTGGCGATGGTCTCCGAATCCGGGGTGTCATGCTCGACCGCCTCGGCCAAGCCTTCAATGGGCCGCTCGGTGCCCGGCTGGGTCACCACCGCCTCCACGTTGGCGGCGTAATCGCCGTCGGTGGCGCGCACGAACGTGTCCTCGCCGTTGGGGCTGAGCGCAAGGAATTCCTCCGAGGCCGAGCCACCCATCGCACCCGAGGTTGCCTCACAGATGGCGTACTCCAGGCCCAGGCGGTTGAAAATGGCCTGGTAGGCGCCCCGGTGGACTTGGTAGGACTGCTCCAAACCGGCGTCGGTCATGTCGAAGGAGTAGGAATCCTTCATCACGAACTCGCGCCCGCGGAGGATGCCCGCGCGGGGACGCTCCTCATCGCGGTACTTCGTCTGGATTTGGTACAGGGTGACGGGGAAATCCTTGTAGGAGCTGTACAAATCCTTCACGGCGGTGGCGAACATTTCCTCGTGCGTCGGGCCGAGGAGCATGTCATTTCCCTTGCGGTCCTGCAGGCGGAACAGCGCGGAACCGTACTCGGTCCACCGACCCGTCTTCTCATAAGGATCACGGGGCAGGAGTGCGGGGAACAGCAGCTCTTGGCCGCCAATGTTGTCCATCTCCTCGCGGACGACGTTTTCGATCTTGCGCAGCGTGCGCAGGCCCAGCGGCAGCCAGGAGTAGACGCCGGGCGCGGCGCGGCGAACGTATCCGGCCCGGACGAGGAGCTTGTGGCTGGGCACCTCGGCGTCGGCAGGATCTTCGCGCAAGGTGCGCAGGAACAGCGAGGACAGACGTGTGATCATGAACGGTAACTCTACCCGGTAGCCTGATCGTCATGCTGATTGTGTTGCCCCCTTCGGAAACCAAAGCTCACGGTGGGTCCCATCCGCCTTTGGACCTGGATTCTTTGTCGTTTCCGAGCTTGAATCCGGCTCGCGACTCCATCATCAGCCTCCTCGAATCCATGCCTGTTGACGAGGCTATGGGTGTGCTCGGTATCTCGGAGAAACTTCGGCCGGAAGCCGAATCCAACCGGTCGCTCCGCACGTCCCCCACCATGCCGGCACTGCAGCGCTACACCGGAGTGCTTTTCGACGCCCTCGATGCCCCGTCCCTGCCACCCTCCGCGTGGCAACGCCTCGCCGTCGGCTCGGCACTGTTCGGGGTCGTCCGGGCAGGTGATCTCATCCCGCATTATCGCTTGTCGGCGGGCACGAAGTTGCCCGGTCCCGATGGCGTCGCTGTCACCATGAAGGCTCGCTGGGGCACCACAATCACCGAGGCCTTGGCGTCGGAAAAGTTGCTCGTTGACCTAAGATCCGGCGCCTACCAGCAATTGGGCCGGGTACCCGGCGCGGTGACGGTGCGGGTGGAATCAACTCAGCCGGATGGTTCACGGAAGGTGGTCAGCCACTTCAATAAGCACTACAAGGGTGAGCTGGCCCGGGTGCTGGCGTTGGCGCCGGATGAGCCGGAGTCAGTGGAAGACATCCTCGCGATTGTTCGGGCGGCTGGCATGGAGGTGGAGCACACCTCGCAGACGGTGCTCACCGTGGTGGTCTAGTCGCCATTTCCCAGCTAGGGTGGAATTTATCAATTTATCAAGGAGTCGCTGTGAAGAACCCTTTCCGCCCCACTTTCGGCGCCAGCCCGTACTACTGGGCCGGACGCCGCGTCATTCTCGATGAGTTCGCCCGCGCCATCGACGGCTACCCGGGAGACCCCACCCGCAGCCTCATCATTGATGGCGCCCGCGGCATCGGCAAGACGGTCCTCCTCACTGAACTCGAAGATATCGCCGCCCAACAGGGCTGGATCGTCCTGCGCGCCACCGGCCGCCACGACATGATTCGCACCCTCGTCGAATCCACCATCCCCATGAAGATTCGCGAGCTCGCTCCCCCACCCGGCCGCAAAGTCACGGGTGTGAGTATCACCGGCCTGGGCAGCGTGGACACCGAACTGACCCCCGGCGTCGATCCCACTCCCACCCTGTCCTCCCGGCTGCGCGACCTGCTTGGGCTGCTCAGCGGAGCCGGCGTCCTCATCACGGTCGACGAGGTTCAAGATGCCGATCCCGATAACCTCAGCCACCTCGCCGTGGCCTACCAGGATCTCATCCGCGACAACCTCGAAGTTTCACTCGCTATGGCGGGCCTCACCCACGGGGTCAATCGGCTCCTCGACCTACCGGGCACTACCTTCCTGCGCCGTGCCCGCCGGTTTGAGCTCGGCCCGCTCACCGACGACGATGCCCGCGCCACCCTCCTCGCTACCGCCGAGGGCTCCGGCCGACCCTTCGACAACGCCGGGGTCGACGCCGCCGTGCACCTTGCCCAGGGCTATCCCTACTTGGTGCAGCTCGTGGGCTATCTCGCGTGGAGTAGCTCCGGAGGAACCATCACCGCAGAGGACGTGTCTGTGGTACGCCAGGATGCGGTCCTGACCATGGGGTCCCAGGTTCATGCACCCTCGCTCAAGGGCGTGCCGCCAGCGCAGATCGCCTACCTCCGGGCGGTGGCCGACCTCATCGGCGATGAGGAATCGGTGTCCTCGTCGGCCGTGGCGGAAGCCGTAGGCAAACGCCCGAACGAGGCAACCGACACCCGCGGAAAACTGCTAGACCGGGGTCTGATCGAGTCACCTTCATGGGGGCAGGTGTCCTTCACACTCCCCTACTTGGCGGAATTCCTGCGCAGCAATAGACGAGTTACCCGGGTCAACTGAATATCTGTTTCAAGTAGGTCAGTCAAACAATTCTAGCTCTCCAAGGTCCCCTATCCTCATGCATTTAAGAGTAGCGACGTCATCTAGGATTCTCTCTTGTCCCCTCCACCACGCGGAGCCCAGTCTCTGCGTAAGCACTACGGCCTACAGGAATATGGAATGCCTTCTAAAAGCGATTTGGTTGATAATGCCGCAAAACTCTTTACTTACCTCGCCCGACTTCAGGAGATGAGAGAAAAACGCATTTCTGACCTTGAGTCCTACAAGGAAGACGGAAAGGTCATCTGGCTTCAAAGCTTGCCGCATCATGATGCCGTCAGTGTCAGCGATGTCATAACCGAATACGAACCAGTCCTTACAGTTGACCGAGTTACTACAGCTGAACCGCAGTTGCCGCCTCCCGACATCAGGGAGTACTTGAATGGCCCGTGGGACGACCCCGAGAGCCGGCCGACTGTGCGTCCGAACGCAATCGAAGACGTCCAATATCGCGCGCACGAATGGCTGACCGTCTGGGACTTCTCGGCGAAGAAGGAGCTTTCAAATCGACCGATACGCAAGCTCTACGCTGATCTCTTCCAGCTGCGTAGGGACATGGAGAGAGCTAGCGAGTCTTTCGAGTTAGTCTTCGCTTTTGGCCTCTTGACCTGGCTACCCGCAGGAAGCAGTAAAGTTCGTCGTCACATTTTTACAGTTGGAATTGAAGTGGGCTTCGATGACGTTTCCGGACAAATCTCCGTCACCCTCACCGATTCTCACGCAGGGATTCGAACCGAGCTCAACATGCTCGAACCGAGCATGCATGACGCATCCCTCCCCAGCCGACTGCAGACCCTAGCGGAGACGAATGAAGTTCTGGAGATCTCCGCAGGCTTCTCCCAAGAGATCGGGGTACCAACCGCTAATCTTCTAGCTACAAACGGAGCGTACGTGGACACGTCCTCCATTCCGGATGCCCAGGCCTACCCTCAAGTCTCCTACTCACCTGCAATCATCATGCGGAAAAAGGGGCAGCGTGGCTACACTACTGCCTTCGACCGCATCGCCGAGCAAATCCAGCAATCCGGTGAAGTACCTGCGGGCCTCATCACCATGATCGATCCAGATCAGCCACCCTCTACCGTCCGAGACTCCCGCCCTGGTGCACTGCTTGAAGGCAAAGACAACGAAATCTTTAGCCCGCTCCCGCTCAACCGGGAGCAGGAGATGGTTCTCGAACGTGTTGACACGAATGCTCAAACCGTCGTCCAGGGGCCTCCCGGGACCGGAAAAACACATACCGCAGCAGCTCTCATCACCCATCTCTTGGCTCAGGGAAAACGAATTCTCGTCACCGCACACACGGAGCGTGCGCTATACGAAGTTCGGGGAAAACTCCCCGAAGAAATCCGCGACCTCGCTGTCTCAGCCATCGGTCACAGCACATCCGAGATGGCCGAATTGAACGGATCAATCCACAAGATTGCTTCTTCGTCCGAAGACTTCGATCTCCAAGAAAACCTGGCATTGGAGAAGCAAGAGCGACACAAGGTTTCCAAACTACTGAGCGAACGAGAGCGGATGACTAAGAAGCTAGTAGATGCACTGCTGGACGAATCAACGTCGCAACAAGTAGGAAGCTATCGCGGAACGAAACCGGCGCTAGTTAGACGCTATTTTGACGACGCAGAAAAGTACCGCTGGATACTCCACGGAAATGGCCCCAAAACGAGCACCTCCCCGCTCCAGAACGGTGAAGCAATCGAGCTACTCCAGCTCTTGCGCGACGATGCTTTGACCTTTTCAGTTTCTGAATTTAAGCTGACGCCCAAAGATCTTCCGACTCTCATGCCTTTAGAAGAGTTCACTGAAGCAGCTAATCATCTTTCCCAACTGAATAAGTCCATCTCACTTTCACCATCCGTACACTGGGCAGACCTAGCTAAGTCCATTTCTGAAATTCCTCGGGAAACAATTGAGCAGCTTCATTCAGACCTAATTCGCCTTCTCCACCAAATTGAAGCCATTGAATCAGCAGGCATCGATTGGCGAAACAAGGTGTTACGTGAGGTCATAGCTGGCTCCGGAGACCGATGGATTTCAATCGTCCGTGACATCGACTCATCTACGAGGCGTGCTCAAAAGATACTCAGATCTTGCGGAAACGTACAGATAGAACCAGCCGACGGCCTGGCGAGATATTCACATCAAGCTGCCGAACTCAGTGAATACGTGGCATCAGGAAATGTGATCCGTCTAAAGCCCGACGGAACTGTCAAACTCCCGCTACTCTCCCGTGCAGTTCTCAAAAACAACATGTCCCTGCTGGAGTCAGTGCGAGTCGATGGCCGCGTACCCACGAGTGCCGAAGATTACGCTCTTTTACAGAACCATATTCAATTCGAGACAGCTATCACGCAGGCTGAAAGTCTAATCGCCGCAGTGCGACCCGTGCCTGCGGCACAATCTCCACACCACCGGATAAGCGAAGCGCGCCAAACCGTCGAGCTATTGCAGCCAGCCATCGATCTCGGTGTGGAGATTGTTAAACTTAACAAACACGTAGAAAAACTACTGCTCCGGACGATTTCCTGGAAATCCCCTGGCGCGGTGCGTAGCTACGCGGAGGCCCTACAGCGGCGAATCGCCGAGCTAGACATCAAAGATGCAAAAGTTCCTTTTCAGGAGCTGTCCAGATCTCTGTACGTGGCGCTTCGCACTCAGCAGCAATACCCTGAGTGGATTACTCTTCTGCTTTCTGCTGTCAAAAGTCGAGATACATTGGCCTATTCTGAGGCTCTTCGAAAACGAGAAAATATTGTTCGAGATATTGACACGGTCAAACGAAGGGAGAGTCTCAGCTCTCTCCTCAACCAGTGGCATCCAGTACTAGCAAAAGAAGTGATTGGTGACCCCAACAGCCTGAAGTGGGACGAGCAACTCTCCACTTTGGAGAATGCGGCTGATTGGGCCCATCTGGGCGTCAAGATTCAGCAACGGGGCAGTATTGACGCCAACCGCATCCAGGACGAGATTCGTGTCATCGACGAAAAGCTCCATGAATCCGCAGGAGAACTGGCACAACTTCGGGCATGGCGTGAAGCCGTTCACCGCCTCACCCCAACCGCTCGAGCTCGCCTGACCCATTATGTCCAAGAGACCCGGCGACTCGGCAAAGGAACTGGAAAGTATGCTTCCGAGCAACGGGCCTCAGTTCGTCGCGCTCTCGATGCTTGTAGGGAATATGTTCCTGTGTGGATTATGCCCCTTGGTCGAGTAGTTGATCAGGTGAGTTTGAACGAGAACTCCTTTGATGTCATCATCGTGGATGAGGCGTCGCAGGCGGGTATGGAGGCCACGTTCCTCCAGTACCTTGCGCCACGGGTCGTGGTGATCGGCGATGACAAACAAGTGTCTCCCAATACAATTGGCACCAGCCTTTTGGAAGTTGATAGCTTAGCTAGCCAGTATTTGAAGGGTATTCCTTTCAAGGATGCGTTCGCAAATCCTAATCGATCTTTCTTCGACGACGCAGTTATGCGTTTCTCCGGTCGAATAACGTTGAAGGAGCACCGTCGGTGCGTTCCTGAGATCATTAACTTTTCCAACCTCATCGCATACGAGCGGGAGAATATTCGTCTCGAGCCAGTGCGGCAGGTCGGGAGGGACCGGTTAGACCCCTTCAAGGTTGTTTACGCTGAGGGGGGTTTCACAAGAGGCACTACGGATAGCCTGCAAAATGAGGTGGAGGCCCAGGCAGTAGTTGATCTGGTTGCAGCGTGCGACAAGGATGCGCGATATGAGGGCATGACTTTTGGCATCATCTCTTTGACCGGCAAAGGCCAGGCCAGGAAGATGCAACAGCTCGTTCAGCAGCGTTTTTCGCCTAACATGATCGAATCCCGGGAACTCATGGTTGGTGACGCATCTGATTTCCAGGGTGCCGAAAGAGATGTGATGTTCCTTTCCATGGTCGCATCACTAAGCGGCGAGCGCAGAGTCGCCGCCCTGACTCGAGATTTGTACGTCCAGCGATACAACGTTGCCGTAAGCCGTGCAAAGGACCAAGTCTGGCTCGTTCATTCCCTTCGACGCTCGGACGTGCACACCGAAGGTGACATGCGCCATGAACTGCTCGAATATGCCTATAACGTAGCGTCTAGATCAACATGCCAACTCGAGGCATCCCAACCTGTGGATGAGAGGAGTCACGTGGAACCATTTGATTCTCTCTTTGAACAGCGCGTTTACAACCAGATTTCAGCGAGAGGCTATTCGATCACACCGCAAGTGCCAGTAATCGGTTACCACATTGACCTTGTAGTCGAAGGTGTAGATCAGAGAGTCGCTGTCGAGTGCGACGGAGATCACTGGCATAGCGGTGATGCAATCAGGCAAGATCTAGTGCGGCAGAGGAATCTTGAACGTGTTGGTTGGACGTTCTTTCGAGTCAGGGAATCAGACTTCTATGCGGACACCGCCGGATCGCTGGAGCCACTTTGGCAGCTTCTGGACGACAAGGGTATCGAACCTTTCGCCGATTCCAGCGATTCGGGAGAATCGCCCAGTGGAAATTTCTACCGGGTTGCCCGTGATGGATCTATCGAGCAACTATCTGGGCCGGGCGACGAGCTCACTGAAGGACTCAAGGTTATTTCCACCATCCCGACTTGCGCGCTGAAGTCCGCCGACTCTGCGCTTTAAACCAACGTGGAATAGGGTGATTTCGAGCCGCATGCCTCTTCCACAGGAAAGAGAACTACTCGTCTGACCGCCATCTGTTCGTGCTCTGTTCACGGAGGTGGACAGAGCCGCTTCAGGGGAGACCAGTTCTGCCACGAAGAAGCTGTCCCGATCCAAGGAGTGCTGAGGCAGACCCAGCTATCCTCCCGGCGCGCGAAGGTGCCAGGGCGAAGTTGTTGGCGAAGTTCCCACTGGTTGTTCCTGCCACGACGAACATGCCCTCGAAGTAAAGAATGGGATGGGCGTTATCAGAAATTGAGACGCGACTTTTATCATATTAGTTCGGAAGCCCCCGAGCCTGAATCCGATCAATAGCCCCCACCACCGAGCGGCAAGGTTGACTCATCTCACACCGGCGGCTGTTCACTGCCGGGGTGAACTCTGGTGCGCGCTTCGATAGTGATGAACTCCCTCGCTCGGGTCGCGTCTTCGGCAAAAGTACATCAGGCGCACCCGCGCTCGGTGCGGGTGAACTAGCGGAACAAGCTGCATGAGCCACGACCCCACGAGGGTCAGGACAACCGTCACGGCAATGGCGGCACCAGTCAACGGCACCACATCACTTAGTCCGCCGGCAGTGGAGATCGCGGTGGAACCGAGTGACACAGCCCGGGTGATCAACGCCTGTGGGACGACCCACGCCAACGCGGATACCGACTGACTCGAACTAATCCCCAGCGCAATGAACACGCCCACAAACCCGAGCGCGACGGAGGCGGCGAAACTGGGGATGAGTGCCGAAATGAGCGACTGCAGCACCACCAGCGGGATGGCGCACAGCACCCCCAGCACCGCGACCACTGCCAGCATGGGAGGCACAGCTCCCGGCACCTGGAGGAGCAACCCGGCGGCCACGATGCCCGCAAACATGATCGCCTGCATCGTCGCCAGTAGTGGCACAACGGCCAGGGTCTTGGCCACCAGCAGCCGACGCATGCTTACCGACGTCGCTGTGAGGTTCCAGGAGTTCGTTTCCGCCCGCCAGGCTACCGCCACCAGTAGTGACACCCCCACGGAATAGAAGAAGAGACCGTAGAACAGCACCACCTGGGAGGCGAGGGATTGCCATCCCGCGGTTAACACTTCTGTGTTGTTCTGGTAGTTCATCGACCCGCTGAGGACCGCGAGCACCGGCAGGATAACGGCGACCAGCCAGGTCGAGGAGCGCTTGAGCTTAAGCAGCTCGGCAGCAAGAACTTGGGTCATGTCAGTTCTCCTTAGTGGAGTTCAGGCGCCGCAGGACGACAGTGAGCACCACGAGCGACAGAGCGGCGGCACCGAGAATGGTCAGCCAATCGGGCATGACGTAGTGGATCCCGGCCTCGTCGCCGTCAGAGACGGTGGCCGGGATGATCATGGCGTAGTAGCTCCACGGCACAAGCCTGGCCATCCACACCGGTAGGAACAGGCAGAACAAGGCGATGAAAGAGCCGAGCGCGCCTGCTCCGATACTGATCAGCTGGTTGTCGGTCACGGCGGCCAGCACCACGTGACCAGCCAGGAAGACACCATTGACCAAGATCACGCCCGCGAGGTACATCAGCCAATAACCCGGCGCGCCAATACCGCCCGGAACCAACAGAGCGACGAGAGCCACTTCGACTACGACAGCCACGGCCGCGAGTGGGGCGAGGGCGGCCATCTTGGCCAGGAGCAGGCGGCTGAATCCGGTGCCGATCGTCCCGTACAAGGTCCACCCCGCAGCAGTGTGCTCCATATCGACGACGCGGCTGGCGATGATCGCCATGAACAGCGGGCCCACGAGGCTGGCGATCATCCCCAATCCCAGGAGAATGGTCGCCGAATCTGCATCTTGAGCGGAGGCCGCCGATGCTGCCTGGGTCCAGCCGACGACGAAGAGCACCATGAGTGCCAGGAGCCAGCCGACCTTGAGCCGCCGCATTTTCCGCCATTCCACCCGCACCAAAGTCATAGGAGTGCCCCCTTGGTGAGGTTCATGAAGACGTCCTCCAAGCGCTGGACCTCGCGCCTGACTTCGAAGATGTCCTCTCGGGCGTCGACAAGCTCTGTGACGCGGCGGGCCACCGCCTCGGCGGTGAGACCGGGAACCGTCGTCGTGCCACGGGAGGTGACGAAGACGGTGTCGGGGATGCTGTGGCGCATGAGTTCTTCGCGTGATCCTTCGAAGAGGAGGGTGCCTTGCGCGATGATTCCGATGCGGGTGGCGATGCGTTCGATTTCATCGAGGATGTGCGAGGAAATCATGATGGTCACGCCCTCACCCGCGAGCTTCACGATGAGGTGCCGGATCTCCTCGATGCCCGCCGGGTCCAATCCGTTGATCGGCTCGTCCAGCACGAGCAATTGTGGCTGCCGGGCAAGCGCGAGTGCGATCCCCAAGCGTTGTTTCATGCCCAAGGAGTAGCCGCGCACCAGCTTGTCACGGTGGCGAGTCAGGCCAACCAACTCCAGCGCACGCGCGCACGCTTTCTCGTCGAGGCCGAGCAGATGACGCTGGATATCCAGGTTTTCCTGGCCCGTCAGATGCCCATACCCAGCCGGGTTCTCAATGAGCGAGCCCACGTGCGGCAGGATCTTTCCCCGATTGGCATCATTCATCTCCATGCCCATAACCGTCACCTGCCCCGCCGTCGGCCGGGTCAACCCGAGGATCATCTTCATGGTGGTCGTTTTCCCCGAGCCGTTCGGCCCGAGGAATCCATAAATCGATCCGGTGGGCACGCAGAGGTCAAGATGCTTGACGACGCCCACCCTCCCGTAGGTTTTGGTCAATCCTTGCGTCACGATGGCAGTGTCTCTCATGCCCTCACTGTCGCAGCCCGGGAATGCCCCTTTCATCCACCCTAGGGATGAATGAGCAGCTCATCAACGCGCACCAACCCGCTGCGATACGCCCGCAGCACGGCATGGACGCGGTCCCGCGACCCGGTTTTGAGCAAGATGTGACGCACGTGGGTCTTCACCGTGGACATGGACACGAACTCCTGCGCGGCGATCTCCTCATTGTTATATCCCAGGGCGATGAGCCGGAGAATGTCGCGCTCGCGGGCAGTGAGGTCGAGCTCCTCCTGTTTCGCGTCGCCCTGGAGCTGGCGCAGCACGCCCGCCGTGACCTTCGGGGACAAAATCGCGTTGCCCTCAGCGACCGTACGGATGGCGTGCAGCAACTGCTCCGGTTGGGAATCCTTGAGCAAAAACCCGGAGGCACCGGCGGCGATCGCCCCGGAGACAAACGCCTCGTCGTCGAACGTGGTGAGCATGATGACCCGAACATGGTCATCGCCCACGAGGAGCTGACGCGCCGCGGTGATCCCATCGACGTGCGGCATCTGCACGTCCATGAGCACGACATCAGCTGCTTCGGTGAGCAGCTCAGCGCCGTCGCCTGCCTGCCACACCACAGTCAAGTCATCCTGAGAATTAATGAGGAGGGCGAACCTCGCCCGGACCAACGGCTGATCATCCACCAATCCGACCCTGATCACAAGGGCACCTCCACGGCGACGGTGAAATGGTCCGCTGTTTCCTGCACACGGACGACCCCGCCGAGGCCGCGGACGCGCTCGGTCATGCCCACGAGTCCGTAGCCAGGGGTTCAGTCCACCGGGGAGGGCTGGGAAGGATTGGAGGCGACGATGCGCAGGCGCCGAGACATGGCCTCGAACTCCATCGTTGCGGGGCCGTCCGCGTGGCGAAGGATATTGCTCAACATCTCCTGAACCACCCGGTAGACGGTGAATTGAGCCAGTTCCCCCATCTCCGCGCTTTCGACTGCTTCGTCCAATCCGCGGACGCTGATCTCCTGCCCGGCGCGGGTCGTCTCGGCGATCAGGGCCCTCAGATCCGCGATTCCCGGAGCCGCCAAGGCAGCGCGGGAGGAGTCAGTGCGAAGGACCGTCAGCAGGCCACGCATGTGCCCGAGAGCTTCCCGCGACTGCGCAGAGATGGCCTCGAGCGTTTCCACCGCCACGTCCGGGTCCTTCTTGGCAGCAAACCGCGCCCCATCCGACAACGCCATAATTCCCGACAAACTGTGCGCGACGATGTCGTGCATCTCCCGCGCAATGCGAGTCCGCTCCATCACCTGGGCCATCTCCGCTCGTTCCTGGAGCACCGCTATGTCGCGGTAACGGTCGCGCGTTCGCCTGCCCAACAGCCAGAAAAAGCCGAGGACGATCCAGGTTCCCGCCGTCGCGACTATCGCCACGCCAACCTTGGGCTCTCCCGCCATCCCTCCGAGGAGTCCCCCTTCCACCGGCACGCGGAAAACGGCGGTGAACATGGCACTCCCGACGCCGACCAGAAGCAGTGACAACCACAGCCGCCGCCAGGTCGGCGGGGAATACGCGCTGGCTACATAGGAGACGTAGAGGACGGGAATAACGACTTCAAATGACTGGCGGAGATCGGAGAATCCGAGGCAGATAGCAAGGCACACCGCGACCACGGCAATGGACGCGTCACCCCACCGGGGATGAAACAGCACAGCGATTGTGATGATCAGCAGCAGGGCCACGGCCAACCACCGCATCTGCCCATCCAGCCGAGTAATGAGCGTGTTAGTAAAGAGCAGGGCGCACGCGATGATTCCGAGCACCCGCGCGGGATGCCCTACCAGGTGGGTGGCCGAGCTGGTCATGCACCCAGCGTAGAACCCCCACCCGACATGTCACCTCATCCCTGGGGATGAGAGCGCACAGTCCGAGCGATGGCCAGGCTCACAGTAATGAGCCCGATGACAGTCAGTCCCGCTCCCACCATCGTGGGGCTACGGAATCCCCAGCCAGCGCCGATAGCCGCGCCCGCGAGACTCACCCCCACCGTGTTGCCCAGGTTGAAGGCGGCAATATTCGCGGCCGACGCCAAGGTGGTGGCTCCCTGAGCGTGGCGCATGACGCGGGCCTGCAACCCCGGGACCGTGGCAAAACCAACCGCACCCATGAGTGTGAGTAGGACCGCCGTCACCCACGGGTTCCCTGCTGCGAGTCCCAAGGCGAGGATGACGATCGGAAGCAGGATCGACAACATCAGGACCGCCTTATCGGGATCACGGTCTGCTGCCCGGCCACCGAGGACGTTGCCGATGAACAGGCCACCACCGAAGAGCACCAGCAGCCAGGGGATGGCTGCGGCAGAATAGCCCGTGACATTGCGCAGGAGGGGTTCGATGTAGGTAAAGACCCCGAACATGCCGCCAAAGATGAGAGCAGTGGTGACCAAGGACGACAACACCTGAGGCTTGGCCAGGGAGGCAAATTGCTGCCGGACGGGCAGTTGATTTTGCTCGGGATCCGTATGCGGAACGAGCGTTGCCATGCCGATGAGGGCGATCACGCCAACGACGCTGATGAGCCAGAACACCGCACGCCATCCCCACTGCTGGCCGATGAAGCTGCCCAAAGGAACGCCGAGCACATTCGCGACGGTGAGCCCGGCGAAGAGGATCGAAATGGCCGAGGCCTGCCGGGCGGGTGAGACCAGCGAACCGGCTAAGACCGCGCCGATTCCGAAATACCCGCCGTGGGCGAGGGCTGCGACGATCCGGCCGGCAAACATCACCTCGTAGTTCGGTGACCACGCCGAGAGGACGTTGCCGACGACGAATAGCGCCAACAGTGACACCAAGGCCACTCTCGGCGCCCGGCGCATGAGAAACGGCGTGAGGACGAGCGCGCCGGGCACCACGGCGAGGGCATAGGCGCCGACGAGGTGTCCTGCGGCGGGGATAGAAACGTTGAGGTCAGTGGCAACTTCCGTAAGCAGGCCCGCGATGACGAATTCGGTCAGGCCGATACCGAAGCCGCCCACGCTGAGAGCAAGCAAGGCTAGTGAGGTCCGAGAACCCCGGACTGGGGTGGTGGCCCCCACGACTGCCTTTGTGTCGATGGTCATGAGTGGTTTTCACACTTTCCATAGGTCGGTGAGTGACCTGCGCCGGGCTGGGTTGCCGGCGCAGTTCACGATTGCCATGCCACTATCGGCCCCCGGAGTAAAAGCAGCCAGCACCCTGTTGTGCCTAGCATCGGCGTGCCTAGCACTCGCAGGGATAGGCTAAGCGCGGGCGAGCACGGCACCATAGAGCCATGGAGGATTTTCCGGAAGTGTCCAATCCAGCACGCACCCACGAATCACGAGCCGAAGACCTCGGAGAATTTCTCCGTTCCCGGAGGGATCGGCTCACCCCCGACGACGTCGGGGTGCCGTCTTACGGTCGCCGCCGGGTAGCGGGCCTGCGGCGCGAGGAACTCGCCCAACTCGCCGGGGTTTCGGTCACGTACTACACCCGTCTTGAGCAAGGTCAGTCGCAGAACGCCTCCGATTCGGTCATCGAATCGTTAGCGCGCGCCCTGCGTCTCGATGCCGATGAGACCGCTCATCTATTCACCCTCGCCCGGCCGGGCATGGTCAAGACCCGGCCCATCCCCTCCAAACCCGAGCGGCCCTCCCCCGGCGCGACCAGACTTCTCCAGGCCATGGAGTCCGTGCCGTCGCTGATCCTCGGCCGTCGCAATGACATTCTCGCGTGGAATCGGGCCGGGCATCTCCTCTTGGCTGGGCACCTCGACGTTAACGCCCCCAGCGTCGACGACGATCGCCCCAATCAGTTGAAGATGCTCTTCCTCGACCCCCATACCCGTGAGCTGTACCGCGATTGGGAGTCCGAAGCCGCGCTGTCGGTGTCATCCCTTCGCTATGTCGCCGGGCAGTTCCCCGATGACCGTCGCATGTACGAGCTCATTGGGGAGCTCAACGTCCGCAGCGATGACTTCGCCCGCCTCTGGCTACAACACACGGTCCAGCTGTGTACGAGTGGCATCAAGCGGCTGCATCACCCCGAGGTCGGCGACCTCGATCTAGATTATGAGATCCTTCACCTGCCCGATGGTGACGGCCAACGCATCCTCACCCACTACGCGGAACCCGGTAGCAGCTCACACTCGGCCTTGCAGTTGCTTCTCAACTCTTGAACAGCGGCTACAACCCAGCGACCTCGCCGATGACGTACACGGCCGGGGCCTGCACGTCTTCCGTCTCCATCGTGTCCGCCAGCGTGCCCAGTGTGCAGCGGAAGCTGCGCTGGGCGGCCTTGGTTCCCTCCTGAATAATCGCGGCAGGAGTGCCCGCATCGAGCCCGGCGGCCATGAGCGCCGCGGCGATGGAACGGGCGTGGCGCACTCCCATGATCACCGAAATCGTGCCCCCGGCGTGCGCGAGAGCCGACCAGTCCACGAGGGATGACCGATGCCCGGGTGGCAGGTGCCCGGACACCACAGTGAAGGAATGCACGACCCCACGTTGGGTGATGGGAACACCCGCGGCACCGGGAACGGACACCGCGCTGGTCACCCCGGGCACCACCTCGCAGGGGATGCCTGCGTCGCGGCACACCTCCAGCTCCTCGAACCCGCGCCCAAACACGTACGGGTCGCCGCCCTTGAGCCGCACGACCTTCTTCCCGGCGCGCGCGTGCTCAACAATGAGCTCGTTCGTCCTCTCCTGCGTGACCTGCCGCTCATACGGCAGTTTGGACACATCAATGATCTCCTTACCCAACACATCGATGAGCCGGTCCAGCTGATCCGTCGGTCCCAGGTGGTCGGTGAGGATGACATCTGCCTCCCGCAGCGCATTCGCCCCACGCACGGTGATGAGGTCCCATGCCCCCGGGCCACCGCCGACGAGGGTCACTCCGGGCACAACGTTGCTTGATTCCATGGTCGGAAAGTCTACGACGATGCTCGCTTGCCGCCCGCCGTTCCATTCAGGGACTGCTCGCCACGTTCACCCCTACGTACAGTGGCACCATGAGCACCCCGCACCTGGAGCACACCTTCGCCACCGATCTCCCCGAGCTGGTCATGCCCTGGTCCGCCGAGGAATCACCTAGTCCCCAGCTGCTCGTTCTGAATGAGCCACTCGCCGTCGAACTCGGCCTCGACCTCGATTGGCTCCGCAGCCCGGAGGGATTTGAATTCCTCCTCGGCCGCGGCGAGGGCACTGTCGCCATGGCATATTCGGGGCATCAATTCGGGCAATTCTCACCCCAGCTTGGCGACGGCCGCGCACTCCTCCTCGGCGAAATCCTCACCCCAGGAGGGGCCCGACGGGACCTCCACGTCAAAGGCTCCGGGCCCACTCCATTCTCCCGGGGTGGCGACGGGCGCGGGGCCGTCGGCCCCATGCTGCGGGAGTACCTCGTCTCCGAGGCGATGCATGCCCTGGGCGTACCGACGACCCGCTCGCTAGCGGTGCTGAGCACGGGCCGGAAAATCCAGCGGGGCCGGGTCGTCCCCGGCGCGGTGCTCGTGCGGGTCGCCGATAGTCACATCCGCATTGGCACGATGCAATACGCCCGACTCAAGGATGAGACCCCGGAGCTTGCCAGCCGCCTTGCCGAGCACGTCCGACTCCGGCACTACCCGGACGTCGACGACGCCCTCGAGCTGTTCACCGCCATCATGGACCGCCAGGTCGCCACCGTCGCCGCGTGGATGCGGCTGGGCTTCATCCACGGGGTGATGAACACCGACAACACCACCCTGAGCGGGGAAACCATCGACTATGGCCCCTGCGCATTCATGGACGCTTACTATCCGGCGACGGTCTACAGTTCCATCGATACTCAGGGCCGCTACGCCTACCGAAACCAACCGGCCGTCCTGGGGTGGAACTTCGCCCGTCTCGCGGAGGCGATGCTCCCGTTATTCACCCCAGATGGCAACGACGACGCGGGTCTCGCCGCCGCCCGCGAAGCGATGGAGACGTTTCCCGAGCGGTGGGAGAAGGCGAAAACCAGGGAGCTCAGCCGAGCACTCGACGTTCCCGCCAGCGCGACCGACGTCATCGAGGGGTACGAAGCCCTACTCCTCGCCCACTCCCCCGACCTCACCCGTTTCCACCGGGGTCTCGTCAACGCCGCCGACGGCGACGAGGCCATCTTGCGCGAGCTCATTCCGGCCGAGGATCTCGATCCGTGGCTCGCCAGTTGGCGCAGCCATTACCCAGGTGCCGCCACCCTTGCGCAGGTGCATCCTGTCTACATCCCGCGCAATCACCTCGTCGAGGAAGCACTCGACGCCGCCACCGACGGCGACCTCGATCCCTTCCACTCGCTTGTCAGCGCCGTGACGAACCCCTTCGAGGAGCAGCTCTCCTTGGTGCGCTACGCGCATCCGGCGCCGGAGGATTTTGGCCCCTACCGTACGTTCTGCGGCACCTAGAACTTGTCGATCTCCAGCTTTTTCATTCCCATCATCGTCTCGTAGGCGCCGGGGCGTGCCATGAGTTCGGCCATGTTGTCGGGCACGATCTGCCAGCTGAGCCCGAAACGGTCTTGGAGCCAGCCGCATTGTTCTGCCTCGGGAACAGCCGTCAGGCCATCCCACAGGTGATCGAGATCCGCTTGCCCGTGGGCGTTAACCATGAGCGAGGTGCCAGGTGTGAAGGTGAACGGCTGCGGAACGGCGGAGTCCATGGCTGTTAGCCACTCGCCGTAGAGCTGGAACTCGGAGAACACTATCTCCTCGGAATCCGGGTAACTCACCCGGTTGCCCACCCGGGACTCGGGGAATAAGGCGACGTACTCGTCAACGGCCTCCCGGGCCTTGCCCTGGGCCGGGCCGCAGAACATGAGGTTGGGGATGATGAACGGTCGGGGGTCTCCAGCCGGATTGGTGAGCATGAGTTGCCAGTTAACACCGTACTGGTCGGCGATCCAGCCGTAGTGTTCGGAAAAATCGTAGGCGCCCAGCTCCATGAGGATCTGCCCGCCGCCGTCGACCAACCTGCCCCACAACAGGTCGAGCTGTTCACGGGCATCCGCCATCCGGGAGGGGTCGAAGTTAACGAAGAAGCTCAGCGCCGGGGTAGGGCTGAACATGGGGCCTCCGTTGATGAGGGTGAGGCGATAGCCGTCGATGACCACATCGACGGTGAGGGTCTCGCCGGCCCTGTCCGACTGAAAGTCGGGGAGGCCTTCGGACGGGTAGGTGACGCGGGCGTCGATAAGCGTGTTGGGGAAGGTGGCCGCGTAGAAGGAAGCGGCCTCGTCGGCGTTTCGATCGAACCAGAGGTTGGGCACAATGCGTTGCATGAGGAAATGATAACGGCCCCTACCCGCGAGGGATAGGGGCCGCAGCTGGGAGTTTCTAGCGCTCCAGCTTGAGGGTCTTCTGGGTGTACTCCCACAGCTCGTTGAACATGGTCTCATCGTCGATGAGCTTGGTGCCGTAGGAGGGGATCATCTCGTGCAGCTTCGGGGACCACTCGATGAGGTTCTCACCGAAACAACGCTCGAGGAGCTCAACCATGGCGGCCGGGGCGATGGACGCACCCGGGGACGCGCCGAGGAGACCGGCGACGGAACCGTCGATGGAGTTAACCAAGGCGGTACCGAATTCGAGGGAACCGAAACGCGGGGCGGCGGTGGGCTTGATCACCTGGACGCGCTGACCGGCAATGACGGTCTCCCAATCCTCAGCATTGGCCGAGGGGACGTAGTCGCGCAGATCGACGAGGCGGTCCTCGAAGTTCTTCAACACCTCGGTGACCAGGTACTTGGTCAGCGCGAACTCGGAAGCCGCAACACCGAGGTAGGAAGGGATGTTGTCCGGGCGGATCGACTTGAACAGGTCGAGGTAGGAACCCTTCTTGAGGAACTTCGGGGTCCAGCCACCGTAGGGGCCAAACAACAGGCCCTTTTCGCCGTCGATGACGCGGGTATCCAGGTGCGGGACGGACATCGGCGGGGCACCCACCTTGGCCTTGCCGTAGACCTTGGCGGAATGCTGCTCGATGAGCTCGTCGTTGGTGCAGCGCAGCCACATGCCCGACACGGGGAAGCCGGCGTAACCGCGGACCTCAGGCACGCCAGCCTTGCGGAGCAGGTCGAGGGCGTAACCGCCGGCGCCAACGAAGACGAACTTCGCCTTGACCACGGAGACGTCACCGGTGTGGACGTTCTTGACGGTGATCTTCCACTTGTTGCCCTCGCGCTTGAGGTTGCGCACCTCCTGGCCGTAACGGACCTCGGTGCCGGAAGCCTTAGCGGCGGTGAGGAACTGCTTGGTCAGGGCGCCGAAGTTCACATCGGTGCCGATGTCGGTGCCAGAGTAGGCGACCTTCTCGGCGCCAAAGTCACGGCCCTTAGACATGACGGGGAGGCGCTCGGCGAACTTGGCGTCATCCTCCACGAATTCCATGCCGGGGAACAAAATGTTGCCGGAGAGAGCATCGTAGCGGCGACGCAGGTAATCAATCTGCTCCTCGCCCTGGCCGAAAGCCAGGTGCGGGACCGGGTTGATGAACTCGGTCGGATCGCCCAGCACACCATTATCGATCTGGTGGGACCAGAACTGGCGGGAGACCTGGAACTTCTCGTTGATATCGACGGCCTTGGAAAGATCGATCTTGCCGTTCTTTTCCGGGGTGTAGTTGAGCTCGCACAGTGCAGAGTGGCCGGTGCCCGCATTGTTCCACGGGGATGAGGACTCCTGGGCGGGTCCGTCGAGTCGCTCGAAGATAATTTGCGACCAGCTGGGCTCCAATTCTCGGAGCATAGCGCCGAGGGTGGCGCTCATAATGCCAGCACCGACGAGGGCGATATCGACCTCGTCGGTGACCTTTGCGGAGTTCTTATTGTCGGTGGACACCTTGTTGTTCCTCATTCGTCGTCGAAGCGGTGGGCAAGGCATGATCGGCATTGGCGTCGCATCACTACCCCTTCTCGCCCATTATCCGGTGCCATTCAACCTTACGCCTTCACATATCGGAGGTGGGCACTACTCCCGATTTCAATGTGGCAATCGCGGATTCCCCACCCCCTGCCCCCTCCCCCGACGGCCCCCGCTGCAAGGTCATATCCTAGACAGCATGACTGTTGCAGAAACCTGGCACGACGACATCCTCGGCCCCGGATTCCGCGCCCTGGATATTCCTTTGGGCCCCGACCCCGAGGGGGAGGGCGACGTACAGGCGACGCTGGTGCGTTACCTGCCGGACGGCCTCGACGCGGCCGATGGAGAGTGGACGAACAGAAGCGCCGTGCTGTGGGTGCCCGGCATGACGGACTACTTTTTCCACAGCCATGTAGCGAAGGCGCTGCACGAGGCCGGCTTCGCGGTGTACGCCGTGGATCCGCGCAAGATTGGGCGGGCCCGCCAAGCGGGGCAGCGGTGGCATTTCAGCCTCGACTTCGCTCACTACTTCCCCGACCTCACCGCCGCACTCGACATTATTACTGCCACTCATCCCGATGTGACCCCGATTGCCCACTCGACCGGCGGCCTGATCACGCCGCTGTGGGCGGACCACCTGGCCCGCAATGACAGCGCGCGCCACGCCAAGCTCAAGGGCATGGTGCTCAACAGCCCCTGGCTCGACATGCAATACCCACGAACGGCGGTAAGGCTGGGGCGACCGGTGATCAACGTTGCCGGGAAGTTGTTGCCCAACCTCGAGGTTCCCGGTGGCAACCTCGGCTCCTACGGGGTCTCACTGCACAAGGACCACTTCGGCGAATGGGACTTTGACACCGAGCTCAAGCCGGTAAGTGGGCACCGCAAGTATCTGGGCTGGTTGCGCGAGGTGCTGCGCGCGCAGAAGCGAGTGCAGGAAGGAAACGTGGATGTGGGTGTCCCCGTGCTCACGCTGTGCTCGACGCATTCCCTCCTCGGCGCTGGCTACTCCCCCGCCTCGAACTCCGCCGACACGGTGTTGGATACGGAGCAGATTCAGCGGTGGGCGCCGAAGCTCGGCGCGGACGTTACCGTGCGGCCCATTGAGGGCGCCCGCCACGATGTTTTCCTGTCCACCCCTACTCCCCAGGCGGAGGCACTCGAGGTAACTGAGGGTTGGCTTCGTCAGCATTAATTGCCAGCCTTAGGAAGCGCTAAGATGCCTCCATGACCCATTTCGACCTCATCATCATCGGCACCGGCTCCGGCAACTCCATCCCGGGACCAGAATTCAACGACAAGTCGATCGCTATCGTCGAAGAGGGCACCTTTGGTGGCACCTGCCTCAACGTTGGCTGTATCCCCACCAAGATGTACGTCTACGCAGCGGATACCGCTTTTGACACAGAGCACGCTGCTGAACTGGGCATTAATGCCCAGGTCAACTCCGTCGACTGGCCGGCCATAGTCGACCGAATCTTCGTCCAACGTATCGACCCGATCGCCGCCGGCGGCGAAGCCTATCGCCGCGGCCCCGAGACCCCGAATATCACCGTCTACAGCGGCCACGCCACCTTCGTCGGCGAGCGGACCATCCAGGTCGGCGCCGACACGATCAGCGCGGATCAGATCGTCATTGCCACCGGTTCGCGCCCGCAGGTGCCCACCGTCTTCCGGGAGTCGGGGGTGCGCTATTACACCAACGAAGACATCATGCGCCTGCCTGAGCAGCCGAAGTCGATAGTCATCATCGGCGGCGGCTTCATCGCGATGGAGTTCGCGCACGTCTTTGATGCCTTAGGCACGCACGTGACCCTCGTTCCGCGGTCCACACTCATGCGTACCCTCGACGCCGACCTGACCACGCAGGTCAACGACATCGCCTCTAAGCGATTCGACGTCCGCTACGGCCGCACCGTCTCCTCCCTCACCCAGGGCGAGGACGGCGTAACCGTTACGCTTGACGACGCCTCGACGGTCACCGCCGACGTCGTCCTCGTCGCCACCGGTCGCGTCCCCAACGGTGATCGCCTCGACCTGGCGGCCGGCGGCATCGAAATGCTTGCCGACGGCCGCGTCGCCGTCGACGAGTTCGGCCGCTCCACCACCGCACCGGGTGTGTGGGCGTTGGGCGATGCCTCTTCGCCATACATGCTTAAGCACGTGGCCAACGCCGAAATGCGCGCCGTTCGCCACAACCTGCTGCACCCAGAAGACCTCAAGCCAATGCCCCACACCAACGTGCCCTCCGCGGTGTTCACGCACCCGCAGATCGCCACCGTCGGGCTGACCGAGCAGCAGGCCATCGACGCCGGGTACGACATCACCGTCAAGATCCAGAACTACGGTGATGTTGCCTACGGCTGGGCCATGGATGACCACACCGGCATCTGCAAGCTCATCGCCGACAAGCAGACGGGCCGACTGTTGGGCGCCCACTATCTTGGCGCCCAGGCCGCCACGCTGATCCAGCAGATGATCACGGTCATGGCTTTTGATCTCGACGTCCGCGAGGTGGCTACCCAGCAGTACTGGATCCACCCCGCCCTGCCGGAGCTGACCGAGAACGCGCTGCTGGGGCTGGAGTTTTAGCTAGTCCGCCAGCGTGAGGATTTCATTGCCATCGGCGGTGATAACGATGGTGTGCTCGAACTGGGCGGTGAAACGACGATCGTTGTTCTGCACCGTCCAGTCGTTGTCCCAGATCGTGTAGTCCAGGTCGCCGAGGTTGATCATCGGCTCCACCGTCAAGGTCATGCCCGGCTCGAGGATGTCCCGGTAAACGGTGGAATCGTAATGCAAGACCACGAGGCCGTTGTGGAAGGTGGGGCCGACACCGTGGCCGGTGAAGTCGCGGACTACGTTGTAGCCGAAACGGTTGGCGTAGGACTCAATCACCCGCCCGATGACGTTGATCTCGCGGCCCGGCTTCGCGGCCTTGATGCCCCGCATCATGGCCTCCTTCGTCCGCTCGACGAGGAGGCGGTGCTCCTCGGAGACGTTGCCCGCGAGGAAGGTCGCATTGGTATCGCCGTGGACGCCATTCTTGAAGGCGGTGATGTCGATGTTGACGATGTCGCCGTCTTCAATCACGGTGCTGTCCGGGATGCCGTGGCAGACGATCTCATTCATTGAGGTGCACGAGGACTTGGGGAAGCCCCGGTAGCCAAGAGTGGAGGGGTAGGCGCCGTGGTCGGCCATGTACTCGTGGGCAATGCGGTCGAGGTCGTCGGTGGTGTTGCCCGGAACCACGGCCTCACCGGCGACTTTGAGGGCGTTGGCGGCAATCTTCGAGGCCTCACGCATCGCCTCGATGACCTCGGGCGTCTGGACGAACGGCTCGCCGATGTTCTCCTGCACATCGTCTTTCCACACGTATTCAGGTCGGGCGATGTGGTCGGGAACGGAGCGGATCGGAGAAATCTTGCCTTGAGTCAGGGGTGCGCGAGTAGACATACGGGTCATCGTAGTCCGGGCTCGGCCCGGT
The DNA here is from genome assembly GCF_030408455.1 of Corynebacterium atrinae. Taxonomy (NCBI): domain Bacteria; kingdom Bacillati; phylum Actinomycetota; class Actinomycetes; order Mycobacteriales; family Corynebacteriaceae; genus Corynebacterium; species Corynebacterium atrinae. Next base: position 1,648,076 of record NZ_CP046977.1, read on the forward strand.
ATCCGTCCAGGGTCCGGAAGAAGTGATCCGTAATGGCCACGGAAACCTCTGATCCGCCTCCCAGCACCACCAGCGTGGCGAAGGCAATATCGTCGTCGCGGTAGCCGGCGAACCAGGCGTGCGAACCCTCGTTGATTTCCGCCTCACCGGTCTTGCCGTGGATCTCGCCGCCCGCCTGCATTCCGCGGGCAGTGCCGGAGGTGACCACCGAGCGCATCATCCGCTGCACCTGGCTGATTGCACCCGGGTCGGGGGCCGGGAGGTTTTCGCTGACCTGGGTCTCGTGGCCGTCGATAAGCACGGGCACGGGGGTGTCGCCGCGAGCGGCGGTGGCGGCGACCAGCGCCAGACCGAAGGGGCTCGCGAGGTCGAGGCCCTGACCGTAGCCGGCTTCGGTGCGCTCCAGCGGAGTCTCGCCCTCCGGCACCGAGCCGGTGACAGTGCCCAAGCCTGGGATGTCGTAGTCGACGCCGAGGCCGAATTGCTTCGCGGTGTGCTTGAGTTGGCCCGGCTCCAACCTGGTGGAAATATCGGCAAAAGTGGTGTTGCACGAACTGGCAAATGCTCGCTCTAACGGCACGTTTCCGAGGGCGAACATGTTGTAGTTGACCACATGGCGGCCGTAGAGATCCATGCTGCCGGGGCAGGGCACGATGGTGTCAGCGCTCAGTCCCTCGTCTTGAATACCGGCGGCGGCGGTGATGATCTTGAACACGGAGCCGGGTGGGAACTGACCCGAGAGGGCGAGATCGCCGGCCTCATCCGCCTTCTTCGTCTGCGCGACCGCGAGCACCTGCCCCGTGGAGGGACGGATAGCCACAATCATCGCCTGCGACTCCGGCCGCAAATTAACCGCATCCTGGGCGGCCCGTTGGATGTTGTAATCCAGCCCGACGCGCACTGCCGGGGCCGGGGCGGCCGCATGGTATTCGAGGTCATCGATAGTCGCCCCATACTGGTTAACGGCCGTGACTTTCCACCCGTTCGCGCCATCGAGCTCGTCGCCCACGATGGTGGACACGCGCGACATGATGTCCGGGGCGAAACCTGGATCGACGGTGACCATCGCGGCTTCCTCATTGACGATGATGCCCTCCACGCTTTCCAGCTTGTCGCGCACCACCGGCCCCACGGTCGAGTCGAGCATCATGACGGAATAGCGGCCCTGTGCTCCGTCCAGACGGCTGGCCAACGCCGCCGCGTCGACCGGCTTCTCGGGCCCCGTCGCGTTGACTGCGCTAGCGATCTGCGCCGCCACGGGGCGCACATCGCTCACCGCATCAGTGTCCACTAGCACCCGATAGACCACGCCAGGCTGCAGAATATCCGCCCCATCGGAACTAACCACGCTGGCCTTGCCCGCTGGAACCGGCCGCAACTCGAGGTGTTGGTTCGCCCCGAGGCGCGGGTGCAGAATCGTGGGCTGCCAGCGAACAGTCCAGTCCTGCCCCGCCTTCGTCAGCGTCATCGACGTGTCATAGCGCAGCGTGCGTTCCCGCGGAAGCTGCCACTCCAGCGTGTATTTCGCGGTAGCGAGGTTGTCCTGGGCGCTAACCTCATTGAGCGTCGTCGTCAGCCCCTCGGCCTGCAGGCCGTCGAAGGTCGTGCTGATGATGTCCTCGGCGGTTGATGGCACGTCCACCAACTCAGAGAGCTTATCGACGTCCCGGTCGGCCAAAGCCTCCAAGAAATCCTCCGCCGTGGGCTCGGCGGAGGGAGGCTTGGGCGTGCACGCTGCCAGCCCAAACACTAAGGTCGTGGCCACGCAGGCCGCGGTCGCCCTCTTCATGAGCTACCGGGTGACCTTGACCTCTGGCCGAGCGCCTTCGATTTCCTCCAGGCCCTGCTCTTCAGCCAGGCGCATGGCTTCCTCGATGAGGGTCTCTACAATCTTGGACTCCGGCACGGTCTTGATCACTTCGCCCTTGACGAAGATCTGACCCTTGCCATTGCCCGATGCCACCCCCAGGTCAGCATCGCGGGCCTCGCCCGGGCCATTGACCACGCAGCCCATGACGGCAACGCGCAACGGGAACTCCATGCCCTCCAGCCCGGCGGTAACTTCCTCGGCGAGGGTGTACACATCAACCTGGGCGCGGCCACAGGAGGGGCAGGACACGATCTCGAGCTTGCGGGGGCGCAAATTCATCGACTGCAGAATTTGGTCACCGACCTTGATTTCCTCCACCGGGTCCGCGGACAGCGAAACGCGAATGGTGTCGCCGATGCCCTCAGACAACAGGGCGCCGAAGGCGACGGACGACTTGATGGTGCCCTGAAACGCGGGGCCCGCCTCCGTCACGCCGAGGTGCAAGGGGTAATCAGACTGCGCGGCCAGCTGGCGGTACGCCTCGACCATGATGACCGGGTCGTTGTGCTTGACCGAAATCTTGATGTCTCCGAAGCCGTGCTCCTCGAACAGGCCCGCCTCCCACAAGGCGGATTCCACGAGGGCCTCGGGGGTGGCCTTTCCGTACTTCTCCATCAGCCGCTTGTCCAAGGAGCCGGCGTTGACGCCGATGCGGATGGGAATACCGGCATCACCAGCAGCCTTAGCGACTTCCTTGACCCGGCCATCAAACTCCTTGATGTTGCCCGGGTTGACACGCACCGCTGCGCAACCAGCGTCAATGGCAGCGAAAATGTACTTCGGCTGGAAGTGAATATCCGCAATGACAGGAATCGGCGACTTCTTCGCGATGATCGGCAGCGCTTCCGCATCCACCGTCTTCGGGCAGGCGACTCGGACTATGTCACAGCCGGAGGCCGTGAGCTGCGCGATCTGCTGCAAGGTGGCGTTGATGTCGTGGGTCTTCGTGGTCGTCATGGACTGCACCGAGATCGGGTAGTCAGATCCCACGCCCACATTGCCCACCATCAGCTGGCGAGTCTTCCGACGAGGCGCCAGGGTGGGCGGCGGAGCATCCGGGATACCGAGTCCAATGGAAGTCGACACTGTTAGAGATTCTCCTGACAATTCATGCTGGAATTAGTTCTTCCCAACTCTACCCCGCTCATCCAAACATCCGTACCGGGTTGACCACGTCTGCCACGATGACAATGACGCCAATGGTCAGCAACGTCGCTGCCATGGCGTAAGTGATGGGCATGAGCTTCTCGTAGTTTGCCGGCCCACCTGGCGCCAAGCCGCGAGCGCGGCGGACAAGATCGCGAATCTTCTCATACAGCACCACCGCAATGTGCCCGCCATCCAGCGGCGGGAGCGGCACCAAGTTGAACAACGCGAGGAAGAAGTTCAGCGAAGCAAGCATGAGCCAGAAAACATCCCACAGGGAACGCTCCGCCAGCTCGCCACCCACGCGGGAGGCGCCGACCACGCTCATCGGGCCTTCCTGGTCGCGTTCGCCACCGAAGATGGAGGCCACCACGCCGGGGATCTTCGCCGGGAAGGCGGCCAGGCCGCGAACGGTGCCGTCGAGCAGCCGCCACGTGAACTCACCCGTGGCGCCGACGGCCTCGACGGGGCCATAGCTCTTGATGGCATCGGGGATCGGGGCGCTGGTCACGCCAATAGCGCCCGCTTCTACCCCACTGCGGATCACCGTGGGCACGTCGATAGCAATCTCCATCGGGGTACCGTTGCGCTCCACCGACAACGTGACCGTCTGGCCCGGCATGGCCAGGACCGTGTCGCGGACCTCGGTGAAGGAGCGCACCTGCTGGCCATTGAGCGCGACGATGCGGTCACCGACTTCGAGCCCAGCCACCTCGGCCGGTCCCGGCCCAGTGCAGCGAGCGAGGGTCGTCTCAGAAACCTGATCGGACACACACGACAGCTCGCCAACCAAGGGACGGGTATCGGCGTGCGGATTAGGGATACCACTAGTCACCGCGACGCCATAGATAACGATGAAGCCGATGATGAGGTTAGCCATCACGCCACCCGAGAGCACGATAATGCGCTGCCACCACGGCTTTTTCACCATGGCGTGCGGAGCTTCTTCTTCGGTGACGGGATCCTGCGCCGTCATCCCGGCGATGTCGCAGAAACCGCCGAAGGGCAGTGCCGCGAAACCATACGTCGTCTGCCCGATCTTCTTCGACCAGATCGTCGGGCCGAAACCGATGAAGAAGCGGCGCACCCGCATGCCAAAGGCCCGCGCAGTGAGCATGTGCCCCGCCTCGTGCAGCGCGATCGTCACCGCGATGCCCAGCGCAAAGAGGAAGACGCCCAGGAAATAAGAAACCACAAGACTCCTTAACTATCGACGATCGCGTTGGCCCGCCCGCGAGCCTCTCGTTCTACCGCGAGGATGTCATCGACCGTTGACGGTACACCGTCTGCAAAGCTGTCCGCGTCCGCCAACACTTCCGCCACGGTGTCCACAATCTGCGGGAAGCGGATCCGCCCCGCCAGGAAAGCAGCCGCGGCCTCCTCGTTGGCGGCGTTGTACACCGCCGGGAACATCCCCCGTCGCGTGGCGACGTCCCGGGCAAGCTGGACGGCGGGGAACGCGGCGTCGTCAAGCGGTTCAAAGGTCCAGGCATGCGCCTGCGTGAAATCGAGCGCCGGCTGCGCGCCGGCGACGCGGCGCGGCCAATCCAGCGCATGGGCGATGGGCAGCTTCATCGACGGCGGGGAGGCTTGCGCGATGGTGCCACCATCGACGAAGGTGACGGCGGAATGGATGATCGACTGGGGGTGCACCGTGACGTCGATACGCTCCGCCGGCATCCCAAACAGCAACGTCGCCTCGATGAGCTCTAAGCCTTTATTCACCAACGTCGCAGAGTTCAGCGTATTCATCTGCCCCATCGACCACGTCGGATGCGCAGCCGCCTGCTCCGGGGTCACATCCCACATCTGCTCCCGTGTCCAACCCCGGAAGGGTCCACCGCTAGCGGTGAGAACCAGGCGGGCAACTTCCTCGCTGCTCCCCGAACGCAAACACTGCGCCATTGCCGAATGCTCCGAATCAACCGGAACAATCTGCCCCGGCCTCGCCAAACCCATGACCAGGTCACCGCCAGCCACGAGGGATTCCTTATTGGCCAGAGCCAACGTGGAACCCAGCTCGATCGTGGCCAACGTCGACGCCAGCCCCAAAGATCCAACCAGAGCATTGAGAACCGTATCTGCCTCGATATCTCGAACCAGCTGATCAGCCCGCGGCACAACCGCCCCGCCAAGCTCCCGCGCGACAACCTCCGCAGCCTTCGGCTGGGCGACGCAGACCTGACTCGGCCCCAACTTCAATGCCCGCGCCTGAGCGACGACCAGAGCAGGATCGGAACCTCCCGCAGCGATGCCGACCACCTCGAATAAGTCAGGATTGTCGGCGATGACCTCTAAGGCTTGGGTACCGATCGACCCCGTCGAACCGAGGATGAGAATGCGCTTAGGCCGCTTGGGTGTAGTCACACCACCTATTGTTTCACCCCACGGGGGCAACCCCAAGTGTGACCCCGCTACTGCTGGGGGTGTTTTGTCGCAACGGCCAGTCGAGTATGCAAAGATATTGGACAAGTACCTGAGAAAAGTTCAGCATGCCAACATTTAGGCGTGCTCTTGAGAAGGAGAAGGAACGTGGCTGCTTCCCACGAGATCGTGCCAGAGGTTCACAAGGGAACCTCCACCCTGGATGTCCCCTCCGCGGGCCTCGGTTGGAGCGAGCTCAGCCGCACCACCGTGCAGGTATCTGGATGGATCTCCGTCGCGATCATGCTCGGATACAACTTCGGTAACCACACCGGCCACGTCGAAACCATCTGGCTGCTGGCCATTGCCGCCGTTATCGCCCTTGGCCTGCTGATCCACCTCTTCGAGCCTAAGCTCTCCCAGGTCCGCACCGTCACCGGCCACAACAAGGCCGCTAACCACGTGGAGCCGGACTGGAACTACGACCAGGCCACCCTCTCCGGCAGCTACTCTCAGCTGTCTGACTCCGAATTGCGCGCCCTCAACATCGAGCCCTCCCGCGTTGCCCACCTGCGCGAGGTCGAAAAGGCCTAATTCGCCTTCTATCTGATCGCCCGCCGAAAATTGTCTCGGCGGGCGATTTTTTTGATTCCTGGCAATGGGGTCGGTCGGGCTTTGCCCGTCGTTTGGTGTGATCCCGACTATTAGCCGCTGGCCCTGGAGGCGACCTGGGCTTTCACGCCAAATCCGGCCCGAAAACGCTGTTCCGGTCGTGATCAGCCCGTCGCGATCACGACTCCTCCCGACATTTAGCCGACCGCCCGGAACCCGACCTGGGCTTTCACGCCAAATCCGGCCCGAAAACGCTCTTCCGGTCGTGATCAGCCCGTCGCGATCACGACTCCTCCCGACATCTAGCCACAGCCGCGGCAAGCATGTCGGCCATCTGTCCGCGAACTCGCACGAAAACGCCATTCCCGTCGCGAACAGCCCGTCGCGATCAACCGAACCCTTACTTCACTGTGCGGCGGACCTTGTCGAAAATCTCCGGCAGATTCGTGCGCACCCGTTTGACTGACAACGCCGCCGAACCAATCCATAGTGCGACAGGCAGGCCGATGGCGAGAATCGCACCCAGGACAGGATTAACAAAGTAGAGGATGAGGCCGCCAGGGAGGGAGGGGATCCAGCCGATGAGGAGGATGGCGAACACGGCGAGGAAGGCCGCCGAAGAGTACCCCGACTTGTCGTTCCAGGGGTTCGTACCCGGTAATGATGTGGGATATGGGTTGAAGGTGGAGAGGAAAAGGGCGATCGCGGCACCGGAGAACAATAACCCGATGGACAGCACCGCGATCTTCCATTCGCCGAGGAACAATGCTCCAACGACGAGCGCAAGTTGGATAGAGGACAGCGGAGTCATGGAGGCTGCGTGACGGGCGATGACGAGGGTTCGGGCGTCGACGCCAGTGATGATGTGCGTCCATGTCGCCGGACCGTCAAAGCCGAAGTCATTGACTGCCATCATGGCGGCGCTCAGTGATGCGACGGCGATGCCCAAGGTGAGGAAAAATGTGTCTCCTCTTAATCCCTGGTAGAGGAAGAAAATGATGACTACTGGCATGGTGACCAGGGAAGAAAGCAGACGGGAATCGCGGCGGACGTATCGCATAGCGCGGGAGTAAACGTATGCCCAGGGCTGCTCGGGGAAGCCGGGGAGCAGGATTGTTCCTTTTGACTTGGCGGTGGCTTCCCCAGTACCGCTTTGGTCGAGGGGCGCAACCATCTGGCTGGCAATCTGACGGGTCCACAGCCAACCACCACCGACCAAGGTGACTATCGCGATGCATAGCTGCGCCAGGGCAGCAATCCAGTTGCCTGCTGCAGCGGAAACGACTGCACCGGGGGCGGCTGCTAGCGGCGTCCAGGCCAAAACGGACCCAAGGAGGTCAAGCCGAATCGTGTCCGGGTTCATACTGTTGAGCATGTTGAAGCCGAGGATGAGGACGATCATGATGAGCGAGCCGTAGATGTTGGCGCGATCTTGTTTGATACGCCCTCCCCCGCTGCCTACTGCCAGCAGGATGCGGGAAAGCACGATCGTCGTTAGCGCTGCGACGACCATGGATAGAATCCACGGAACCGCCCACGCACCAGGAAGAATAATGGCGCCGAAGATCGCGGTGGCGAGGCTGCAGATGATGACGAGGATGCCTCGGGAGGACACCAGCGCTGACAGGGCGAAGCCGGGGACAACTTGTTTGGCCGTCAGCGGCAGCGAAGCCAGCAAGGAGGGGCGGACGGCATCATCACCGGCCGCAAGGACGAGCGATGCTGCCAAGAAGGCCACCGTGCCGATAGCTGAGATACCGGCAAGCCCGGCCCACTCCCCTTGAGAAAAGAGAAGTATGGAGGCTAGGCCGATGACCGCGTAAACGTACAGCAACACGGTCATGATCGCCCCGGAGCGATTCGCTTCGGAGTTCCGGCGGCGCAGGGTGCGCTGGAGGCGGAAGATCAGTTGGGTCATGAGCGGTTCAACCAATCAAGCGAGCCCTCCTGCAAGGCGGCGCCACCTACCTCATCGATGAAGACATCGACGAGGCTGCGACCTTGGCGGACCTCATCCACATGACCGGCCACGGCCACCTGGCCGTGGTTGATGATCGCGACGTGATCGCACAGACCCTCGACGAGTTCCATGACGTGCGAGGAGAGGATAACGGTGCCACCGCGGGCGGCGAAACTCCGCAGGATTTCTTGGATGAGGCGCCCGGAGACGGGGTCGACGGCCTCAAGGGGCTCATCCAGGATGAGCACTTCCGGGCCGTGGAGCAGTGCCCCGGCCAGCAGGATCTTTTTGGTCATGCCCGCGGAGTAATCGACGATGTACTTATTGCCGGCCTCGGTGAGGCCGAGGGCGTCGAGAAGCTGGGTGGAGCGCTGCTTGACCTGCACCGGATCCATCCCTCGCAGGCCGCCGAGGTAGCTCAAGTACTCCGGGCCGGAGAGGCGGTCGAAGACGGCGATGCCGTCGACGAGCAGTCCCATGGCTTCCTTCGCGGGAAGAGGATCGGTCCAGACGTTGTGGCCGCAGATGAAGACCTCGCCGGCGGTCGGGCGTGCCAACCCGGCCGCCATGGTGATCATCGTTGTTTTACCGGCACCATTCGGGCCGACGATGCCGTAAATCGATCCGCGAGGAATGTCGAGGTTGAGTCGGTCGACGGCGATATTCTTGCCAAAGCGTTTGGTCAGGTCACGAGCGAGGAGTGCCGAAGTCATGCCTCCAACACTAGAACTCTTACTTCTCCTCCGCTGCAAGCTGACCGCACGCCGCCGCGATTTCATGGCCCTTGGTGTCGCGAACCGTGCAGGTTACTCCCTGGGCAATGACGCGGCGGACGAACTCGTCCTGGCGCTCCCGGGGTGAGGCATCCCACTTCGAGCCCGGCGTCGGGTTGAGGGGAATGAGGTTGACGTGAACCTTCGGGCCGAGTGCCTTGTGCAGCTTCTTGCCCAACAAATCAGCGCGCCAGCCTTGATCGTTGATGTCGCGGATGAGCGCGTATTCGATGGACACGCGGCGGCCAGACTTGTCGGCGTAGTACCGGGCAGCGTCGAGAACCTCATCGACCGAGAAGCGGTTGTTGATGGGCACGAGCGTGTCACGCAGTTCGTCGTCCGGGGTGTGCAGCGAGACGGCGAGGGTGACTGACATGTCTTCGTCGGCGAGCTTGCGAATGGCCGGTGCCAGCCCCACCGTGGACACGACGACGTTACGCTGGGAAATGCCGAAGCCCCGTGGCGAGGGCTCGGTGATCTGCCGGACCGCGGACACCACGCGCTTGTAGTTGGCTAGCGGCTCACCCATGCCCATGAAGACGATGTTGCTCAGGCGGGAATCTTCCGCTTCCATCGTCGCGGCCGCCGCCCGAACCTGATCGACGATCTCACCGGTGGAGAGGTTGCGGTCGAGTCCACCCTGGCCGGTGGCACAGAACGGGCACGCCATACCGCAACCGGCCTGGGAGGAAATGCACAACGTCGCGCGGCCCGGGTAGCGCATGAGCACCGACTCCAGCAAGGTGCCGTCGTTGAGGCGCCACAACGACTTCGTCGTGTCACCCTCGTCGGTCTCGATGCTGCGCACCGGCGTGAGCAGAGTAGGAAACATGTGCTTGGCGACGTCCGCGCGAGCCTGCTCCGGCAGGTCCGTCATCGTCGAAGGATCGGCCTCAAAGCGGCCGTAGTAATGGCGGGCAATCTGGTCGGCACGGAACTTGGGCAGACCGAGGTCCTTGAGCTGCTCGATGCGCTGCTCAGGGGTGAGGTCGGCAAAATGGGTCGGCGGCATCCCGCGCTTGGGCGCGGAAAACTGGAGAGCAATCGGTTCAGCCATAATGGCCCCCATTCTCGCATGCCCCAGCGGGTGTTACCGAATTGTTGACATGCCACGGGCTCAATATTGTTGGCAAAACATGCGCGCAGAGCGTTGAATACTAGGTATGACTTCTCCGAACCCATCCCGCGACGACTTCTCCGACCTGCCTGCCGTGCAGAACGAACCGATGCCCCAGCACCTAGACGAGAACCGGGATGTCTACGCAGAAGAGCCCGCCGTTGTAGACACCACGACGGTAGTTGCGCCCAAACCCAAGGTAAAGAGTTCGCTGGCGGGCAGCACCTGGGCAGCACTCATCATCGGTGCACTGCTGCTCATCTTGCTGCTCGTGTTCATCTTGCAAAACCAGCAGTCCATAGAACTCAACCTCTTTGCGTGGAGCTTCAGCTTCCCGGCGGGTATCGGATACTTATTCTCCGCCATCACCGGCGCGCTCATCATGGCTCTCGTCGGTGGCGTGCGCATGTTGGAGCTGCGCCGGCAGTTGAAAAAGCGCAGCTAGCAGCCGTTTAGGCTACGAGCACTCCCAGCACCAGCCACGTCACCATCGCCGAGGGCAACATGCCGTCGAGGCGGTCCATGAGGCCGCCGTGGCCGGGCAACAAATTCGACATATCTTTAATGCCCAGTTCGCGCTTGAACTGGGATTCCACCAGGTCGCCCAATGTGGCGCAGAAGACGAGCCCAACGCCCATGATGGCGCCCATCCACCAGTCGTGGCCCAGCAAGAAATGCACGGTGAGCGCGCCGGTGACCGTGCCAAAGATGACGGAACCGGCGAATCCTTCCCACGACTTCTTGGGGCTCACGGCCGGGGCCATGGGGTGCGAGCCGAACATCACGCCGGCGATGAAGCCACCAGTGTCGGAGGCAATGACGCACAGCATGAAGGTGATGATGTAGGCCCACCCCGGTACACCGTCCGCCGAGAACAGCGAGAGCATGGCCGCGAATGAGGCGAACAGCGGGATCCAGGTGAGCACGAAAATCGCCACCGAGACGTCCCGCAAATAATGCTGTGGCGGGGTGTTGCGGCCGTGGTAAAACAACCGGCCGAACATCATAATAAGTACCGCCATGACGTAAGCGGCGACCAGCCCCTTCGTCTGGAACGGCCACGACAACCACACCATCGCTTGCCCCAGGATGATCATGGTCCAGCGGGGCACATGATAGGAGTGCTCGCGCAGCCGGGTGACCACTTCCCACGTCGCTACGGCCACGGCCGCGGCGACCAATGGGTACCAGCCCTTCGGACCCAGCCAGACGGCGATGAGGACGAGGGCGCCGAGGAACAAGCTGACGCCAATGGCGGCCGGTAGATTACGGCCAGCGGAGTTCTTCGGCCTAATCAGCCGCTGGTCTCCCACCGGGAGCCTCCTGGAGTGGTTTCGGGGACGAGGGAATGGACGTGGTCTTCGGCGCAGAGAACAGGAGGCTAGACCTCCATCAACTCGGCTTCCTTCTTGGTCACCACATCATCGATCTGCTCAACGTAGGACTTGGTGACCTTGTCCAGCTCCTTCTCCGCTGCCTGAACCTCGTCCTCACCTGCGTCACCGTCTTTTTGCAGCTTCTTCAGCTGTTCCATGCCCTTGCGACGGATGTTGCGAATGGCGATCTTTCCGTCTTCGCCCTTCGCCTTGGCCACCTTCACCAGATCACGGCGGCGTTCCTCGGTCAGTTGCGGGATAGTAACGCGCAGGACCTGGCCATCATTTGTGGGGTTAACGCCGAGATCAGAGTTGCGGATAGCGTTCTCGATCTCTCCCATGGAGCTCATCTCGTAGGGCTTGATCAGCAGCATGCGCGGCTCTGGCACGGAAATGGAGGCCATCTGCGTGATGGGGGTGGGAGCGCCGTAGTAGTCAGCGATCACGCCGTTGAACATCGCGGGGTTGGCGCGGCCCGTGCGAATGGTCATCAGATCTTCGCGGGTGTGCTCGACCGTGTTGGTCATGCGGTCCTCGGACTCGAGGAGAATGTCATCGATCATCTGCAAGGCACCTTTCTAAATAGTTTTGTCTGCATTAATCTACCAGGTCAGGCACTTAGGACTTGACCAGAGTGCCGATCTGCTCGCCAGCCACCGCTCGGGCAATGTTGCCCTCGGTGAGCAGGTTGAACACCAAGATCGGCATGTCGTTGTCCATGCAGAGGGAGAAGGCGGTGGCATCGGCGACCTTGAGGCCCTTTTCGATGACCTCCCGGGGAGAGATTTCGTGGAACAGCTCCGCGTCGGGGTTCGTGCGAGGATCATCGGAGTACACCCCGTCCACGCCCTTGGCCAGGAAGAGGACATCGCAGCCGATTTCCAGGGCTCGCTGCGCGGCCGTGGTGTCGGTAGAGAAGTATGGCATGCCCATGCCTGCGCCGAAGATGACCACGCGGCCCTTTTCCAAGTGGCGCTCGGCGCGTAGCGGAAGGTAAGGCTCGGCGACCTGGGCCATGTTGATGGCGGTCTGGACTCGGCAATCGACGCCCTGCTGCTGGAGGAAGTCTTGCAGCGCGAGGCAGTTCATCACCGTGCCCAGCATGCCCATGTAGTCTGAGCGGGCGCGATCCATGCCGCGCTGCTGCAGCTGAGCGCCGCGGAAGAAGTTGCCGCCGCCGATGACCACGGCGATCTCGGCGCCCGTGCGGGCGACTTCGGCGATCTGGCGGGCGACGTTTTCCACCACGTCGGGGTCGATTCCGACGTTGCCACCTCCGAACATCTCACCCCCCAGCTTCAGCATCACTCGTTTGAAGCCTTGACTCCGGGGGCTGTCAGCGGTGGTCACCGTTAGGTCTCCTTGTGGGTCGGGTTAACAGATTAAATCCATCCTACATTCTCCCACGACAGTCCCCGTTGCCCGAGATTCACCCAAAGTTGACACCACATGGAACAGCAGCGCCACGTGTCGGAGGGCCCGGTCAAGTCTTCTCGATCGCCGATGAGGGACGCCCAGCATGGATGATCAACGCTGCCTTGAAGCTGGGGCTGGACACTTTTACCCTCGGCGGCATCGCCGCCTTGCGCGCTGACCTCGTCGAGCTAGCTCTCATTCGAGTCGCCGCTTCGCTGGTCCCACCCCCCAACCACCTGACATGGCAGGAACAGCTGCGCATCTATGTCGAATCAATGTGGGGAACGTTGGAGAATCACCCCGGCATTGACTGCATCATCATGGACTATCTCGGTGCCCCGGCAGCGTGGAGCGCCTAGATTTCGTGATCGACTTTCTCGGCGACACGGTGATGGCGACGCACTTGTCCATTGTTGCCATGCGTCGCGAGGTATCCCCGGGCCGCTCTGGCTTGGAACAAGCACGGGCAAAACTTAGGGATGAGGCCACAGCCAGTGGTCGCAACACCCGCATTGCAGAAAACGACCGCCGTGCGCGGGGCACGGCGGTCGTCGATAAGCAGGGGCCGATTAGGCCTGGCCAACCTCGAAGCGCTTGAACGCGGTCAGGGTGACGCCAGCTTCATCCATGAGCTGCTTGACGTTCTTCTTGGAGTCGGCGACGGAGGCCTGCTCCAGCAGGACGACGTCCTTGTAGAAGCCGCCCAAGCGACCCTCAACGATCTTCGGGATAGCCTGCTCCGGCTTGCCCTCCTCACGAGTGATCTGCTCGGCGATGGAACGCTCCTTCTCCACGATCTCCGCAGGGATCTCCTCGCGGGTCAGGTAGCCAGCCTTGAGAGCGGCGACCTGCATAGCAGCGGCCTTTGCAGCTGCCTCGGCCTCTGCACCCTCACCGGTGTAGGCGACGAGCACACCGACGGACGGCGGCAGATCAGCAGAGCGGTGGTGCAGGTAGACGGCAACCTTGTCGCCGTCGATGGTGGCGGCGCGACGAAGCTCAAGCTTCTCGCCGATCTTCGCAGACAGAGCCTGCAGGACGTCTGCGGCAGTCTGGCCATCGACATCAGCGGCAGCGAGCTCTTCGGGAGTATTAGCCTTGGCCTTAGCAGCGCCCTCGGCGATCTTGGCGGAAACTTCCTTGAACTCGGCATTCTTAGCCACGAAGTCGGTCTCCGAGTTGATCTCCACCATGGTGTTGCCGGAAACGGCAATCAGGCCCTCGGTGGCGTTGCGCTCAGCACGCTTGCCCACGTCCTTGGCACCCTTGATGCGGAGCAGCTCGACAGCCTTGTCGAAGTCACCATTGGCTTCTTCCAGGGCCTTCTTGCAGGCCACCATGCCAGCGCCGGTGATTTCGCGGATCTTCTTGACGTCTGCTGCAGTGTAGTTCGCCATAGTTCGGGCGATCCTCCTCTTGTAGGAAAAGTATTCGTTCAACGAGCGTACTCGATAGAAAAAGCCCCCGCCGCGCTTACACGACGGACGGGGGCCTGAGAAAGTCTCAGTTGAGACTAGTTCTCGGTAGCGGTTGCTTCCTCAGCAACAGCGGCTTCCGCAGCCTCAACGGCCTCGACTGCTTCCACAGCCTCCGCGACCTCAGCGGCCTCGGTTGCTTCTGCAGCCTTCTCGGCGTCAGCAGCGGCCTTTGCCTCGGTATCGCCAGCGGCTTCCTTGGAAGCGGCGAGGGCGCGCTCTTCGCGAGCCTTCTTGCCCTCTTCCACGGCGGTGGAGATGACGCGGGACAGCAGAGCGGTGGAGCGAATGGCGTCGTCGTTGCCCGGGACCGGCCAGTCGACAACATCCGGGTCACAGTTGGTGTCCAGGATCGCGACGACCGGAATGCCCAGCTTGTGAGCCTCGTTGATCGCGATGTGCTCCTTGTTGGTGTCAATAACCCACAGAGCGGAAGGAATCTTGTTCATCTCGGCGATGCCGCCGAGGACGCGCTCGAGCTTGGTGCGCTCGCGGGTCAGCATGAGGATCTCCTTCTTGGTACGGCCGTCGTAGCCGTTCTCCGCGGCCTCCATGGCCTGGAGTTCCTTCATGCGGTGCAGACGCTTAGAGACGGTCTGGAAGTTGGTGAGCATGCCGCCGAGCCAACGGTGGTTGACGTAAGGCATGCCGACGCGCTCGGCCTCGGTCTGGACAGCTTCCTGGGCCTGCTTCTTGGTGCCAACGAAGAGGACGGTGCCGCCGTGGGCAACGGTCTCCTTGACAAATTCAAAGGCCTGATCGATGTAGGTCAGGGTCTGCTGCAGGTCGATGATGTAGATGCCGTTGCGGTCGGTGAAGATGAAGCGACGCATCTTCGGGTTCCAACGACGGGTCTGGTGGCCAAAGTGCACACCAGCATCGAGAAGTTCGCGCATGGTTACGACTGCCATGTCACGCTCACTTTCATATAGAGTTTCGGTTTTCTTGTCCTTGTGTGCAGGTTTTAATCCTGCACCCTAGCGACGGGACCACACCGACACCCGGTGAACCGGGACCAAGTCTGCGTGGGCTTGTTCCGCCGCGCGTAGTCAGCGTGAAGACACACTGCTGTCGCACATCCTAACCTCCGGCCAGGCTGTTGCCAAACCATCCGCCGTTGTTTTCCACAGGCCAGTCACTCCAGTCCCACCATCCACAGGTTCCCGCTTATCGACGCCCGCCCCGCTCCCCCTCCGCCCTATCGTGCGGGGTATGCGGACCTTCATCATCACCGTGCCTACCGTCCTGGTTGCCTTCCTGGTCGCCGCTCCGGCTTTCGCCTACGTCGACCCCAGCACCGGAGCCTCCACTGCCAGCGGCGTCATCCGGGCTTTTGATAAGCCCGCCCAGAACTGGCTGCCCGGCCACCGAGGCGTTGATCTCCGCCTCTCGGTGGGCTCCGACGTGCTGGCCAGCGGTTCCGGCGTCGTCGCCTTCGCAGGAACGGTGGCGGGCACCCCAACCGTGTCCATCGACCATCCGGATGGGGTGCGCACCACCTATCAACCAGTGCACCCCCTCATCTCCGCCGGCGACTTGGTGAAAGAAGGCTCGGTCATCGGAAGGTTAGCCCACCCCACCACCCAGTGGCCGGGCTTGCAATGGGGCGCCAAGCGCGGCGAGGACTACCTCAATCCCCTATCGCTTCTCGACGCCACGACGATCCGCCTGAAGCCTTCTCCCGCCGGCGTTGCACTTTGATGGCCCTCACCCAGTCGGAGGCCGCCCGGTCCGACAGTGCCACCAGCGCCACAATCCAGGTGGCGATATTAAGAATCCCCAGGGCGCCCTCCGAGATAATGCTGTTCATCGGGGTGAGCATCGTCGCAACTCCATTGGATGCCAACACAGCCAACATGCCGTAGCGCGCCCAAGAGTGCCCACGTAGAAAGAAGACCATCAACGGCACGTACACGACAAGGGACACCATTGCCGCCAAACTCGCAGTGAGGAGGCGGAAATCCAAGTCGGCGGTCTCAGGAATGTCGGGTACCCCATGATGGATCACCTGGGCCAGCTGTAAGAACACTCCCGTGATGATGGCAGCCACAGCGAGGATGAAGATGGCCGGGCGCGGCGGGGCGTCACTACTCTCTGTGTCATTCCTCGTTGCTGCCACCCACGGCTGATCGCTCGTGCCTTGGACACGAGTGACATCGATAACGGGCAGATCTCCGTCGGTATCGATGAGGTCGCCGCCACCGTTTCGGTGGTGGTAGCCCGTGGAAAAATCCTTAATCACCTCGACGTCCACGTCCGAATCAGCGTGACGGAGCGTCTCGACGATGTAATCCCGTTCCGCGTCCGTATCCGCGTCAATCTTGTGAGTTACCTGCCACGTAAACAACGACAGCCCCACCGCCCGGTCATAGGTACCAGCCGCCAACCAATCCACTTGGTGCCCGCCCGGCAGAAACCAGCCTTCGGGGCAACGCCACAGCCGAACATGATGTCGCTTCGAGGGACTATCTGCCACCTCCTGTTGGAACGCCACATCCTGGGCCCGGCCGAAGAGATTCAGCGAACTGACCGGCGCCTCCGGATAGGACCGCCCAGTGAGTGAGCTAGTGATGATCCTGCGGGAGGACTGAAAAGTGATGGGGTCCGCGACCGCCCACCCAGCCTTCTCAAAAGCCGCCGCGACCTGTTCACCCGTTCCACGGAGCGCGAGATTCACCGGATCGCCGAGCAACCCATCGGGGGTGCGCACTCGGCCGATAAAATAGTCCGGCACATAAAGCTCAGTGAGCACGCGGTGCAGTCGCGGCAGCGCCAAATAAGCGGCAACTACCCAGAACCCAACGAGATACAGCAGATGCCACCAGTTGAGGTTCAGTCCCGAGCGGATGAGCAGCACCGCAAACCACGCGGAAAACACTGCTCCAAAAACGAAAAACACCCAATCGACGACCGCCGCGACCGAGAAAGGCTTGGACCGGTGCGCGTGCACTTTCTCCTGCCGAGGCGCGTAGCTCGGAGCGGGTTGATTCTGCGGCATAAACGCCAGAATAGCGTTCAGGCCCGCGGGTGAGCGCGTGCAAACACTTCCTTGAGCCGCTCGGCGGACACGTGGGTATAGATCTGCGTGGTTTGCAGCGACGAATGCCCCAGCAGCTCCTGCACCACCCGCAAGTCCGCCCCACCCTCCAAGAGGTGGGTCGCGGCCGTGTGCCGCAGTTCGTGCGGCGTGACATGCTGCCCGCTGACCTGACCAGCTTTCTCCACGACGCGGCGCACCTGTCGCGGATCGATCCGATTCCCCCGCACGCCCACAAACAATGCTGGCGTGTCCTTAGCCATGCCGGGGCGAGCTAGTTCGAGCCACATCGATACCGCATTCGCGGCGGCCTCCCCAAAGGGAACGATCCGCTCCTTATTTCCCTTGCCGGTCACCCGAGCAGTCCGCCGGGACAAGTTCAAATCCTGGACGTCGAGCCCCGTCAGCTCGGACACGCGCATCCCCGTGGCGTACAGCAGTTCCAGCATCGCACTATCCCGACAAAACTCCGGCTCGTTGGCGGAAGCGGCGTTGCCGACGAACTCCCCCGCCTGCTTCGTTCCCAAAACCTCAGGCAAATGACGACCGACTTTGGGGCTGACCAAGCGGGCAGCAACATCCTCGGCGAGATAACCTTGGCGCCGCGCCCAGGTAGAGAACGCCCTAGCCGATGCTGTCCTCCGTGCCAACGTCGCCCGCGACTTCCCCTCCGACGCAGCCTGACCGAGCCACGCGCGCAGCGAGTTCAGGTCGAGTTCGCCGAAAGTCGGCGCCGCCAGCGCAAGATCGAGCAGATCAGAACGATACCCCCGCACCGTCGCCTCCGAGCGGCCCTGGACCAGCCGCATATGCTCGGCGAAGTCCTCGATGGCCTCCTCGATCTGCGTGCTCATGGGTCAGATGCTACCCGCTCCCCCGACCTCCCTGATTGGTCTGCCGACGCCACACCGATCCCTCTCTCCGCACCATGCCGCGGCTTTCCAACTCCATCAGCACGTGCATCGTCAATGGGATGGTCATTCCAGCTGACCGGGCAACGTCGCGGGTACCTGATCCCTCCGGAGGGCAGGCGTCGAAGACACGGAGTTCGTTGCGGCTCAGCGACTGCGCTGGAGTTGCGGCGAAAGCCAACTCGTATTGCTCCTCCACGTCGAGGGCACCCACTGCACCGAGGAGCGCACGAATATCGTCCGCACCAGTGACCAGTTCTGCTCTGCCCCGTTTGATCCGCTCGTGGCACCCCAAGGACCCCACCCCGGTAATCGGGCCAGGAACAGCCATGGGAATCCGGCCCAAGCCTTCCGCCCAGCTGAGGGTATTCAGAGCACCGGATCGCCAGGCGGCCTCCACGATGACCGTCCCTTGGGTGAGCGCCGCAACGAGCCGATTGCGGGTGAGGAAGCGGTGGCGTTGAGGCGGCGTTCCCGAGGGATACTCACTGATCAGACAGCCACGTTCGGCAATCCGATCAAACAGCGCTGCATTGCGGGCGGGGTATGACTGGTCGAGGCCGCAGGCGGCGACGGCAATCGTTATTCCTCCGAAGTCAAGCGCGGCTTCGTGCGCTACGGTGTCTATCCCTAGCGCCCCGCCAGAGACAACCGTCCATTGGTGGGCGGCAAGCCCGCTGACGAGCCGCTTCGTGGCTTCCATTCCGTAGCGGGTGAGTGCGCGCGTGCCCACAATGGCGACTGATTGCGCAACAGCTACCTTCACGTTTTCACCCCGCACCCACAAAGCGTGCGGTGCTACGGCATCCGCTTGGTAGCTGCGGAGGTGGTCACTGCGCCCCGTGGCGGCGAAGCCAAAAGCTTGGTCCAGTTCTGCGGCAGGCCACTCGAGGCTTTCGGGGCTGATCAGCCGAGCGCCGATCGTTGCCGCCTGCGCCAAATCTTCTGATGCCCGGTCCCAGGCGTAGCGCGACTCGGTTTGGGAATGTAGGTCTCCCAGCCAACTGGCGCGCGTCCGTACTCCGTGGGCAATCTCGTCGGCATCACGCCCGGCGTTCAGGAGTGCTTGCAGTGGTCGGCTGGGGCCTTCCACCACTCGGCTGAGGTAGGCCCATGACTCCAGGGAGCTCATATCCGCCCACCTCTCAGCGTCACGGCGAGGCCGAGGTGTTCCAGCGTCGGTTGATCTTCTCCCGCGAGGTCAGCGAGCGTCCAACTGAGCTTCAGGGAGCGATCGACGCCACGCTGACTGATTTTGCCCTGTGCCAGCAGTCCGCCAAGGTAGGCCATCGCATCCTCTGTGGCGGGATGGTGTCGGCGGAGCACGTGGGGATCGACGTGGGCATTGACGCTGGCGGCCAGCCCGTGACCCGTCCACCGTTGTTCGGCTTTGGCTCTGGCGGCCGCCACACGATCCGCGATGGTGGCAGAGCTCTCGCCGAGGGAGGTGGATAACACTGCGCCAGAAGCTGTCAGATTGATGACCATGTCGAGACGGTCGCGCAGCGGGCCGGAGAGATTGTTGAGGTAGGTGGCCCGCTGGCGGGAAGTGCAGGTGCACCGAGCTGGGTCATCCGCGGCGCAGCGGCACGGATTGGCGGCCAGCACTAACTGAAACTGAGCGGGAAAAGTCACCTCCCGTCGGGAGCGAACGAGGCGAATTTCTCCGTCCTCGAGTGGAGTTCGCAGGCTGTCGAGGATGGCCGCAGGGATCTCGGAGACCTCGTCAAGGAAGAGCACTCCGTGATGGGCGAGACTGACGGCTCCGGGGTGGGCGCGTCCGGAGCCACCACCGAGGAGGGCGGCCCTTGATACTGAATGGTGTGGGGCGATGAACGGCGCACGGGTGACCACACCGGATTCTCCGACGACGGAGTGCACGACTGTTGCCTCGAGACAGCTTTGGGGTGTCAAGGGCGGCATGATGCCCGGCAGGCGTGCAGCGATCATTGACTTTCCCGAGCCAGGTGGTCCGATCATGATGAGATGGTGTCCCCCGGCGGCTGCGACTTCGGCTGCAAGCTTGGCTTCGGACTGCCCGGCGATGTCGGAAAAGTCGGCGGCGGGAGGTGGTGCAGATTGGGTTGGCTGGCCACTGACTTCGAAGAGCAATGTCTCCCCCAGTGCCCAGTCCCACGCCTGTTGAAGGGATGAGACCGGCAAGACACGTAAGCCAGGAACGAGTATGGCTTGTTCCTGGCTAGCAGCAGGAATGAGCGCATACACGCAGCCGTGGGCCGCGGCGGCGAGCAGCGATGGCAGCACTCCCGGGACTTCCCGCACCGAGCCATCCAGTCCCAGCTCGCCGAGGACGAGCGTGCGATCGAGCTTCGCCGCCGCCCTCGGTTCCCGTGCGGCAAGGACTGCCAATGCGGTGGGTAGGTCGAAGTGGGAGCCGGCTTTGCGTAATGATGCCGGTGACATCGACACCACAACCTTCGTTTTCGGCCAGGCCAGCTGGGAGTTGGCGAACGCGGTGCGGATTCGATCTCGGGATTCACTCACCGCAGCGTCGCCGAGGCCTACCACGTGAATACCGGGAAGTCCGGGGCCGATGTTTGCCTCGACTGTGACGATGCGCGCGTCGACCCCCTCGAGGGCGGCGGTGAAGCTCCTACCAAGCGCCATGTTCGACTCCCTCATAGAGCTCGACGTCGAATCCCGTGCCCGAGGTGGTGAGGGCGACCACGTCGAAACGCACGGAATAGTAAGGACGGCCCTCTAGCCACAGCGCGGCGGCTCGACGCATGCGCGCCAACTTGCGTCCGGTGACCGCTTCGGCACCGCCATATCCCCGTCCCGACCGGGTCTTAACTTCAACGAACACGATTGTCCCGTCCGGTTCGCGGACGATGATGTCGAGTTCACCGACGGGGTAACGGACATTACATTCGACAACCGTCGCGCCGCGGCGTTGATAGAGGTGAGCCGCGAATGTCTCACCCCGTTGAGCGAGCCGAGTACGTACTTGAGTGCTCATGATTTTCCCCCTGGCAATTGGTGTTGTGGCAATTCCCACCTTCCCCTGGTAACTCACGCCCAAGCAATGGGTCACCCACCGCAGCGCCAGAATCTGTGGATAGCTGGGAGTTATCCACAGCGCCAGGAACCTGGTGCTTGACAGACACTCCCCGCTCGTGATTCGTCGGACGCAGCAAAGAATTCCCAGCCTCGTTCGAAAGTTACGCTGCTGCAATTTCGAACAAAGACAAACTCATGTCGGGCCTACTTATTAGTTTGAGTTTTGTAGCGAGCCAGAAGAAGCGATTGCCACGCTACGAAACTGTCCACCCATCAACGGATAACTCAGCAAGAGTTCCGTTCCTTCTTTCAATCATTCGTGATTGAAACTTCTCACTAAATAAGGAGAGACCCACATGTTTAACTCACAGACTCCCGCAACACAGCCCCGTTCCAAGCGTGGCAAACTCGTCGGAATCGGAGCCGCCAGCGTGCTGGTTGTTGCGATCGCCACCGCGTGTGTCGATGGCTCCGGCACCAGCCCCGTCCCGACCAGCAGCGTCGCGGCCGTGTCGCAGGCTGCCACACCCGAGGCTGCCGCGCCCGAGGCCGCCACACCAGCGGCCCCCGAAGTGGCGGCCCCCGTTCAAGAACAGGCCGTGCCCAAGGAGTACAAGTCGGCGCTGCGCCAGGCGAAGACCTACTCCGACATGATGCACATGTCTAAGGCTGGGCTCTACGAGCAGCTGACCTCTGAGTACGGCGGACAGTTCACGGCGGAGGCCGCGCAGTATGCGATCGACAATGTCGAAGCGGATTGGAACGCCAATGCGCTGGAGAAGGCGAAGGCCTACGAAGAAATGGCCCTCTCCCCCAGCGCGATCTACGACCAGTTGACGAGCGCGTATGGCGAGCAGTTCACTCCTGAGGAGGCGCAATATGCCGTTGATAATTTGTAAGTAGCACAAATCCCCCTGACCAAAATAAGGAAAGGGGGACTTGCCGTTTCAAACGTCTAATCCGGCATGATGAGATCGGGCTTATCCAGCTCTTCGATGTTGACGTCCTTGTAGGTGATCACCCGGACGTAGCGGACAAAGCGGGCAGCGCGGTACATGTCCCATACCCAGGCGTCGGACATCCGGACCTCGTAGTAGACATCCGTACCGTCGTTGTGCGGAATGAGCTCCACGGCGTTGGCGAGGTAGAAGCGTCGTTCGGTTTCTACGACGTAGGAGAACTGGCTGACCACGTCCCGATACTCACGGTAGAGGGAGAGTTCCACCTCTGCCTCGTAGTTGTCGAGTTCCTCAGCGCTCACAGTTAATCCTCCTGCATGTTCAGCCATTCGCGGTGGGCTGCCGCAACGTTGGCATAAGTGTATCGGTGCTGGGGCGTGGCCCCGTGCTGACGCACCGCAGCCATATGCACCTTCGTGGAGTAGCCCTTGTGCCCGGCCAAACCGTATTCAGGGAACTGGGCATCCATCTCCACCATGAGGCGATCCCTGGTGACCTTGGCCAGCACACTCGCCGCGGAAATGCAGCGGGCGGCCACGTCACCGCCGATGATGGGCAGGTGGGGTGAGGTGAGCCCCGGAATGTACCAGGCGTCAGTGAGGACGTAGCCGGGGTGGGTGTCCAGCCGGGCGATGGCCCGGCGCATGCCGGAGATGTTTGCATGTTGGATGCCGCGGGCGTCGATAAGCGGGGCATCAATGCTGACGACGGACCAGGACACTGCGATGGACGTGATGATGGGAAAGAGTCTCTCGCGGGCGCGCGGGGTGAGCTTTTTCGAGTCGGTGAGGGTAGCTAGCTCGGGGAGTTCTCCCTCGGGCAGGATGCAGGCGGCGATGGTGATGGGACCGCAGCAGGCACCACGACCAGCCTCGTCGACGCCCGCGACGGGACCGAGGCCGTGCTGGGTGAGCAGGGACTCCACTACTGGATGTCCAGGTCCTTCACCGTGCCGATGCGGTTGAACGGGAAGATGATGACCTGGACTTTGCCGCGAATGTTCTCCGCAGGAATGGTGCCCTGGTATTGGTCGCCGACGTGCGCGCGGGAGTCGAGGGAGTTGGTGCGGTTATCGCCCATCATGAAGTAGTTGCCGTCGGGCACTTGGATGGGACCAAAGTAATCCCCGCCGCAGGCCTCCGAACCGGTCGCGGGATTGATCGGGTAAGTCGGCGGCTTCATGGTGTAGGACTGATCGATCGGGCTGCCATCGACCATGACCGCCGGGTCGCCCGCCTGGCAGGACACCGTCTGCCCACCGGTGGCCACGATGCGCTTGACCAGGTCATTCTCATCCGGGGCGACGAGGCCGACGTAGGAACCGAGGTTTTGCAACGTGCGCACGACATCGTTGGTCGACCGCTGTGAGATGAAGCCGCTTTTCCACGAGTCGGTGCCCTTGAACACGACGACATCGCCCGGCTCCGGATCGCTAAACTGGTAGCTGACCTTGTCCACGAAAATACGGTCGCCGGTACAGCCCTCGCAGCCATGCAGCGTCGGCTCCATGGACTGCGAGGGGATCATGTACACCCGTCCGACGAACGTCTGGATGAGGAAGATAGCCAGCAACGTCACCAGGATGACCACTGGAATCTCGATGTACCAGGGTGCTTGCTTCTTCTCAGATCTACTCACGCCAGCAGATGCTACCAGTCGATCCTGACAGCACCCGCTGAGACAGGCAGGCTAGACCACACCGACCGCGTGGAACAGTCCAGCGGCCAGCGCGCCGGAGAACACTCCCCACAGCACCACGGCCACCAGCGTCCAGGCGACAACCGTGCTGCGCTTGGCACCCGCACCCACCAGAGCGGAGGAGGTGAACTGGGACGGCAGCAGGGCCGGGCCGATGAGGCTGGCGCCGGGGACTCCGAAGCGCTTCATGTTCGCCACTGCCTTAGACGCCCGCTTTCCTTCCGTCGGCGCGGCCTCGGATCGGGAACCACGCACGATCTTGCGGATCCACCCGCCGAAGAATACGAACGCCAGCACCGACAGGACGTTGCCTAGCGTCGCCGCCAGGACTGCCACCGGGATGGGCACGCCGGCGGCGATGCCGATGATGGATCCGGCGTGCGATTCAATGAACGGGATGAAGCCGATGAGGAAAACGCCGACGAACTGGACGGCCTCGGGAAGGGAGGATACGAAGTTCTGGAGAGTTTGCATGATCTGGGGTCCTTTTCTGTGGGGGTATTTCGTTGACGCTTTCTATCATCGCGCCTGCCGCGGCTTCCCGGTAGTACTGCGGCGTCATGACCTGCCCGGATGCTTGTCATAGTCAGACCGTGACAATTGTCATTGCTCTACGGTGGACGCTATGACGAAGACTCACGACGTCGCCGTGCCCCGCCCCGCGGGACAGCTTTCCGACGCCACCCGTACCCGGGGTAGCGTCGCCACCGGGCTGCGGGCCAGCTGGTGGTATTCCTGGTCGGGGTTAGCCATGGTGATCCTCGCCTCGAACTCACTGGTCGTCGTGCCAGCGGCGATGAGCACTCCGGGGCTGAGTGCCCGCGCCATCCTCACTGCGGTGGTGTGTGTGGTCTCCGCGGGCACGCAGCTCGCTTTCCTCATGGGATTGCGGCAGGGAATGGGCCGCGGCGTGGACAACTGGCCGGTAGCGGTGGCGATGCTGTTGGCGGGGGCCGGGGTGTTGGGGATCGCCGCTCCCCTACCGTGGTCGTCGCTGCCGCTGATCTCGGCCGCGGCCCTCCTGGCATGCGCGGTGAAGGGCGGCTGGCGATGGCTAGTCCTGGCCGTCGCCGCCGGAGCGATCCTCATCGAAGTAATGGCCATGCCCGAGGGATCCCACCGCGGGTCCTCCGCCTACTTCTTCGCCGTGGTCTTTCCCCTCACCACCATTGGCACCGTGTGGGCCTGGGATGTGGTGGTGCGCATCGATGACGCCCGCGCGAGCGAAAGCCGTCTCGCCGTCGCCCGGGAGCGCCTGCGCTTCGCCTCCGACCTGCACGACATCCAGGGCCATACCTTGCAGGTCATCGCCCTCAAAGCCGAGCTTGCCGAGCGCCTGTTGGATAAAGACCCCGCCGCCGCCCGCGCCCAACTCGCCGAAATCCGCACCCTGGCCGCCGACTCCCTCAGCGAGACCCGCGAACTCGTCCAGGGCTATCGCGCCCCGGAACTGTCCGAAGAGCTCAGCAATGCCCACGACGTCCTCGAAGCGGCCGGCTTTCCCACCCGCCTGGACGCCCCCCGCCTCCCCCACCATCCCGGTTCACGAGCCGTCTTCGGCCGCGTCCTCCGCGAGGCCACCACCAACATCCTCCGGCATGCCGCACCGGGTCCGGTGGAACTGCTTATCGACGACCGCGGCACCCCCGGCTGGAGCCTGCGCATCAGCAATGCGGTGGGGGCGTCGATAAGCCTTCCTACGGAAGGCTCCGGCCTGGCAGGACTACGCGAACGCCTCGGCGCCGCCGGCGGTTCGCTCTCTACCACCGTTGACGCCGAACGGTTTACCCTCGAAGCGACCCTTCCCCCTGAGCTGGAGGTATCCGAATGATCCGCGTGCTCTTCGCCGACGACGAAGACTTGATCCGCACCGCCCTGACCACCCTGCTCGACCTCGAAGACGACATCGAGGTCATCGCCTCCGTCGGCGATGGCCAAGCCGCCGTGACCAAAGCCGTGGAACTCAAGCCCGACGTGTGCCTCCTCGACCTCGAAATGCCCGGCCTCGACGGCGTAGAAGCAGCCGAAAAGATCGCCCGGACGATAGCGACGAAATCCATCATCGTCACCCGGCACGCCCGCCCCGGAGTCCTCCGCCGAGCCATGGCGGCCGGCGTGGCTGGCTTCGTCACCAAATCCACGCCCGCCTCCGAGCTCGCCGAAGTCATCCGCGCCATCGCCGCTGGCAAACGCCACGTCGACCCCGATATCGCCGCCTCTGCCCTCACCGCCGAACGAACTCCCCTCACGGACCGCGAACTCGACGTCCTGCGCGTCGGCCGCGATGCCGCGACCGTCGGCGACATCGCCGCCGAACTCCACCTCGCGCCCGGCACCGTGCGCAACTACCTCTCGCAGGCGATGCGCAAGCTCGGAGTATCGACGCGTCGCGAAGCCTCCGACGTTGCGTGGGAGGAAGGCTGGATCTAGTCGCGGCTTCAGCCCCACCTCCTGCGATATCGCCCTGCTTCTGAGAAAGCCGGAGTGTCGCGATCAGGGCGTCGCGAGTGCCAAAATTCTCTAGAATGCGAATGCTGATTCTCACCGACCTGCGGAAACGCTAAGGAGCTCGATGCATTCTAGAGAATTTTGGCACTCTCCCTATTCCAGAACCATCTGACCCCAGCCAGCAGCTACTAACAAAGCGTCCCATCGAGACAGGTGAAGAGCCCCCTGAGGGGAAGTAGTCTCCCCAGACCACATTCCAGCCTTCAACGAGCCATGGAACTCAACCAGCAACTGATGGGCTGCTGAAAAACGTCGACGCCGATCTTGCGACGCACTTGAAAGCACACGTCAGAGCCTTAAACGAAAGGGTTATGGTCATGATGCCGGCATTTTCGATCAACTATGATCGCCGGAGCGGTTCAGTAAACTGCTCCCACTTTGGATCACTGGCAGGTGCAACCCGCGAACGGCTTCGGCTCGATCGGAAGAATTTCGACCCCAACCGGGAGATCGTGACCATCGCCAGCATGAGCGAGCAGCATCTCCACCAGTCGCACTCCCGTTACTTTTCATCACCCTAATTGCGGGACTGGGGTAGAGAAACGGCCCCACGCCACCAGGTGATGGTGGAGTGGGGCCGCTGGTCAGGGCCCGTATAGGCCATGACTGGGGCTAAGCGACTAGCGCTTCTCCTTGATGCGGGCAGCCTTGCCGCGCAGGTCGCGCAGGTAGTACAGCTTGGCGCGACGGACGTCACCCTTGCGGACGACCTCGATCTTTTCGATGTTCGGGGAGTGGACCGGGAAGGTACGCTCCACGCCGATGCCGAAGGTCACCTTGCGGACGGTGAAGGTCTCGCGGATGCCGGAGCCCTGGCGGCGGATGACAACACCCTTGAACAGCTGGGTACGCTCGTTGCTACCTTCGATGACCTTGACGTGTACGTCGAGGGTGTCGCCGGGGCGGAAGGCCGGGATGTCGTCGCGCAGCTGTGCTGCATCAACTTTGTCGAGAATGTTCATTGGACTGAATCCTTTTTAAGTTCTGGACAGAGGACCCTGGCGGCTCTTTCCTAGTGGAACGCTCGGCCGGTTCGTGCCCGGTGCAAAGTACTGCCACCACTACCCCGTCAAAGGTCGCGGTTAACCGGGTTAGTGTGCCACATCGCCGCGGGATCAGGCAAATCTCTTCCGGGCGTAGGCGAAGTGCGCTAGCGTGGTCCCACGACCACCCCACGGGTGCCCGAAGCATCGGGCTGAGATCGCGCTGGAGCTTGCGTGAATACCGTTTGAACCTGTCCGGTTAGCACCGGCGAAGGAAGAGAGGCCAGGCGATGTCGCCTACCCACGATCAAAACCACGAGATTCACCCCAAGCACCGTTTCGCGCCGCTGACCCACAACGGGTTGAGCGTGCCGGAGACGGAGATCCAGTTGGATGATTCCCCCACGGGCCCAAATGAGCCATTCCGCGTGTATCGCACGCGGGGACCGGAGTGCGATGTCACTGTCGGATTGCCGGGCCTGCGGGAGGAGTGGATTCTGGGGCGCGGGGACGTCGAGAAGTATGTGGGCCGGGAACGCAACCTGGGCGATGATGGCAGCAAAGCCTCCCGGCGCGGGGAGGCATCGGCGGAGTGGCGGGGTACGCAGCGTTCGCCGCTACGGGCGACCTCGGGTAAGCGGGTCACGCAGATGCATTATGCGCGGGCGGGGGTCATCACCCGGGAGATGGAGTTCGTTGCCCTGCGTGAGCATTGCGATGCGGAGTTCGTTCGTTCGGAGGTGGCGCGCGGGCGGGCAATCATTCCCAATAACGTGAATCATCCCGAGTCGGAGCCGATGATCATTGGGCGGAAGTTCCTCACCAAGATCAACGCGAACATTGGTAATTCGGCGGTGACCTCGTCGATCGAGGAAGAGGTGTCGAAGCTGCGGTGGGCGACGCGGTGGGGTGCGGATACGGTGATGGATTTGTCCACGGGCAATGACATTCACACCACGCGCGAGTGGATTTTGCGGAATTCCCCGGTACCTATTGGCACGGTGCCGATTTATCAGGCTCTGGAGAAGGTCAATGGGGTCGCGGAGGACCTGACCTGGGAGATTTTCCGGGATACGGTCATCGAGCAGTGTGAGCAGGGCGTGGATTACATGACTGTTCACGCAGGTGTGCGGCTGCCGTTCATTCCGTTGACGACGAAGCGGGTGACGGGGATTGTGAGTCGGGGTGGCTCGATTATGGCGGGCTGGTGCCTCGCTCACCATAAGGAGTCGTTCCTCTATGAGAGTTTCGATGAGCTCTGTGAGATCTTTGCGCAGTATGACGTTGCGTTTTCCTTGGGTGATGGCTTGCGTCCGGGCAGCCTCGCGGACGCCAATGATGCCGCTCAGTTCGCGGAGCTGAAGACGATCGGCGAGCTGACCAGGCGCGCCTGGGAGTATGACGTCCAGGTCATGGTGGAGGGCCCCGGACACGTGCCGCTGAACATGGTGCAGGTGAACAACGAGTTGGAGCAGGAGTGGTGTGGTGACGCGCCGTTTTATACTCTCGGCCCGTTGGTGACGGATATTGCGCCGGGCTATGACCACATCACCTCCGCCATCGGGGCGGCTCATATCGCGATGGGCGGTACGGCGATGCTCTGTTATGTCACACCGAAGGAGCATCTGGGGTTGCCCAACCGCGATGATGTCAAGACTGGGGTGATTACGTACAAGTTGGCGGCGCATGCGGCGGACGTGGCCAAGGGGCATCCGGGGGCGCGGGAGTGGGATGACGCGATGAGCAAGGCGCGGTTTGAGTTCCGCTGGCATGATCAGTTCGCGTTGTCGCTGGATCCCGATACCGCGCAGGCGTATCACGATGAGACGTTGCCCGCGGAGCCGGCGAAGACGGCGCATTTTTGTTCCATGTGTGGGCCGAAGTTTTGTTCCATGCGCATTAGCCAGGATATCCGCGATGCGTTCCCCGATTCGCTCGGGATGCCGTCGGTGGGTGAGCCGGTGGACGCGGAGGCGGGCATGGCGTTGAAGGCGGCCGAGTTTCGGGCGGCGGGTTCGCAGGTTTATCATCGTGCTTGACCTGCGCTGTTACCTCGTCACCGGCGATGCCGCCCGGGCGGTCGAGGTGGCCACCCAGGCTGCAGCGGGTGGGGCGGGCGTGGTCCAGGTGCGCAGCAAACCCATCCCCGCGCGGGCGCTCTACGAGTTGGCGGCCGAGGTGGCCCGTGCCGTCGCGGCGGTCAACCCCGCCACGAGGGTGCTTATCGACGACCGCGTCGACGTCGCCCTGGCGCTTCGTCGCCGGGGCTTCCCCGTCCACGGTGTCCACCTCGGCCAGGATGACCTCGATGTGCGGGCGGCTCGAGAGTTGTTGGGCGAAGACGCCATCATCGGCCTCACCACCGGCACCGTGGCATTGGTGGAGGAGGCGAACGAATTCGCTGAGGTCATCGATTACGTCGGAGCCGGCCCCTTCCGCCCGACCCCGACGAAGGATTCCGGGCGGGCTCCGCTCGGCGTCGCGGGTTACCCGCCGCTGGTGGCGGCATCCGCGGTGCCCGTCGTCGCGATAGGTGATGTCACGGCCGCCGATGCCCCGGCTCTCGCGGCGACGGGTGTCGCTGGCCTCGCGGTGTGCCGGGGGCTCATGGACTCCCCCGACCCCGCGGCCTACGCCGCGGACCTCCTCCAGGGGTTTCACCAATGACGCATATCTCCGTCATCGGCGGCGGGCTCATCGGTTTGGCCACGGCTTTCAGGCTGGGGCTGCGTGGGCACCGCGTCGTGCTGTTTGATCCGACCCCGGCGCGGGGTGCGACCCACCACGCCGGCGGCATGCTCGCGCCCACGGCGGAGGTGGTGTACCGCCAGGAGGCCCTCTTTCCGCTGATGAGGGCGTCGGCGGGGATGTACCCGGAGTTGATCGCGGACGTCGAGAAGCATTCGACGATGCCCACTGGTTACCGCACGGAGGGCACGATCGTCGTGGCGGCGGACCGGGCGGATGCGACGCATCTGACGGAATTGGCCGATTATCAGTCGATGCACGGCATGACCGTGGAGAGGTTGAGCGTTCGGCAGGCGCGTGCCTTGGAAACGGCGCTGCACCCGCGGTTGGCTGGTGCGGTGAGCATCCCGGATGATCATCAGGTTGCGCCCCGGACGCTTGCGGCGGCGCTTCTCGATGCTCTCGGCAACGTTGGTGTCGACCTCATCCGCGAGGAGGTTCACCGTCTTCCCACCGAGGGCCAGGTGATTTTGAGCAATGGGCTGGATGCTGCCCGTTTGGTGGAGGGGTTGCGCCTGCGCCCGGTGTACGGCGATATTGTGCGCCTGCGCGTGCCCGATCATCTCACCCCGCCGGTCACGCAAGTTGTGCGCGGTGTCGTCGAGGGCCGCCCCGTGTATGTCATCCCGCGCGCCGATCGAACCATTGCGATCGGTGCGACGAGCCGAGAGGATGGCCGCCATGTACCGCAGGTCTCCGGGGTCCATGACCTGCTGCGCGACGCCATCCGCCTCGTGCCGGCCCTGGAGGAATGCGACTTCCTGGGGGCATCGTGCGGCGCGCGCCCCGGCACCCCGGACGACCTGCCGTACCTGGGTCGGGTCAGCGATCGCCTCATCGTGTCAACGGGATATTTCCGCCACGGCATCCTCCTCACGGCGTTGGCCGCGCAGGCCGCCGTCGACCTCATCGAGGGCAACGAACCCGCCGTCGATCTCTCCGCCTGCTTGCCCACCCGATTTCAGGAGCACCCATGAACATCACGCTCAACGACGAGCCCGTGACCACCACCGCCGACACGCTGGAGGCCCTGCTGGTCGACCACCTCGGCACAATTCCCGCCGCCGGGCTCGCCGTGGCCGTCGATGGGGTGGTCGTCCCGCGTTCCCGGTGGTCATCGCATCTGCTTGTCGACGGCTGCGTCGTCGACATCCTCAGCGCCGTCCAGGGAGGCTAACCCACATGCTCACCATCGCCGATCGCAGCTTCGCATCGCGGCTCATCATGGGCACGGGCGGGGCCACCTCCCTCTCGATGCTCGAGGAGTCGCTGGTTGCCTCCGGCACGCAGCTGACCACGGTGGCCATGCGCCGCCACTCCCCCAGCGCCGAGGGGGAAACAATCTTTGACCTCCTGCAACGGCTGTCTATTGACCCGCTGCCGAACACCGCGGGCAGCCGCACGGCCCGCGACGCCGTGCTCACCGCCCAGCTCGCCCGGGAGGCACTGGGCACGAGCTGGGTCAAAGTCGAGGTCATCGCCGATGAGCACACCTTGCTTCCCGACGTCGTCGAGCTCGTCGATGCTTGCGAGCTCCTCGTCGCCGAGGGCCTTACCGTCCTCGCCTACACCTCCGACGACCCGGTCACCGCACTGCGCCTGGAGGACGTCGGCTGCGCGGCGGTCATGCCGTTGGGTTCGCCCATCGGCACCGGGTTAGGCATCCTCAACCCGCACAACATCGAGCTCATCTGCTCCCGCGCGAGTGTCCCGGTGCTTCTCGACGCCGGCGTTGGCACCGCCTCCGACGCCACTTTGGCCATGGAGCTGGGCTGCGATGGCGTGCTGCTCGCCTCGGCCGTTAACCGGGCGCAGGACCCCGTCGCGATGGCCCGCGCCATGAAACTCGCGGTCGCGGCGGGGCATCTCTCCCGCTCTGCCGGGCGCATTCCCCGGCGCGAGCACGCCGTCGCCTCCTCGACGTTTGAGGGGCTCGTGTCCTGGTCGGATGAGGTTTTGTAGATGAGCCTGCCGCCCAGCGAGGTTGAGCGCACCGCCCGCCACCTGCAATTACCGGGCTTCGGGATGGAGAATCAGATTCGCCTGCACGAGGCCCACGTTCTCGTCGTTGGCGCCGGTGGCCTGGGGTGCCCGGCACTGCAGTCCCTGGCGTCCGCCGGGGTGGGCCGGATAACAATCATCGACGATGACACCATTTCTCTCTCCAACATCCACCGCCAGATCCTCTTCGGTGCTTCCGATGTCGGCCAGCCAAAAGTAGCCGTCGCCGCTGCACGCCTGCGGGAGGTGCAGCCGGGGATCGACGTCACCACGCTGCCGGACAGGCTGACCGTAGCCAATGCTTGCGAGCTCATCGGATCAGTCGACCTCGTTCTCGACGGCTCCGATTCCTTCGCCACGAAATATCTCATCGCCGACGCGGCCGAAATCACCGGCACTCCCCTCGTCTGGGGAACGGTGCTGCGTTTCCACGGCGACGTCTGCCTTTTCGATCGCTCCGTCGGCCTGCGCGACCTCTTCCCCGAGCAGCCGCGCGGCACGGACCTCCCCGATTGCGCCACGGCCGGGGTGCTGGGGGTGACCACCGCGGTCGTCGGCGCACTCATGGCCACCGAGGCCATCACGTTCCTCAGCGGGATCGGCACTGGTCAGGCCGGGCGACTGCTCAGCTACGACGCCCTCGCGGGAACGACCCGCTCTTTCCAGGTATCGGCGGATCCTTCCCGGCCACGGGTGCGGGCGCTGGCGTCCGACTATTCGGGAGGCACCCACGCCCTGCTCGACGAGGTCCGGGCTGGCAGCGCCCTCCTGCTCGACATCCGTGAGCCGGAGGAATGGGAGCTCACTGATCCACTCGCCTTGCTGCATCCCCTCCGGTTGCCGCTGTCCACCGTCACCGGTCCAGAACAGCTCACAACAATGCTTGTCGACGCCCCGCGGGTCGTCGTCTACTGCGCCTCCGGGGCGCGTAGTGCTCGCTTCTGCGAGCACTACGCTGACTTGGGCTTCGACCTCGTCGATTTACCCGGCGGTGTTAACGGCCTAGCCCGGCGCGCTTGAGAGCATCAGCCATGCTGCCGCTGGCGGCTGGCTGCTGCTTCTTCGGCTGGCGATTCTGCTGGCGAGGTGCCTTCTTCGGGGCTTGGCCGGGCTCGTCACTAAGCCGCAGCGAGAGGCCGATGCGTTGGCGTTCGACATCCACCTCCATCACCTTGACCTTGACCACCTGGCCCGATCGAACGACCTGGTGGGGGTCGGAGACGAACTTCTCGCTCATCGCCGAGACATGCACGAGGCCGTCCTGGTGCACGCCGACGTCGACGAAGGCACCGAAGGCTGCGACATTGGTGACGGTGCCTTCGAGGATCATGCCGGGTGTGAGGTCAGAGACCTTCTCCACTCCTTCCTTGAAGCTCGCAGTCTTGAACTCCGGGCGGGGGTCTCGGCCCGGCTTGTCCAGCTCGGCGATGATGTCGGTGACGGTGGGAACGCCGAAGGTGCCATCGGCGAAGTCGGCCGGGCGCAGGGTGGAGAGGACGCGGGTGTTGCCGATGAGGTCTTCCACCTTCAGTCCGGTGGCGGCGGCGATGCGCGCGACGACCGGGTAGGACTCGGGGTGGACGGCGGAGGCGTCGAGAGGATCGTTGCCGCCGGTGATGCGGAGGAATCCGGCACACTGTTCATAAGCCTTGGGGCCCAGGCGTGGGACCTTGAGCAGACCCTTGCGGGAGGCGAATGCTCCGTGATCATCGCGGTGGGCGACGATGTTCTTCGCCAGGGTGCCGGTCACACCGGCGACTCGCTCCAGGAGTGGGACGGAGGCGGTGTTGAGGTCGACGCCTACCGCGTTGACGGCGGATTCCACAACACCGTCGAGGGTGCGGGCTAAGGCCGTTTGGTTAACGTCATGCTGGTACTGGCCCACGCCGATGGCCTTGGGGTCGATCTTAACCAGCTCCGCCAGCGGGTCTTGCAGACGACGAGCGATGGACACCGCACCGCGGAGGGAGACATCCATGTCCGGGAACTCCTGGGAGGCCAGCTCCGAGGCGGAGTAGACGGACGCCCCCGACTCGGAGACTACCACCGGGGTCGGCCGGGTGCCACCGGCTTGTTTGATGAGGTCGGCGATCTCGTTGCTGAGTTTCTCCGTTTCGCGGGAGGCGGTGCCGTTGCCCACGGCCAGCAAGTCCACTCCATGCGTGGCGCAGAGCCCGGCGAGGGTCTGCACGGCGTCGGACCAGCGGTTCTGCGGCTGATGCGGGTACACAATGGCGGTATCGAGCACCTTGCCAGTCGAATCGACCACCGCGCACTTGACGCCATTGCGATACCCCGGGTCCAGGCCGAGGGTGGCGCGCTGGCCGGCAGGCGCGGCGAGGAGGACATCGCGGAGGTTGGTGGCGAAGACCTGGAGTGCCCCTTCTTCCGCCTTCTCTTTCAGGCGCATGCGGACGTCGAGTCCGGAGGACACGGCGAGCTTGGTGCGCCAGCCGCGACGGACGGCGTCGGCAAGCCACGCGGACGCGTGGGTATCCAGATCGAAACGGTCGGCGATCATGCCCTGGTAGATGGTGTCATCCCCGGCATCAAGATCGAGGTGCAGCACCCCTTCGCTTTCCCCGCGCAGCAACGCGAGGATGCGGTGGGACGGGAGCTTGTGGAAGGGCTCGGAGAACTCGAAGTAGTCCTTGAACTTGGAGCCCTCGTTCTCCTTGCTCGCCACCACACCGGCTTTCATGGACCCGGTGGAGTACATGCGTTCGCGGACCTCGCCGACGAGGTCCGGGTCCAGCGCGAAGCGGTCGATGAGGATGTGGCGAGCTCCCTCAAGGGCCTTGGCCGGGTCGTCGAAGCCGTCGGTGAGGTACCTGGCGGCGAACTCCTGGGGGTCGGCGGAGGGGTTGGCGATGAGCTGATCGGTGAGGGGCTCCAGCCCGGCCTCGCGGGCAATATCGGCCTTGGTCTTGCGGCGCTTCTTAAACGGTAGGTACAGATCTTCCAGGCGCGCCTTTGTTTCACAGGCGAGGATGAGCGAGCGGAGGTCGTCGGTGAGTTTGCCCTGTTCCTCGATGGCCTCCAGGATGGCCTGCTTGCGCTCCTCCAGCTCACGCAGGTAAGTGGCGCGCTCCTCGATGGTGCGCAGCTGCGCATCATCGAGTCCGCCGGTCACCTCTTTGCGATAGCGGGCGATGAAGGGGACGGTATTTCCCTCCGCGAGCAAGTTGAGGACGGCGCGGATCTGGTCTTCGCGCACGCCAAGTTCACGGGCAATGGTGGTGACGATCATTTGGGACAGTCTAGCGATGCGCCGGCGCCTTCTTCGGCACCGTCCCCAACACGCTGATGTCCGGCTCCGCGAGGATGCCCGGGACGATGACTAACTCTGTGCCGTGGCGGACGACCTCAGCTTCGAGGGCGAAGACCTCACGGATAAGAGCGGAATCGACAATGTCGTGGGGGTTTCCCGTGGCGATGACCGTGCCCTTATTCATGATGATGAGGTGATCGGCGTAGCGGACAGCCTGCTGCAAATCATGGAGCACCGCCACGACCGTTCGCCCCTGCTGGCGGCGCAGCGCGCGCACCAACTCCAGGAGGGCGTACTGGTGCCCAATGTCGAGGAACGTGGTCGGCTCATCGAGCAGCAGGACCTCGGTCTGCTGGGCAAGGACCATGGCGAGCCACACACGTTGACGCTGACCGCCGGACAGTTCCCCCACTCGTCGATAAGCAAGATCCTCCACGCGGGCGGCCTGCATGGCCGCCGCTACAGCGTTGGCATCATCCTCGGACCACTGCCGCAGAAACGTCTGGTGCGGGAACCGGCCCCGCCCGACGAGTTCCTCGACCGTGATGTCCGCCGGGGCGGTGGCACTCTGGGGCAACATGGCCAACTCGCGTGCCACCTCCTTCGGCGCGAGGGAGTTAATCGGCTGGTCATGGAGAAACACCTGGCCCGCCTGGGGCGCGAGGATCCGGGCAAAAGACTTCAACAAAGTCGACTTGCCGCAGCCATTGGGCCCGATGATCGCCGTGAACTGCCCGCGCGGAACCGACATGTCAATGCCCTCGAGGACGACGGTGCCCTCCCAGGCGAGGGTGAGGTCTCGGCCTTCCAAAGCTGGTTGATCAGACATGAATAGTCGTCTCCTGATTAGTTCTTAGCGGGACGGGCGATGAGTGTGAGCAGGTAAATTCCGCCGAGCGTGACGGTGATGAGGCCGACGGGCAGTTGCACGGGAGCGAACAGCCGTTGCGCGAGAACATCAGAAACGACCAACAACGTTGCCCCGGTGAGGGCCGTGACGGCCAGCGGGACGCGAGGCGATCGGGTCAGGCGCGCGGCGATGTGCGGTGAGGCGAGAGCAACGAAGGAGATGGGCCCGGCGACGGCAGTGGAGATGGCGGTGAGCAGGACGCCGATGCTCAGCATGAGGGCCTTGATGCGATTGACGCCGAGGCCGAGTCCGGTGGCGGTGTCATCCCCCAAGGCCAGAATGTTGATCCCGCGGAAAGCCACCAAGGCGATGATGACGAGGGCACCCAAGCACACGGCAGCGGGAATGGCTTGTTCCCAACGCACGCCGTTGAGGGTGCCCGCACCCCAGCTGGCTGCAGAGAGCGCAGTTTCCATATCTCCCCGCAGGATGAGCCAGCGGTTAAACGACGACAACATCATCGAGATGCCCAAACCGACGAGGATAAGCCGGATACCGCTGATGGTGCTGCCTCGGCGCGCACTGAGGAGGAAGACGGCCACCGCAGTGACGCAGCCGCCGATGAGCGCGCCGAGGGAGATCGCCGCGAAACTGCTCGCCCCCATCAGGAGGGTAAACAGCACTCCGGTATAAGCGCCGGTGTTGAAGCCAATGATGTCGGGGGAACCAAGCGGGTTGCGGGTCAGCGCCTGGAACAAGGCACCGGCCAGCGCCAATGCCGCGCCGATCACGGCAGCGGCCACGAGCCGCGGCAGGCGCCACTCCATGACCACGGTGCGGGCGAACCCAGTTTCTTGGCCGAGGAGCACCGCCAGGGCCTTCGCTGAGCCAATTCCTGCGCCGGGTAGAAGGAGGGTGACCAGGCTCGCTGTCATCAGGGCGAGAACCATGATGGAACCAACGAGAAGGGTGCGGCGGTACACCCGGCGCGAGAATGCCCACGTCGAGGTCGGCGAGCCAATTCGAATCGTCATAGCGTGATCACCCCTCGACGGCGCGCGAACATGATGAGGAACGGGGCACCGACGAAGGCCACGACCACCCCGGCGGGAAGTTCGCCGGGAAGGATGAGGCGGCCGATAATGTCGGCGGCCAAGAGCACGACGGGCCCGATGATGGCAGAGAGTACGAGCACGCTGCGTTGGTCGCTTCCCCCAACCCACCGGGCGAGGTGCGGAACCATGAGCCCGAGGAACACCATGACGCCGGCAGCTGCGGTCGCCGAGGCAGCCGAGATCGTGATGGATAACAGCATGAGCACCCGGGTCCGCCGAACCGAGACACCCAGCGCGGTGGCCATATCATCGCCCAGCGCCAATGAGTTGAGGCTGGTGAGCCCCGGAAGGAGGACAAGGATTCCTACTAACAGTCCAATGCTCACCGTCATGATGGGACGGAAACTACCGACGTCGAGATTGCCCACCATCCAGCTGCGCAACCGGTCGAAGGCCTGCGGATCCACCAGGGCCATGCCCTCCCCCACGCCTTCCAAGATGGCGCTGAGAGCCACACCGGCGAGGACAAGCCGCAACGGATCCACCCCGACGCTGCGCCCGCGCCCAATGACATAAACCAGCACACCCGCGGCTAGCGCACCGAGGATGGCGAAGGCCAAGAATCCGGGCGCGGAAGTGACGCCCAGGAGGGAGAAAGCAAGCACGGCGCTGAAGGCGGCACCGGAGTTGATTCCCAGAACTCCAGTATCAGCGAGCGGGTTGCGGGTGAGCGCCTGGATGAGCGCCCCGGCGATTCCCATCGCGGCACCAGCTACCACAGCCAGGATGGTGCGGGGCAGCCGACGATCCCAGATCACCGCCGTCAACGGGTCGGCGGGGTCTGGATTCCACAATGCGTGGAGGATATCTGGCACCGGAATGGCGCGGGCGCCGAGGAGCAGGCTGAGGATCACCAGCCCGAGCAACGCAGCCAGCAAGGCGGTTGCTCCAAGTAATCTCCTTTTCACCATGCGAAGCCTAGCATCCATATATACCTTAGGCTAACCTACTTTCATGTCTTTCTTTAAAAAGTCACGCACCGTGACCATTGCGCTGACGGCCGCCGTTGCCCTCACGCTCAGTGCCTGTTCTTCCGGCTCCTCCACCTCTACTGACGGAGCTGGCAACACCGACGTGGCCGTCGGCGGCGAACGTTTCAGCACCGCCGATGCCGAAACCGCCAAACTCGGCAGCGACGCCGAGGCCGGAGTCTTCCCCCGCACCGTCGTCCACGCCGCCGGTACCACCGAGTTCACCGCCGAGCCCAAGCGCGTCGTGGTCCTCGACACCGGAGAGCTTGACGACGTCCTCACCTTGGGCATCACCCCCGTCGGCATGGTGACTACGCAGGGCGCCAACCCCGTGCCCTCCTACCTCGCCGACAAGGTCGCCGACGTCGAATCCGTGGGCAGCATCAACGAACTCAACCTCGAAGCCATCGCCGCCCTCGAACCCGATCTGATCCTGGGCAGCCAGCTGCGCGCCGACAAGCTCTACCCCCAGCTCGCCGAGATCGCCCCCACCGTGTTCTCCATCCGCCCGGGCTACCCCTGGAAGGAGAACTTCCTGCTCATCGGTGATGCCCTGGGCAAGGAAGACGCCGCTGTCGCCGCCCTCAACGACTACGCGGACAAGGTTGCCGTGATCCGCGACTCCGTCGAACCGGACACCACCATCTCGGCCGTGCGATTCATGCCGGAGCGCCTGCGCCTTTACGGCAACAAGTCCCTGCTCGGCGTCATCCTCCGAGACGCAGGCCTCGCCCGCCCGGCCAACCAGGACATCGACGACCTCGCGGTGGAAATCTCCCCCGAGAACATCGACGAGGCCAACGCGGACTACATCTTCTACTCCAGCTACGGCCAGCCCGATGCCACCGGCGAAACCGCCGTCGTCGAAGGTAGCGCCTGGAAGGCACTCCCCGCCGTGGCCGACGGCAAAGCATTCCGCGTCGACGATGACGTCTGGTTCCTGGGCCTCGGCCCGACAGGTGCCCGCCTCATCGTTGAGCAGCTCAGCGAATACCTGGGCGTTTCTTAAACCGCTAACCCGCTGAACACTCCCTAGAGTTTCCCTCGACTTGATCACTAGGTTGAGAAAGGGAAACTCCGGGGGTTTTCATACGGGGATCGTTCGTACAGGCGAGTTAAGCCCCGGCGTTCTTCCTTTGCGATTGCCGCCACGCCCGGAAGAACACAACTCCCAATAGTGCAAGCGTGAACCACAGAAGGTAGCGGTTGACGATGGTGACGACGTCAAGGACTTCTTCGCCGTAGCGGAAGCCCAGCCACATCATGATGCCGTTGATAACGAGGATGCTGGCCACATTTATCGCGAGGACGATCCACAGCTTGACTTTGAACAGGCCGGCGACGGCATTGACGATGTTGCCGGGCACAGGCCCCGGCGCGTAACCGGCGGGGATCAGCGCCAGGGTCAGGGCCGTCGCCTTACCCGACTCTGACGACACGGCCCGTTGGAAGAAGCGATGGGCTCGGGGCATGTATTGCAGAGACATGTCGATGAATTCCATGCCCCAGCGCTTACCCATGAACCAATAGATAGGGACGAATTTCGCCGCGCCGATGACGGTGCACAGCAGGTACACCAGCCAGAGGCCATTTCCCACTGAGGCATTTGCGCCAGAGACCACCGCGCTGGTGTACCCGCCGACGAGCAGCGTGTAAGCCAGAGGGTGGGACAGGAGATAGGCGCGCAAGGGAATCATCGAGAGGGAGAAGATGCCCATGGCGAACAGTGCGAACAGCAGCCACTTGTCTGCCTTCTCCGGGTGGGAGATGAAGGAAGGAACGTCCGGGGAGTCCTTAGGATCCTCCACAGTCTCCGAAATCTCCGTGGCCTCCAGCTCTTCGTCCCGCTCGTCCTGCGGATTGCTACTCATCTGTTCACCGATCGTGCCATGACAGAGATCGTATGTTGGAGACCTCGGATAGCCTCACTTGGGGCGGCGAAGCCAACCAAGTTCCACAAGTGCATCCGCTAGCTCCCGCCGTGTTGCCACGCGCAGGAGGCAGAGACTCCGGGTTCGGTGGCTCCTTCATTGCTGGTTCCGTACCAATAGGAGTTCGGCGGCAGCGCAGCCACGACCGCTTTCGTCGCGTCCTTCAGTGCCAGATCGGAGGTTCCGTTGACCACGATGCGGTGCAAGGATTCCACCGCAGGCGCGCGCCCTTCGATCTGGGCGTATTGGTTGACCAGCATGTTGTCTGGCTCGCAGGTGAGGTCGACCAAGTCGGCGTGGATGGACTCGACGTCGTAACCTCGCTCGGCCAGCGTCGCGGGGATCGTGGGGGCGAGGTGCTCCCAGTCGGAGGTGCGGATGAGCACGTTAAGGTCGGTGGAGATGGGTCGGGTCATGTCATTCTCCTTGTTCGTCGAGGTGTTCGTCGAGGTGTTCGACGAGGTGTTGGTCGAGGAAAGCTTGGTCAGCAGCCGTCAGATCGGCGTCGACAAGCAGTTCCGGTCGCACGGCCCGCGTTCGCAGCAGGGCTTGCTCGCGGCGCCACCGGTCCACCAGGGCGTGGTTCCCGGAGAAGAGGACCTCAGGGACGTCGAGTCCGCGCCACGAACGCGGTTTGGTGTAGCTGGGCCCTTCGAGGAGCCCATCGGAGAAGCTGTCTTCCTCGTGGCTGCGGCGGTTGCCCAGGACCCCGGGGATGAGGCGGACGATGGCTTCTGTGATGACGAGGACGGCCACTTCCCCACCGATGAGCACGTAATCACCGATGGACACTTCGCGCACGCGGTAGCGCTGGGCGGCGTCATCGATGACGCGCTGGTCAATGCCTTCGTAGCGTCCGCAGGCGAAGACGATGTGTTCCTCGTTCGACCACGCCTGCGCGTCCGCCTGAGTGAATGGCCTGCCCGCGGGCGTAGGCACGATGAGCAGGGGAAGGTCCGATTCCTCCCCTCCGTCGTAGGAGTGCTTCTCCACGCCTTCTACGTCATCGTGGCGCGGTTTATCCAGGTGAGGCAGAGAGGACTGCAAGTCCGAATGATGTGCAACGGTGCCAACGGCGACGTCGTCAAGCGCGGGACCCCACACCTCCGGCTTCATCACCATGCCGGGACCACCGCCGTAGGGTGAATCGTCGACGGATTTGTGGACGTCGGTGGCCCAGTGCCGCAGGTCGTGCACGCCGACGGTGAGGATCCCCTGTTCGATGGCCTTGCCCAGGAGGGCATGGCGAAGGGGGTCGAGGTACTCGGGGAAGATCGTGACGGCGTCTATTCTCACAGGTCCAGCAACCCTTCGGGCGGGGTGATCACGATCGCTTCGTTGTCCAGATCCACGATCGGGACGATGGCGTGGACAAACGGGACCAGGGCCTGACCACCTTCGTCGAGCGCAACCTCGAGCAGTCGCTGGGCGGGCCCGCGGACGACGCCGGTCACCTCGCCGATATCCACTGGCTCCGGCTGCGCACCCTCATAGGCCCGGGCGTTGGCCTCGTCCTCGGAGACGTCCCCAACGTTGAGAACCCGCAGCCCTACCAGCTCGTGGTCGTAGTAGGCGTCCTCATCATCATCCACAACCGGAGCGGCGAAAAAGCGGAGGCCCCGGAGAGTGTCGGCTTCGTTGCGCCCGGGAATCTCATCGAACGTGACCAGCAGGCGATTTTGATGGGGGCGCACCGACTTGACCGTGAGCGTCAGTGTCTTGCCCGTCTGCTTACCGGTGAGCACCTCTCCCACCGCGAAACGCCCCGCCGGATCGTCGGTCGTGGGGTCGACAACGAGCTCGCCTCGCACGCCGTGGGGTTTGATCACTCGGCCGATCTGTACGTCGTTCTCATTCACGCCTTAGATCGTAGCCGGTAGTACCCTCGCGAACATGGCTGAGCATTCCGTTCCCACCAACTCCCCCGACACCTTCGGCGACGCTTCGGTGCACGATTCGACGGGCATGACTGTCTTATCGCTTATCGACGCCGCCCCGTCCCCCAAACCCGCACGGCCCCGCCCTGCGGTGCAGCGTCTCCTTCAAGGAGACGGCGCCAACCTCATCGTCTTTAGCTTCGCTCCCGGCCAGGATCTCCCCGACCACCAGGCCGCCCACCCCATCACCGTGCAGTGCCTATCCGGCACCTTGGACTTCACC
Organism: Corynebacterium atrinae; assembly: GCF_030408455.1. NCBI lineage: Bacteria > Bacillati > Actinomycetota > Actinomycetes > Mycobacteriales > Corynebacteriaceae > Corynebacterium > Corynebacterium atrinae. The sequence continues at coordinate 1,690,349 of NZ_CP046977.1, forward strand.
ACTGGTGGGGAGATGGTGCGGCTGAAGCCGGGTATGGTCGTTCACCTGCGTGATCACATCGTCCACCGCGTCGATTGCCCACCGGATGCTCCGGACGAATCCAACATTTTGCTGCTGACGATGCTCACGGGTGAACGACACCCCGACAGCTAAACGCCCAGCGCGACAGCCAGTTCGCGCTTGATCTCCTCCAGTCGGGCACGCCCTTCTTCGGGGGATTCGGCGATGACTTCGAGGTAGCACTTGAGCTTCGGCTCGGTGCCTGAGGGCCGTGCGATGACGCGGTCGGCGGCGTCGGTGAGGATTGCCAGGCCGGGCGTTCCGGGCAGTCCGAGGTAGCCGTCGGCCAGGTCGATGGTGCTGGTCACGGGCGATCCGGCGAACTGCTCCGGCGGGTTGGCAGCCAGTCGGCCTAGTGCCGCCGCGATGTCCGCTGGGTCTTCCATGCGGATGGTCAGCGGCGCGGTGAGGTACCAGCCGTACACGTTGCCGATGTCGGCGAGGAATTCACCGAGATCGGTCCGGGCAGCGAGGTCGGCCACACGCAGGCAGGCGGTGATGCCGTCCTTGTCGCGGACGAACTCCGGGTCGGTGCAGTAGCCGAGGGCTTCCTCGTAGCCGTAGACCAGGCCCTCGGTGCGGGCGATCCACTTGAACCCGGTGAGGGTGGGCTGGAAGTTCAACCCGTGGTTCTCGGCGATGCGGGAGAGCAGTCGCGAGGACACGATGGAGCAGGCCAGGGTGCCGACGGCGTTTCTGCGAGCAGCGTCCTCGCCGAGGAGTCCACCGACTTGGTCGCCGGTGAGCTGCACCCAGCCATCGCCCTGCGGGATGGCGACGGAACAGCGGTCAGCATCCGGGTCGAGGGCAAGGATGAGGCGGGCTCCCTCGCGCTCCGCGGTGGCGATCGCCAGGTCCAGGGCGCCGGCCTCCTCCGGGTTGGGGAAGGCGACGGTCGGGAAGTCGGGGTCCGGGGTGAACTGCTCGGCGACGGGGATAATGTTGATAAATCCCGCCCGCTGCAAAGCGGTGCGCAGGACCTCGCCGCCGACTCCGTGCATGGCGGTGATGACGATGGGCATGTCGCGTTCCATGGTTGGGACCAGGGAGACGGCGCGCTCCAGGTAGGCGTCGAGGACGTCGACGTCCTGCACGCCCTCGGTGCTCCGCGGAATCTCATCGGCCCATCCGGCAGCCGCGATCTCGGCGGCGATCTCCTTGTCGGCCGGGGAGACGAGCTGCACGCCGGCTTCGTTGTCGCTGTTGACAACCCGTCCGCCGAGGTAGACCTTGTAGCCATTGTCCTGGGGTGGGTTGTGGGAGGCGGTGACCATGACACCGGCATCGCAGTCGAGGTGACGCACAGCGAAGGCCGTGACCGGGGTCGGGAGCTGGGCCGGAAGGAGGAGTACCTCGCACCCGGCGGCAGCGAGCACCTCAGCGGTGGCGCGCTGGAAGTCGGACGAACGGTGGCGGGCATCGCAGCCCACGACGACGCGGGGGCGCGGGGTTTTGGACACTAGCCAAGCACCCAGCCCGGCGGAGGCGCGGGTGACTGTGGCCACGTTCATGGCCGATTCGCCACCGGCGATCGGGCCGCGCAGGCCCGCGGTGCCGAACTCCAACGGACCGGCGAAGCGGTCTGCGAGCTCGGGGGACGAGGCGTCGATAAGCTCTTTGATCTCGGCGCGGGTGATCGGGTCGGGATCGTGGGTCATCCAGTCGTTGGGATTCACTTCAGGCCTTCCAAAACGTCAGCGCTGGACGAGCAGCCCAGGCGGGTGGCACCGGCGGCCAGCATGGCCAGCGCGGTTTCGGTATCGCGGATGCCGCCGGAGGCCTTGATGCCCAGGCGACCGCCGACAGCAGCATTCATCAGTTCAATGGCGTGCACGGAAGCACCACCGGCCGGGTGGAATCCGGTGGAGGTTTTCACGAAGTCGGCTCCGGCGCGCTCGGCGGCGAGGCAACACTGGGTGACCTGCTCATCCGTGAGTGCCGCGGTCTCGAGGATGACCTTGAGCAAGGTGGTGGGGATAGCCTCGCGGACGGCGCGGATGTCGGCCTCGACGGCGTCGAAATCATCTTGGACGGCGTTGGCGAGGTTGATCACCATGTCTACCTCGTCAGCACCCTGTTCAGCAGAAAGAGCGGCCTCGGCGGCCTTGATCTCCGAGTGCACAGCACCCGAAGGGAAGCCGCAGACGGTGGCGACCTTGACGTCCTCCGGCGTGGTCACCGGCAGCATGGACGGTGATACGCAGATGGAGTAGGTGTGCAGGGCGGCGGCCTCGTCGATGAGTGCGGCGACCTGGGCCGGGGTGGCTTCCGGCTTGAGCAAAGTGTGATCGATGGTGTGGGCGAGTTCGGTACGGTTCATAGTGTTCCTTTTAGATAATGCGGTCATGAATAAGGGTGCGCGGGGCGGGGGACTCATCCCCAATGCTCACACCGTGATTGATGGATTCGAGGGCGCGCTCGAATCGCTCCGGGGTTTCGGTGTGGAGGGTGAGGATCTTCTGCCCCTTGGTCACCTTCTCCCCCAGCCCGGCGTGGATCTCAATGCCGGCGCTGAGCTGCACGGGGTCTTCCTTGCGGGCACGCCCGGCCCCGAGGCGCCACGATCCCACGCCCAAGGACAGGGCTTCCAGCTCGGTGACGTAGCCATCACGCTCAGCGAGGACATCGTGGGTGTGCGGAGCCACGGGCAGCGGGGCATCCGGGTCACCGCCTTGGGCGCGGATCATCTTCTTCCACGAATCCATGGCGCGACCATCCTTGAGCGCCTCCTCGACGTCCGCGTCCGGGATGCCTGCCAGTTCCAGCATGTTGCGGGCCAGCTCGCAAGTCAGCTCGATGATGTCGGCGGGCCCACCACCAGCGAGCACCTCCACCGACTCGCGTACTTCGAGGGAATTGCCAATGCACCGGCCGAGCGGGGTGTTCATGTCGGTCAGCAGAGCGCGAGTGTTCACGCCCGCGTCGGTGCCGAGGTCGACCATCGTGCGGGCGAGTTCGCGGGCAGCGTCAAGATCCTTCATAAACGCGCCGGAGCCGACCTTGACGTCAAGAACCAGTGAGGACGTTCCCTCCGCGATCTTCTTCGACATGATCGAGCTGGCGATGAGGGGGATGGAATCCACCGTGGACGTGATGTCGCGGAGGGCATAGAGCTTCTTATCTGCCGGTGCCAGGCCCGCTCCGGCGGCAGCGACCACGGCCCCGGAATCCTCGAGGATCTCCATGAGCCGTTCGTTACTCACGTCCGCCTTCCACCCCGGGATGGCCTCCAATTTGTCCAGCGTGCCACCGGTGTGACCAAGGCCTCGGCCGGACAGCTGCGGGACGGCCACTCCAAAAGAGGAGACGAGCGGACCGAGCGGGAGGGTGATCTTATCCCCCACTCCGCCGGTCGAATGTTTGTCGGTGGTCGGCTTGGACAGAGATTCAAAGCTCATGGTCTCGCCGGAATCGATCATCGCTTGGGTCCAGTGCGCGATCTCGGTTCGGTTCATTCCCCGCAGGAAGATGGCCATATTGAGCGCGGCCATCTGTTCATCGCCAACAATGCCACGGGTGTAGGCATCGATGATCCAATTGATCTGCTCAGGGGATAATTCTCCGCCATCTCGCTTGGTCCGAATGACGTCTACGGCGTCAAAAGACTCGGTGGTCACTGTGCACTCCTCGGTACGGGACGAATTTTGTGACTCTGACTACTTGCGTAGCCCGCTATGACCCGATTATCATCGTTTCTAGAACAATTGTCAACCTATTATTTTTCTTTTGTTCGATTCATGGTTGCCCTGCAGAAAGGACCCCGGCCATGACCCAACCTAGCGATACCGAGCTTCTCCAGGCAGCCCGAGACGCCGCCGCCCGCGCCTACGCTCCATATAGTTCTTTCCCCGTCGGCGCCGCCCTGATCAGCGAAGATGGCACCATCTACACCGGCTGCAACGTCGAAAACGCCGCCTACGGCGAAACAATCTGCGCCGAACGAAACGCCGTGACCACCATGATCGCCGCGGGCTCGCTACCCCGCTTGTCGACGGTCGCGGTGGTCGGCCTCAAGGCCGCCCCCTGCTGGCCCTGCGGCGCCTGCCGCCAGGTCTTGAGGGAATTCCACTGTGAACGCGTCATCGTCGAGGACTCCGACGGCAACCCCGTGTCCCTCACGTTCGACGAACTCCTGCCGAACTCCTTCGGCCCCGACGCCCTCGAAGGGAAGTAATCCACCATGGATCGTTTCCAAGGACTCATTGGCATCGCGCTGATCTTCGCGGTGGTCATCCTCTTGTCTTCCAACCGCAAAAAGATCAACTGGCGTACCCTCGGCGTCGGCCTCGCGATGCAGGTCATCTTCGCCCTCCTCGTCCTCAAATGGGAGCCCGGATTCGCCGCCCTCAAGTGGACCGCCGATGGCATCCAGAAGCTCATCGACTTCACCGCCGAAGGCACCTCCTTCGTCTTCGGCCCCCTCTTCGGCGAGAACATCGGCTTCGTCTTTGCCCTCAACGTCCTCCCCGTCATCATCTTCCTCGGCGCCATCATCGGAGCGCTGTACTACCTGCGCATCCTGCAATGGTTCGTCGAGATCGTCGGCACGGCACTGAACAAACTGCTGGGCACCTCCAAAGTCGAATCGGTGTGGGCCTCCACGGTCATCTTCCTCGGACAATCCGAGGCACCTTTGGTCATCCGCCCGTGGCTGCCCAAACTCACCCGCTCCGAGCTCTTTGCCTGCATGACCGGTGGCTTCGCCTCCGTCGCAGGCTCCACCCTCATCGGCTACTCCCTGCTCGGAGCTCCGCTGCCCTTCCTCCTCGCCGCCTCCGTCATGAACGCCCCCGGCTCCCTCATCATGGCCAAAGCCCTCATCCCAGAGACCGAGGAATCCGTCGCCTCTGCCGACGTTCGCAACATCCGCGACGAAGAGAACAAAAACATTATCGACGCCCTCGGCTCCGGCGCCATGGCCGGTGGCCGCATCGCCGTCACCGTCGGCTGTATGCTCATCGCCTTCGTTGCCCTCATTGCCATGCTCTCGGCCATGCTCGGCGGCATCGGTAACATCTTCGGCCAAGAAGGTTGGTCCCTCGAAGGCCTCTTCGGCATCATCTTCTCCCCACTCGCCTGGGCACTGGGCGTGCCGTGGGAAGAGGCCAGCCTTGTCGGTAACTTCATCGGACAAAAGACGATCATCAACGAGTTCGTCGGCTACACGTCCTTCTCCGAATACGTCGACGTGCTCAGCCCGAAGGCCATCATGATCACCACCTTCGCCCTGGCTGGCTTCGCCAACTTCTCCTCCATCGCCATCCAGATCGGCGCCTTCGGTGCCCTCGCTCCCGAACGCCGATCCGACGTCGCCCAACTAGGCCTCAAGGCCCTGTTCGCCGGCTTCTGCACCAACATGCTCAACGCTGCGATTGTCGGTGTGGTAGCGCTTTAGTTAAACCCCAAGAATGAAGCCCTTGACGTCCGTGCGGACGTCAAGGGCTTTTCCCATTAACCCAGGATCTGAGCGGCAACTACCGAGTCAACGACGAGGTGGGTGGCTAAGCCCATGCGCAGCGCCGTCTCAATGGCGTCCGCCTTCTCCTGCCCACCTGCCACGAGGATCCGGGTGGGACGGGTCGAAAGCTCCTTCAAGGTGATGCCCACGGTGCGCTCGTCAACGGAGGGCAACGCGATCTCCCCGTCGCGGGTAAAGAAACGGGAGCAAGCGTCCCCCACCGCCTTTTCGACGAGGGTTTCGGTCTCTTTCTCGCTGAGGTAGCCCATGGTGAGTGGGAGGGACTCCTTTGTGGTGGCACCAACGGTAAAGATCACCACGTCTGTGCGTCGTCCCAGCTCCAACAAGTGCGCAATGTGGCGATCTTGCTCGACGATCCGCTTGGCTTCGGCGTTGTCAAAAATGACCGGTAGCGGCAGCGTGCGGGCGTAGGCGTCGAAAGCTTGGCAGAAGAGATTGATAGTTTCAATGTCATTGGTCGACGACTGGGTGTAGCTCAGTCCTCCCTTGAGTTGGACAATTTCCACCCCGCGGTGGGTGTGGTGACTCAACGACTTAGCCACTGAATACATGGTGTTGCCCCAGGAAACGCCCACCAGCTGGCCATCCTGGACATGCTCGGAGAGTACCGCGGCACCCATCCGTCCGAGCTCTCGAAGAAGCTCCTCTTCCCGCTGGCGCGCTGCCTGGACAACACGGACCTCAACAAGACCCCTAGAGGAATACTTTTCGACGAGTCGCTGGGCTATCTCCCCGCCCATTTCGCGTGGATCGCGCACTTCGATGGTAACGAATCCCCTTTGTCGCGCGTGCTGCAGGAGCTTGGCTGCGGTAGGCCGGGAAACCCCAAGTTCGGCGGCTACTTCTGCCTGACTCAGCTCGGATTCGTAGTAGAGCTTTGCCGCTCTTAGGGCCTGCTCATCTCTACTATCCATGGCTAAAACTCTATCAGTGCGCGCTCGGTGCTTCTGCGCTGGGCCACGCCACGGGATAAGGGAAAAATGTGTTGGGAGTCGGTCCTCACTTCACCATCTGACCAGCGCTAAGGACGCTGTCCTATGGTTTTCACGACCCACACCGGTCGACATGCCACCGGGCCGGGACCGAACCCCAGCACATGATGCCCCAAGGAGTGCCCAAAAACCGCACTTCCTAACAACTCCGGGGTCAATCCCCCTCCCAAACCCTATGAGTTGTTAGGAAGTGCCGGTTTCGCCGACTCAGCAGGCTTGAAGGGTCAAGGGATTCGACATGTTGGAGTTGGAGAAGGTCCCAACATGTTCTTGCCCCTTCGCGCGAAAAATCCCCCTGCCATAGGCAAGGGGATGATCGTGGAAAATGGAGGCAGATTTACTCTGCGGTCTCCTCAGCGGCCTCTTCAGCAACTTCTTCAGCCTCAACAGCTGCAGCAGCCTCAGCGGCGGCGGCTTCCTCGGCAGCAGCCTTCTCAGCTGCTTCCTTCTCTGCCTGAGCCTTGGCCTCGGCCTCTTCCTTGGCCTTCTTCTTCTTTTCGGTCACGGCCTCGAGGGACGGACCATCGTTAGCCTCGGCCAGGGCCTGGTTGAACAGGTCCAGCTTGGAGGGCTTGGGCTCTGCCACGCGCAGGGTGCCCTCGGCGCCGCTGATGCCCTTGAACTTCTGCCAGTCACCGGTGACCTTCAGCAGAGCGAGAACCGGCTCGGTCGGCTGGGCGCCGACGGAGAGCCAGTGCTGAGCGCGCTCGGAATCGATCTGGATGATGGAGGGGTCCTGCTTGGGCTCGTAGATACCGATGTTCTCGATAACCTTGCCGTCGCGGCGGGTGCGGGCGTCGGCGATGACCACGCGGTAGTGCGGGGTACGGATCTTGCCGAGGCGCTGAAGCTTAATCTTGACAGCCATGATGGCTCCTTTAAGTCACTGGGCAGTTCAGTCACCCGCCAACTGCCGGCGGGCCGGTTCAACCCTTGGATTCACCTGCGTGTGACGTGTCCGGTTGACCGTGGTCAAGGGCGGCGCTACGCAGGAACTCGGACAACTATACCGGGTCCGCCACCCGATCAGAAATCCCCAAAGATTGAGGTGTCAACGTACAGGTCAAGTCGGCACACGTCTGCGGGACGAACGACAAACATGGAGGTGGGGACGGCGTCGATAAGCAGCGGACTCGCTGATCAGGCGGAAAGCTACTTTTTGCCTTGCCCAAAGTCGAGATTGTCCAAGTCGATACCCTCCATGCCCTTGGGCATCTTTGGCATCCCCGGGAGCTTAGGCATGCCGGGCATTCCGCCGCCAGCTTCCATCTGCTTTTGCATCTGCTGCAGTTGAGCCATGTCGGGCATTCCCGGCATCCCACCCGGCATCTGCGGCTGAGTGGGACGATTCTTTACCGGCTTGCGCTTGCCACCCTTACCCTTGCGGCCCTTGGGCTTCTTCTTGGTGGCGGATCGATTCATGCCCGCACCTGGCATCCCGAACTGCCCGGCCATCTGGCTCATGGCCTTCTTGGCTTCAAAGAAGCGGTCCACGAGCTGATTAACGTCGGTGACGCCGACGCCGGAGCCTGCGGCGATGCGCTTGCGACGGGAGGCATTGAGGATCTTCGGATTCGAGCGCTCAGCGGGGGTCATGCCGCGGATGATGGCCTGGATGCGATCAAGCTGCTTCTCGTCGACCATGTCGGCCATCTGGTTCATCTGCTTGCCGCCGGGCAGCATCTTGAGCAGGTTGCCAATGGGGCCCATGCGGCGAATCATGAGCATCTGATTGAGGAAGTCCTCGAGGGTGAGCTCGCCCGCGCCGAGTTTGGCGGCGGTTTCTTCCGCCTGCTTCTGGTCAAAGACCTGCTCGGCCTGCTCGATGAGGCTGAGCACGTCACCCATGCCGAGGATGCGGCTGGCCATGCGCTCAGGGTGGAAAACATCGAAGTCTTCGAGCTTTTCACCCGTGGAGGCGTACATGATGGGCTTGCCGGTGACCTCGCGGATGGAGAGTGCGGCACCACCGCGGGCGTCGCCATCGAGCTTGGTCAAGACGACACCGGTGAAATCGACGCCGTCGCGGAAAGCTTCCGCAGTGCTCACCGCGTCCTGGCCGATCATAGCGTCGATGACGAATAGGACTTCGTCGGGGTTGACGGCATCGCGGATGTTCCGGGCCTGCGTCATCAGCGTTTCATCGATGCCCAAGCGACCGGCGGTATCGACGATGACCACGTCATGCTGGGTGCGGCGAGCTTCTTCGATGCCCGCTTGCGCGACGGCGACGGGATCACCATGGGAGGTGCCCATCTCATGCTCATAAGAATCAATCGACGTGCCCGGGTCGGGGGCGAAGGTGGGAACACCCGCGCGCTCACCGACGATCTGCAGCTGCTGGACGGCACCGGGGCGCTGCAGGTCACAGGCCACGAGCATCGGGGTGTGACCCTGCTTAGTCAGGTGCTTGGCCAGCTTGCCAGCCAGGGTCGTCTTACCGGCACCCTGCAGGCCGGCGAGCATGATGACGGTCGGCGGGGTCTTGGCCAGCTGGAGGCGACGGGTTTCACCGCCGAGGATCTCCACCAGCTCCTCGTTGACGATCTTGACTACCTGTTGCGCGGGGTTCAGCGCCTCGGAGACCTCGGCTCCTGCGGCGCGCTCCTTGATGCGCTTGATAAAGCCGCGGACAACCAATAAGGAGACGTCGGCTTCCAACAGCGCGAGGCGAATCTCGCGGGCCGTGGCGTTGATGTCCGCCTCGGTGAGCTTGCCTTTTCCGCGCAGCCCAGTGAGGGCGGATTGGAGGCGGTCGGACAGAGACTCAAACACTAGGACACTCTCCCTGGCTCTTGGGCAGTTACAACTTTCCCATGTTAGCCCCTTGCAAGCGCCCGGGTCACATCTTTGTCCACCTGGACCCGGTCGGGTGGTGCTGCGAATGCCGCTTGCACGATGAAGGTGGCACCTGGCGTGCGGGCCTCCAGCCATGACAGCTCGGGAAGAACGGAGAGCAAGGTGCCCAACACCCTGGGGCGAAACACCGTGCGGACCTCCAGGACAGCGCCGTTCCAATAGGTGGCGGTCGGCCCCGGTTCGGCCTGCGGAAGTGTCGAATACACCCCCGACTTGTAGGCCTGGACGAGCCCATCTGCATCGGCTGCCTCCGCCAGGGTAGCCACGGCCGGGCGCACATCGAGCTCCACGTGGACCAGGCCTTCTGAGTCGGTGGCCAGGCGCGCTCCGATAATGGTCCACGCCTTCGCCGCGGCTACGGCGAGGACTCGCTCGAACACACGTTGCTCACTCCCCCGCCACCACACGGTCAGCGTCTCCGCCTCGTCGTTGACACGCAGTCCCAGGTCCGTCGGGGCGTGGAGGTGGGGGCGCGCCGGCGTTAATTCGGTGAGAGCCTGGCGGGCTCGTCGGGCGAGGACTCGCACACCCGATTCCAGGCGACGGTTCCATACCCCGGGACCGGTGGCGCGGGCGTCGGCTTCGGTGAGCACCTCCAGCAGGTTGACGCTGATGAGGTCGTAGTGGAGGGCGTCGAGAAGCAGGTCACGGGAGGCGTCGGACGTGGGATCCGTCGTGGCGACCAGTCGGGCCATGGTGGTGTGCTCTGCGACGAGGGTCTGCACCCGCGACCGGTCCGGGAGGTTCAGGCCCAGGCGAACAGCCATCCGGGCGACGAACTCAGCGCCCACCTGCGCGTGGGGACGGCCATAGCCCTTGCCGATGTCGTGGAATAGCGCGGCCAGCAGCAGCAGATCGGGGCGTGCAACTTGCACGGTGACTGCGGCACAGAGGGCGACGGTGACCAGCGAGTGGGCGTCGATGGTGTGGATATGTGTTCGCTCGCGGGGCATGCGCCCGCGAACGTGGCTCCATTCGGGAACCATGGGCTCCCACCTGCCGTGTCGGTCGAGATTTTCAATGACCCGGGCGCTGTGTTCCGGGGAGGCCAGGAGGGCGAAGAAGTCGTCGGCAGCCGCTGCGGTCCACCGGGGCGGGAGTGCTGGCACCTTGTCCAGCTGCAGCCAGGTGTGTTCGGCGATGGGCAGACCCGTGCGAGCCGCCGCGGCGGCGACGCGGAGGATCAACGCCGGATCGGAATAGTCAGGGTTGCGAGACAAGGTGATCTGCCCACCCGCGTCAACAACGTCGAGGTCGAGCGGCCGACGAGACACGGCCCGGGAGCGGCCAGCCAGGACCCCGCGGGCGGTGGCCAGACCTGCGTTGAGGGCGTCGTCGACGCGGCGGGCGGCCTCGGCCAGAGTGGTGGACAGCTCGTAGCGGTCAGCCATCCCCAACTGGGCGGAGATGTCTTCGGCAAATTCTGGGTCGAGCACATCGCGGAGGCGGCGAGTCGCCCGGTGCAGCAGCGTCCGCACATCCAGCAGGAGCGTGCGCTCCCGCGACAAGGGCGCGGCGTCGCAAAGATTGGCCGTAGCCAGGGCATTGAGCAGGTCGATATCTCGCAGACCTCCGCGGCCGTGCTTGAGGTCCGGGTGGGTCATGGCGACGACCGATCCGGCGCGCCGCCAGCGGGCCGCCGCCGTAGAGACGAGCGCGTCGAAGTTCCGGGAGATTTCGGTGCGCCAGCGGCTGCGGACGAGCGCATGGGCCCGCTCGGTGAGGCCCGCGTCGCCCCGGAGGTGTCGCATTTCCAGCAGGGCCAGGGCCGCGGTGGAATCGGCGGCGATCATGGCGGCGCATTCTTCGGGGGTGCGCACGGAGTAGTCGAGGCGGAACTTCGCATCCCAGATCGGCGTCCACACCTGCTCTACCTGCTCCTGCGTCGGCGGTTGCTCGGCCGGATGCAGGAATATGAGGTCAAGGTCGGAATGTTCGGTCATCTCCCGGCGCGCGAGGGAACCGGTGGCGACGAGCGCGCAGCCGTCCGGGAGAGGGAGAGTCTGTAATAGCCGAAAGGCCCGGGCCGCGACCTGCTCCCGCACTGCGGCGGGGTCAGGGTGGGGCTCCGGGCCGCTCAGGCGGTGATCCGGGTGTGGATCAGATGGCATCGTCATTGCGCTCGCCGGTGCGGACGCGGATGACGTGGTCGACGGTGGTGACCCAGACCTTGCCGTCGCCGGCTTTCCCGGTGTAGGCGGCCTTGGTCACGGCGTCGAGGACATCGTCGAGCATATCGTCGCGGGTGAGGATTTCGAGCTTGACCTTGGGCACGAACTCGGTGGCGTATTCCGCGCCTCGGTAGACCTCGGTGTGCCCGCGCTGCTGGCCGTAACCTTGGGTTTCAGTGACAGTCATGCCATGCACACCGACTGTCTCAAGGGCCTCACGAATGTCTGCGAGCGTGAAAGGTTTGACTACTGCTGTCACGAGTTTCATTCTTTACTCCTGGTTGCTGTCGCGGACATCTTCGACGGAAGCGCTCACTGATCCCGGGTAGGGGCGGGTGGCGTGCTGGTCTCCCGTGACAAATCCTACTGCCCCTCCAGCGAAGGGCCGCGGCTCGCGTCCAACTAGGTCGTCGTAGGCGGACTCGCGGTGCTCATGGATGTCGATGCCTTCGAATTCGGCCTCGGCATCAATGCGCCAGCCCAGGGTGGCCCGCAGAGCGAGTCCGATGATCGCGGTGATCCCTCCGGAGAAGATCATGGTGACCAGGGCGATGACGATTTGCACCACGAGCAGCTTGAGGCCATCGATGCCGCCGCCGGTGAGAACACCGGTATCCGTGGCGACAAACGCCAGGCCGACGGTGCCCCACAGGCCCGCGACGAGGTGCACGCCAACGACATCGAGCGAGTCGTCGTAGCCGAAGCGGTACTTCAGGCCGACGCCCAGGCAGGCCAGCGCGCCACCGATGACGCCGAGTACCAGCGAGGTCAGGGGCGTCAGCACGCCCGCCGCCGGGGTGATGGTGACCAGGCCAGCTACCACGCCCGAGGCGGCACCGAGTGAGGTGGGGTTGCCGTCACGGAGCTTTTCGACGCCGAGCCATCCCAGCATCGCTGCCGCCGTCGCGGCAGTCGTGTTCAACCAGGCCAGTCCAGCGGCACCGTCGGCGGCGAAAGCGGAGCCACCGTTGAAACCGAACCACCCGAACCACAGCAATGCAGCGCCGAGCATGACGAAGGGCAGGTTGTGGGGGCGCTGTGCAGCAGTGAGGAAGTCACGTCGACGTCCGACCAGCAAAGCCAACACGAATGCGGCGGTACCAGCGGAGATGTGGACGACGGTGCCGCCGGCGAAGTCGATCGGCGCGATGGTCGCTTCCCCATTGGTGGAGCCGAAAAGCCAGGCGGCGACGCCGGATTCCGCGTGGGAGAGAAGTCCCCCTCCCCACACCATATGAGCCAGCGGGAAGTAGACGAAGGTCGACCACAAACCGGAGAAGATGAGCCAGGTCCCGAATTTCACTCGCCCGGCCAACGCGCCGGAGATGAGGGCGGTCGAGATAACGGCGAAGGTCAGCTGGAATGCAATATCGATGACGTTGGCGTAACCGGAAGCTCCCGCCAGGTAGTTACCGGCCGAGCCGGTGATGGAGTCCCGCAAGCCGAAGAATTCCAACGGGTTGCCGACGATTCCCCACCAGGACTGGGTGCCGTAGGACATCGACCAGCCCCACAGGATGTACACCACGCTGACGACACCTAAGGTGCCGAAAGACATCATCATCATGTTCAGCGCAGAGCGGCGACCCGTCATGCCCCCGTAGAAAAGTGCGAGCGCGGGTGTCATCAGCAACACCAGCGACGCCGAGACGAGCATCCAGCTGGCGTTTCCCGACGCCATCATGATTTCATCTGCGTTCATGTGCGGACCTCCTCGTTATCGAATTCCCTAAACTATCGTGCGACAGGTTTTACTGCCGCGACTAACTATAGGACGATAGAAACGGTTTCGATAGCTCAACAGGTTTGGGCGGGGGTAGACCCTACCCCCGCCCAAGTGATCACGCCGCTACCCGAGGAGCGCGTCCACAAAAGCCTCGATGTCAAACGGGGCCAGATCGTCAGCACCCTCGCCCAAACCAACCAGTTTGACGGGAACACCCAGCTCCTCCTGCACCTGGAACACGATGCCGCCCTTAGCCGTGCCATCCAACTTCGTCAGCACCACACCGGAAATATCCACGACATCCCGGAACACCCGAGCCTGAGTCAGGCCGTTCTGTCCCACCGTCGCATCCAGGACCAGCAAGACCTCATCAACAACGGCCTTCTTCTCCACCACTCGCTTGACCTTGCCCAGCTGATCCATCAGCCCGGTTGCGGTATGCAGGCGCCCGGCGGTGTCAATGAGCACGACGTCAGCTTGCTGCTCGATGCCCTTCGCCACGGCGTCGAAGGCCACCGACGCGGGATCCGCCCCCTCCGAGCCCCGCACCGTCGACGCGCCAACTCGACGCCCCCACGTCTCGAGCTGATCTGCCGCCGCCGCACGGAAGGTATCCGCCGCACCCAACAACACCGTGTGCCCCATGGACACGAGCACACGAGCCAACTTGCCGGTGGTGGTGGTCTTGCCGGTGCCGTTGACTCCCACAACGAGCACCACGGCCGGCTTACCCTCATAGGGCATGGCCTTGATGGAACGATCGAGCTCAGGACCGCCCGCCTCGATGAGGGTTTTTCGCAGCATGGCCCGTGCCTCTTCTTCGCTGGATACACCGCGCTCGGCAATCTTTAGGCGCAGGGACTCTACGACCTTCATGGTCACCGCGGTACCCAGGTCCGCCATGATGAGCGTGTCCTCAATTTCCTCCCAGGCATCCTCATCCAAGTCACCTGCGGACAAAATGCCCAGGACACCCTGACCAATGACGTTTTGAGAGCGCGACAGACGTCCACGCAAACGACCCAACCTGCCCGACGCGGGAGCAATCTCCTCTACCTCGGTGGGAGCCGGCTCCTGCTCGGGCGCAACCTCGGGAACCGGAGTCTGCTCAACGGCCTCCTCAACGGCATCGACAGTCACTGCGGCCGCAGCTGCAGCCTCTTCAGCTTCCTCCACGATCTCGGGCTCCGGGATCACGCTTTGTTCAACTTCCGGTTCGACAACCATTGAGTCGGAGTCTGGTTCGGAAGTGGACTGCGAATCCATCTCAATTGCGACTTCGTCGACGACGACTTCAGTCTCGACAGGCTCGGGTGCAACGTCAGCTTCGATAGCCTGCTCCACCACGGCTTCGGCCTCCACAGGGTGAGGAGCAACCTCGGAATCTTCGTCCACGGCAATAACTTCCGGCTCCGCCACCTCAACGCCCTCGGTTGCCTCAGAAACTGGCTCCGGAATCGGGATCTCCTCAACCTCGACATTGTCAACAACGTCCGCCACCGGTTCTGGTTCGACGACCTTTTCCGGCACGACGGGCACGACAGGCACGACAGGCACGACAGGCACGACAGGCACGACAGGCACGGGCTCCTTCTCAGCCTGCTTCGCGGGGGCGAAGTTGAAATCTCCGGTGGCTTGATAGTTGCCGGACTTCTCCTGTTGGGTTAATTCTTTTGGTGCTTCGTCCTTCTTTTCAAAGCTGACCGTTTTGCTCTTTCTACGGTTCAGCCCGACAACGATCACAGCAATGAGGATGAGGAGAAGGACTAGCGCGGCGAGCGCTACGGAGACCAGAGTCAAGTTCATAGTGTCCATAGTGGCAGGACTCGCCGGAATTCTCACCTAGGTTCGTGGTGTGGACTCATTCTTTGACTGAGAACTCGGGTGATTCCATCACCGCGCATGGTGACACCGTAGAGAACGTTTGCCACATCCATGGTGGGTTTTTGGTGTGTGATCACGATGAGTTGCGAGTCCTTGCGCAGGTCTTCGAAGAGCGCAATAAGCCGTCGCAGGTTGACATCGTCCAACGCCGCTTCGACTTCGTCCATGACGTAGAACGGGCTCGGCCGCGCTTTGAAGATGGCGACGAGCATGGCCAGGGCGGTGAGGGACTTTTCGCCGCCGGAGAGCAGCGACAACCGCTTGACTTTTTTGCCTGGGGGGCGGGCTTCGACGTCGATGCCGGTGGTCAGGAGGTCATCGGGGTCGGTGAGGATGAGTCGGCCCTCGCCGCCCGGGAAGAGTGTGCCAAAGACATGCGGGAACTGGGCCTCGACGTCGTGCCAGGCGTCTGTGAAGAGTTGGAGGATCCGCGCGTCTACCTCGTCAATAACTCCGGAAAGGTCCTTGCGGGCCTGGACGACATCGTCGAGTTGGGTGGATAGGAACTCGTAGCGCTCCTCCAGCGCCTTGAATTCTTCCAGCGCCAGGGGGTTGACCTTGCCCAGGGCGGTGAGATCCTTTTCTGCCTGCTTGAGGCGTTTTTCTTCCTCCGGCCGGTTGAAGTCCTCGCCGGGGGTGTAGTCGGCCATCAAATCGGCAATGGGCACGCCGAGCTGCTCGACGATCTTCGACTCGGCCTCGTCGATACGCACTTGTGCCTGGGAACGGGCAATGTCGCCAGCATGTGCATTGTCGGTGAGCCGAGCCAACTGGTTGCGGGTGGCGCTGTCCTTGTCCTTCGCCCGCGCGAGCTCAGTGGAGATCGCCGTTCGCCGCTGGGTCAGCTCATCTCGATTGGTCACCGCCCGCGCCGTCGCGTCGGCTACCCGCGCCGCAAGGTCACGGGCATGCTTCTCCACGCTCTCCGCCAGCTCAGCCGCCGCCCGTCGCCGTCGCATCGCTTCATCGTGTCGGGCCTTCGCCTGCCGCTCGTGCGCGGCCTGTCGGCGCAAGCTTTCCCCTTTGCCAGCCGCCTGGTTGGCGCGTTCCTCGGCGGTGCGCAGCGCTAGGCTCGCTTCCATTTCCATGGCCTTGATCTGTGCCAATGCCGCCGTCGCCTCGTCACGAGCCACCGTCGAAGGCTCCTCCGGCGCAGCCGAATCCTCCACCCGCGCCAAGCGATCGCGGACCTCAGCAAGTTCGTCGCGCAGGCTGGCGAGACGGGCATCGGCACCCGCAGCGCGCTCGGCGGCACGCTGGTGTTCCGCCCGGTTGGCCTCGTACTGTTTCCGCAGGCGCGCGGCGTCGCGCTCCCACGCGAGCACCGACTGATCGTGTTCGCGCAGCGCCGCCTTCTTCGCCGCGGCGTCCACACGTGCGTCCTCCGCGGCGATACTCGCACCGGCGAGGGTGCCCGAGAGCTCCTCCAGCTCCGCCCGAGCGCTCACGAGTTCTTCTTCTGCTTCCGCAATCTGCGCGCTGACCTCGACCGGGGTCGCGGCACCATGGCCGACCTGCACCCACCCCTGTCCGCACAGCACGCCGTCGCGGGTGACGGCCCGCAGGCGCGGGTCCTGTGCCACCGCCTTCCGGGCGGTGGGCAGGTCGGCGGTGAGGACGACGTCGGCAAGCAATCGGTTGACTGCCACCAGGATTCGCTTATCGACGTCCACGTGGTCCAGAATCCACGTCACCCCGGCCGGGAGCGTGGCATCGAGCCGCCAGGGTTTGCCCGAGTCGCTGGCATCGATGAGGACGGTGCGGGTGCTATCATTCAGCTCGGCGAGCAGACCTTCGCTGAGCTGGCCGGTCAAGGCTTCGGCGTGTGGCCCCAGCGCAGCGGAGACGGCGCGCGGCTCGGGGCTGCTGATGAGCTCGGCGAGGGCCGTCCACTCCCCTAGTTTCTCGGCGGCGGACACGGTTGGGGCGTTCTGGCGCAGCGTATCGATCCGCGCCTGCAGCGAATACACCGCGCGCTCCCGCTGACGTTGCTGCTCCCGGAGCTGTTCAAGCCGCTTCTCGGCGGCGCCGGCCTCGCTCGCGGCCCGCACGTGCGCCTCGTCCAATGGCTCCCGTCGCCCACCCAGTTCCTGGAGCGTGGCCGACACCTCCGTCACCTCGGCCTCGGCAGCAGTGGTGCGGGCAAGTGTCTCAGCGAGGGTTTCCTCCTGGCGCGCGATGTCCTCCTCAGCCCCAGTCACCTGGTTGGCGAGGGACTCCTCCGCCGCGATGAGGCGAACCACACCTTCCCGACGGTCCGCAATCGCCCGCACCTGCGCCATGTGCTCGGCGTCGGCCTC
The DNA here is from genome assembly GCF_030408455.1 of Corynebacterium atrinae. Lineage (NCBI taxonomy): Bacteria > Bacillati > Actinomycetota > Actinomycetes > Mycobacteriales > Corynebacteriaceae > Corynebacterium > Corynebacterium atrinae. The sequence goes on from NZ_CP046977.1 coordinate 1,707,820, forward strand.
CCGACGCGCCTCTTCCCGGTCCATCACCTCGTCGCGAATCGACTCCAGCCGTTCGCGAGCCATCTCTGCGGTGTCGGTGAGTTGCTCGAACTCCTCCTCCGCCTCCGCGGCGCGACGCTCCAACGCCTCCGGGTCTTGTCCGGCGTAGGCGATCTGGGCACCGGCATTGGCGCTGCGTTCCGCCGCGATCCGCGAGGTCGCGGAGACCCGCTCCGCCAGCGTGGACAAGGTAAACCACAGCTGCTGCGCCTCTTCGGCCTGCGGAGTGATTTCCTCCAATTGTCCTTCGAGCGTGACCTGCACATCAGTGGCTTCTTCCAGCCGCTCGGTGAGCTCCTCCACCTCCTCTGCGAGCAGGCGGGACCGGCGGTCCGCGTCCTCGAACTCCTGCCGCAGTCGCTGGACGCGATCGCCTGCCAGTCGCAGGCGGGCGTCGCGAAGCGTGGCCTGGACCGTCGCCGCCCGCTGCGCCGCCTCCGCCTGCCTGGCCAACGGCTTGAGCTGGCGCTTCAGCTCCGCCGTGAGGTCGGTGAGGCGATCAAGATTCGCCTGCATACCAATGAGCTTGCGCTGCGCCTTCTCCTTCCGGCGGCGGTGCTTGAGCACCCCCGCCGCCTCCTCGATGAAGGCACGGCGCTCCTCCGGCTTCGACTCCAAGATCTGCGCCAGCCTGCCCTGCCCGACGATGACGTGCATCTCGCGGCCAATGCCGGAATCGGACAACAGCTCCTGGATGTCCATAAGCCGGGCCTTGGCGCCATTGATTTCGTACTCGCTCGCGCCATCGCGGAACATCCGACGGGTGAGCGAGACCTCGCTGTACTCAATGGGCAACGCGCCATCCGAGTTATCGATGGTCAGCGTCACCTCAGCGCGACCGAGCTGCTGACGATCCCCCGCCCCCGCGAAGATGACATCCTGCATCTTCCCGCCACGCAGGGTCTTTGCCCCCTGCTCCCCCATGACCCAGGCGAGCGCATCAACCACGTTGGACTTGCCCGACCCGTTCGGCCCGACCACCGCGCAGATACCGGGCTCAAATTTCAGGGTCGTCGCAGACGCAAAGGACTTGAATCCTTTAAGCGTCAACGACTTCAAATGCACCCGGTCAGATTAACACCTGAGAACCCTGAGGCTATTCGACGGTGAACCCTCGTTCACCCTTCGCCGGGGACCACTTGAAAGCAATGCGATCCACCCGACCTGGGCGACGATGGGAACTGCGCTTTTCCTGCAGACGATGGAGCAACTCTTCGAGTTGGGCACCGGAACCTTCCGCGACGACGCAGACGCGGCCGTCGGGAAGATTGGTGGCAGACCCGGTGAGGTCCAGCTCGATTGCCTCACCGCGCACCCACCAGCGGAAGCCCACGCCCTGCACCAAGCCGTGCACGTAAGCAGTTAGACGATCGGCCATTCGCTTCGACCTTCGAGCTTGCGGTAATCCTCGGCGCTGCGACGGGTGACCGGATCGGAACCGTCCCATACCTCGACGTTCTTGAGTTCGGGGAGCATGTCACGGTTAAACACCGGATCGAGCCCCTGCCGCTTCTGTTCTCCGTAGTTCTTGAGCAGCTTGAAGGCCACACCACCCAGCGGAACGATCGCGATGAGGTTGATGAACACCATCGAAGCGGCGAAGGTATCGCCCAGTGCCCACACCAGCGGGAGGGAGCCGACGGCACCGAAGAAGACGAACCCGACCACGACCACGCGGAAGACGTTGAGCCAAGTCGTCGACTTGGTCAAGTACTCAATGTTGGCCTGAGCCAAGTAGTAGTTACCCAAAATGGAGGAGAACGCCAGGAAGAAGAGGATGAAGGTGACGAAGTGGGTTCCCCACGCGCCAACCTCACTGGACAGCGCCGACTGAGTCAGGGACGCACCCTGAATGCTCTCGCCGTACACCATGTCTTGGCTGCCGAGCAGAATGATGAAAGCGGTGATGGAACACACCACCAACGTGTCAAAATATACGCCCAGGGTCTGCACAAGTCCCTGCTTAACGGGGTGAGACACCGTCGCCGTAGCGGCAGCGTTCGGGGCGGAACCCTGGCCGGCCTCATTGGAGAACAAACCTCGACGCATACCGTTCATGAACGCCGCGCCAACCGTCGCACCGACGACTTCCTTGAAGCCGAGGGCGTGGCCGATGATGTCGGCGATGACACCCGGAACTTCCTGGATGCGCAGCGACAAGACGATGACAGCGACGACAATGTAGGCCACCGCCATGAACGGAACGATGATCTGAGTGGCATGGGCAATACGGCGCACACCACCGAAAATGATCGACGCCGTGAACAGGGCCAGGACGCCACCGATGATCATCTTGAAGCCCAGGGAGTCACGCTGGAGCGACTGACCAACTGCCTCGACGATCGAGTTCGTCTGGATGGCGTTGTAGATAAAGCCGTAGGTGATCGAGATAAAGATCGCGAACAGGATTGCCAGCCAGCGGGCATTGAGGCCACGCGTCATGTAGTAGGCCGGGCCACCGTGATAGTTTCCGTCCTTATCGCGCGTCTTCCACAGCTGGGCCAACGTCGACTCCACAAACGCCGTCGCACCACCGATGATGGCGATCATCCACATCCAAAAGACCGCACCGGGGCCGCCCAGGGTGATGGCGACCGCGACACCAGCCACGTTGCCGGTACCCACGCGCGACGCCGCCGAAATGGTGAACGCCTGGAACGCAGAGATGCCGCCATACTCATCATCCTGGTCTTTGCCCTTGCCACCAGGCTTCTCCATGACGGACTTGAACATGTCGGGCACCAGACGGATCTGGACCAGCAGGGTACGGATGCCGAAATAGAGTCCGGCAGCAATGAGCAACCACGGTACGACCGTCCAGAGGTTGTCGTTGATCGTCCCTGTGACGAACGATTCGATGTTTTCCATTGCTTTAATGTAGCCCGCCTTGTGGCTGTGGTCACCACTTAGGCAGATATTGGTGTGGTTCACTGGGCATCGAGCGCCTCCCCTATCCTTGAGTGCGCATAATGTCAGGGCACGCGGATGCTCCCAGATACTCAATCGCGTCAAAGCCAGCCCACACATGCTCAGGCCCTTTGCAACCGTCATTTTCGCGAGAGTTCGGGACGATAACCTGGCGAAATCAGGGGTGCGTTCCAGGAGAATGGGTGCCTGCTCTAAACAGGGACTGCGATTCAGTAGCCAGAATGACCTTCCAAATCCTCAGCCCCTCCTTCCAACCTCCGTGAATCCAAAAGGAGACCACGACAATGATATGACCTCGCCAAAATTGGGCACGTTTCCGGGGTTGGAGCAGTATCAATCATGCCAAGATAGTGCTTATGAGAAATCTCCTCGCCCCTGTCGCCTCACTCTTCATTGTGACGGCCTTGTCCCTTACTGGTTGCGGCACAACCATAGCACCAGAGACCGCTCCCTCCACCAGCACCGCCGTAGAGGTTGATGTGCCAGAGACAGAGACCTCGAATGCCAATTCATTCGTAGACGGAGTCCTCACTACGCCCGACTTCACGATCAAGATCACCGATTATCGCGTAATTCCGGCGGGGATGGAAGGTAATGAGTACGGCGATGCTCCCGTCCTCGCAATCTGGTATGACACAACGAACCTCGGAACCTCAGACGACGAGATTACACCGATGCGGTTCATCTACCATTTTGACTCGTTCCAGGATAACAACCCGAACATTGAGAACAAGTTGAAAGTGGGGATGCTCCCAGACTCAACGTTTGGCCAGACACAAACGGCGAGCATTAAGGCCGGCGGCACCCTCGCAAACGCAATCGCATACGTTCTAACCGACACAACCACTCCAGTAGATCTGGTAGCCAGTGAATTTATTGGAGACGAGATCGGACGCATGACCTTTAATCTAAATTAGACGAAACCGGAGGAACGACCGTCGGGATATCCGTCAGTCCGACAGGCATCCTTAAGAGATGATATTGGACCTCCAAGTCGACGCACCAGGCCCACGAGCACTATTCTTGCGGCTCGCACGAGGAACCCCAAAACCCGCACTTCCTAACAACTCCGGGGTCAATCCCCCTTCCAAACCCACCGAGTTGTTAGGAAGTGCGGGTTTGCATCGACTCTGTGAGTGTGAACGGTTTAGGGGGACAACATGAGCTGGATATCCATCCTCACATCACCACCGGACCAGCACTACTTCCTGACTTAGGCCATTTTGGTGTGGCGCAGACCATCTTGACGTCTGGAACTGGGCATTTTGGCGGTGTGAGGGGCTGTTTGTCAGACTAAGCGGGGTAGCAGTGGGGGTGGCAGTAGGCTGTGAATCATGCCACCGAAGATCCGCACCGTACCGACTGCGTCCGGTGCCACGGCTGTGCAGGTCATCTGGGGGTATCGGAATCGAAAACCCGTCCTTGATCACCTTGGCTCCGCCCACACTGATGAGGAACTTAGCCTCCTTCTCGCCCGCGCCCAACGCATGATCGACGGCGATCAAATAGGCCTCGACCTAGGACTAAACGACGAGGTCACCATGCCAGCCGGGACAGGCGCGGTGGATAATCCCGTACCCATTACCAGCGAACGCGCCAACCACCTCATCAACGCCATCCACGGCGCCTACCACCAGCTGGGACTACACGAGGCCACCGATCATGACCCAGTCTTCTACGACCTAGTCACCGCACGGATCATCCACCCCGGTTCGAAGTTCGAATCCATCGAAACCCTCGCCGAAATCGGTGTCGCCTCTGCCTCCTACCGCACCATCCAACGACGCCTACCCGTCTACGCCACCACCGCCTTCCGCGACCAGGTCACAAAGGCACTTGCCACCCATGCTGGGATCGGCCCAGGCGTGATGGTCCTCTACGATGTCACGACCTTGTACTTCGAAACAGACAAAGACGACGACCTTCGGAAACCAGGGTTTTCCAAGGAGCGTCGCCTGGAACCCCAAATCACCGTCGGGTTGTTGTCTGATGCCGCTGGGTTCCCCGTAGCGATCGGGGCGTTCGAGGGGAACAAAGCCGAAACCCAGACGATGTTGCCGATGATTGATCGGCTCAAGGATGCTTATCAGCTTGATGACATCACCATCGTCGCCGACGCCGGGATGTTCTCCGCCGGTAATAAACAAGCCGTCGTGGATGCCGGACTGCACTACATCCTCGGTACTCGGGAGCGTGACATTCCCTATCCGATCCAGGTGTGGAGGCAGGCCAATCCCGGGGCGTCCTACACCGACGGGCAAGTATGGAGGTTTGCTGACCGCACGGGCCGTGGACCCGATGGTATCCCGCATTCGGTGACCTACTACCAGTATTCCTGGGATCGGGCACGCCGGACCTTGAAAGGGATCGATGAGCAGGTAGCGAAAGCGCAGCGAGCTGTCGCAGGTCAAGTGCCGGTCAAACGCAACCGCTATGTGGACTTGAAAGCCCCGAATAAGCAGGTCAACCACACCTTAGCGGATAAACACCGCGCACTAGCTGGGGTCAAAGGCTATGAGACCTCACGGGTAGATCTGAATCCTGAGCAGGTCATCGGGGCGTATCGGCAGTTGTTCAAGATTGAGAAGGCGTTTCGGATGGCGAAGTCGGATCTGAAGGCCCGGCCGATCTTCCATCGGAAGAAGGATTCCATTGATGCGCACTTGACGATTGTGATGGCGGCGATGGCTGTGGGTCATGTGTTGGAGCAGCGCTCGGGGTTGTCGTTGAAGCGGCTGGTGAGAACGTTGAAGAAGTACCGATCGTTCACTATTGAGGTCGCCGGTCAGACTGTTTATGCGCAGTCCCCGGTTCCTGCTGAGGTTGAGGAGATCTTGGCTAAGCTTCCTCGTCTGTCTGACTAATTTGGCCTAAGTCAGGTTAGGAAGTGCGGGTTTGCATCGACTCTGTGAGTGTGAACGGTTTAGGGGGACAACATGAGCTGGATATCCATCCTCACATCACCACCGGACCAGCACTACTTCCTCGAGCACCCCTCGCAGGTAGCTCCAGTGCTCAAACAGTGGGCCACTTTGAGCGTTGACCAACGACGATGCCCTAGCAGCGGGCTGGAACTGGGGATAGGCCACAACAAGCTATGTCCGATAGACCGAAACTCTAGCTCCAGCGATCGAGAGTCAGACTTACCGCTGACAAACCGGGCAAAAGTGACTCGACCGGTTCATAAACTTCTCGCGCCTGATCGGCGTGCCACACCGCATGCACGGCTCACCCTCCTGCCCGTAGGCGTTGAGCGACCGGGAGAAGTAACCTGAGGCGCCGTTGACGTTGACGTAGAGGGAGTCGAAGGAGGTGCCGCCTTGGTCGAGGGCGCGGGCCATGACGTCGGCGGCGGCGTCGAGAAGCTGGGTTACTTCTTCTTGGGTGAGGGAGGAGGCCCGGCGGGTGGGGGCGATCTGGGCGGCCCAGAGGGCTTCGTCGGCGTAGATGTTGCCGATGCCGCTGACCACGGTTTGGTCGAGCAGGACGGCCTTGATCGCGGAGTTTTTCGTGCGGATGCGTCGGGCCACCGCGGCGGGGTCGAAGCCGGGTTCTAGGGGGTCAACGGCGATGTGGGTGACGGGAAGGGGCACGCCGTCACGGGTGGAGGTGAAAAGCCAGCGGCCGAAGGTCCGTTGGTCGACGAAGGCGAGCTCGTGGGCGGCGTCATCGCCAATAAGCGAGGCGCGAATGCGCAGGTGCTTCGAGGTGCAGGTTCCTGGTTGGCCGACGAGCATTTGCCCGCTCATGCCGAGGTGGACGAAGAGGGCTGACTCGCGGCCGAGGTCGCACCATAAGTATTTGCCGCGCCGACGAACGTCGTGGATGTGGGCGCCGATGAGGAGGTCGTCGAGTGGGGCGTCTTGGCCGCGGTTGGCGCGGGGATGGAGGACCTCGACTGATTCGAAACGCGATCCGAGTAGGTGGGATTCTAGGCCCCGCCGAACGACCTCAACCTCGGGTAGCTCCGGCACTACTGCTCCTTTTGGGCCGCCAGGGGCTTATCGCGGAGAAGCAGGTAGGCCTCGTGGGCTGACTTCTGCTCCGCGAACTTCTTGCTAGCGCCGATACCGTGCCCAAGGGGGACGTCGTTAACCGTCACGGTAGCTGTAAAGGTGAGATCGTGGTCGGGGCCGGTGGAGGTGGCCGAGTAGATCGGCAAGGGGTATTTCAGCTCGGCGACGCGTTCTTGCAGCGCGGTCTTCCAGTCGCGGTGAATGTTCGTCGCGGAAGCAGCATCGATCTTCGCGGCGAACAGGCTCAGGACGACGCTGCGGGCGGTTTCGAAGCCGTGCTCGAGGTAGATCGCTCCGAGCAGGGCTTCGGTGGTGTCGGCGAGGATGGAATCCTTGTCACGACCGTCGGTGACCAATTCGCCCTTGCCCAGCAGGATGTGGGGGCCGAGATTGATCTCGCGGGCGATGTCGGCAAGCCCGTAGCGGGAGACGATGGAGGCCCGCATTTTGGAAATGTCCGACTCGGGGCGCGAGGGATATTGGGTGTAGAGCTGATTGGCTACGGAGAGGCCGAGGACGGCGTCGCCAAGGAATTCCAGCCGTTCGTTGTTGGGCAGGGTGCCGTTTTCGTTGGCGAAGCTGCGGTGGGTCAGCGCCAGGCGCAGGCCCTCATCAGCCAAGGGGACGCCGAGGGCGGCCAGCAGAGGCAAGTGATCGACAGAGTGGAATGCCGCGTCAAGTGCTTCGTTGCCGGTCAGACGGTTCTTTCGGCTCACAGAAACTTCTCCAGCCCGGCCCAGCGGGGATCTTGCAGCTTGTCTTCGTCTTCGCCGGAGACGCCGTCGGGGGCGGGGGTCTCCTCATCCGAGCAGCCACCCTCGCAGGTCGGGTTGAACGGCAGGGTGAGGCCGGCTTCGTCGATGACAGTCTGCAGAAGGTCGAGGGTGTCGCCGGTGACCTCGGGGATGTCATCGGTGAGGCCGTCTTCGTCCTCGTCGCCGGTGACGAAATCTGGCGAGGTCGAGAAGACCTGGCTGATGTGCATGTCCAGCGGGCGGCGGATCTCCGTGAGGCAGCGGACGCACTGGCCGATGAGCTCGCCGCGCACGTCGGCGTCGACAAGCACTCCCCCACCGAGGTGAGTGAGGTTTGCGTCGACGGTGACCTCCCCGCCTTCGGGGATCCCGATCATTTCGGGGCCGATCCGGACGGGGGCGGGGCCGGTCTGGGTTCGCTGCTCAAAGTCGCTGAGCCGGGCAATGTTGAACTTAAAAGGTGAAGTCATATCGAGGCCTGAGCTTACTCAGTTCAGCGGCGCGGGGTGTAGTCGCTGCCGGCGGCACCGGCGCCGCGTCGCAAAGCTTGACGGTCACGGGTGATGGAACGCAGAACCCCGTTGAGGGACTCCTCGAATTCTCCCAGCTTGGAGTCAACGAACTCGTCGCACTCGGTGCGCAGGCGGTTCGAGTCCGCGTGGGCCGCATCGACGATGCGGTGGGCTTCCTCGTTGGAACGGCGCACGACCTCCGCCTCGGAGACCAGTCGCTTCTGCTCCGCCATGCCGTCCTCGACGGCGCGGCGGTAGGACTCCTTGCCTTCCGCGTTGAGGCGATCGGCCTCGTCCTGGGCGCGGGCGACGGTGTCTTCTGCTTCTCGACGGGCGCCTCCTACAATGCGGTCGGCGTCATCCTCAGCCTGGGAGACGGTCGTGGTGGCGCGATGCTGCGCATCGGCCACCATGGCGTCCGCCTGGTCCTGCGAATCCGCGAGGATGCCCGCAGCCTGGGCCTCGGCGTCCTCCACCATGCCGCGGGCGCGATCCTCCGCGCCACGGAGGATGTTGTCCTGCTTATCCAAGACATCCTGGGCATCATCGATCTCGATGGGCAGGGCATTGCGCAGGTCATCGAGCAGAGCGAGCATGTCGTTGCGCGGGACCATGCAATTCGACGTCATGGGAACGCCATACGCCTGCTCCACAGTCTGGACGAGTTCATCTAGGGCCTCGAAAACGCGATACATAAATGTCAGCGTACCGGCAGTTCAGCGATATGGGGCGCTCGCCGGACGGGTGTGTCTCCCAGACGAATCCTCTAGGTTGGCTAGGAGAGCACACCGCTAGACCTTCATAAACGAGAAAGGCTGTCTCATGAGTACACCCCGCCCCACCACCCCGTGGTTTCGCCGCAGCGCGGTGATCATTCCTTTAGGCATTGTGGCGCTAGCCCTAATCCTGTTCGGAGCCTGTTCCCTCTACGTGAAGAATGCCTCCGACCAGGTAAAAGAGCAGGCTTCCGACACCTATGATGTCACCTACCGGGTGGATGGAACATCCCAGGACGTTTCCATCACGTACACCGGACCGAACTCAGCCCTCGTCGATGAAAGCAACGTCTCAGCTGGATGGGAAGCGTCAGCCACGTTGAGCGGCTACGCCGCCGCTCACCTCACGGCAGCGAACAGCGAGGCGGAAAGCGGCGAGGTGACCTGCCAGATCCTCGTGGAAGGGACCCTGGTCAGTGAAAGCACTGCTGCTGGTCCGGGCGGCACGTCTCAGTGCAGCGCCACGAACCAGCAGTTGCGTGATGCCAGCAAGGGCTAGATGACACCCTGGGCGAGCATGGCGTCGGCGACCTTCTTGAAGCCGGCGATGTTCGCGCCGACCACGTAGTTGTGCTCGTGCCCGTACTCGGACGCTGTCTTGGACATGTTCTTGAAGATATTCGACATGATCATGTGCAAACGCTGGTCGGTGTACTCGAAGGACCAGGAGTCGCGGGAAGCGTTCTGCTGCATTTCTAGTGCCGAGGTGGCCACGCCTCCAGCGTTGGCGGCCTTGCCCGGGGCGAAGTGGACGCCCTTCTCACGGAAGACCTCAATGGCCTCCGGGGTGGACGGCATGTTCGCACCCTCGGCGACGTAGCGAACACCATTGGCGGCAAGGGTAGCGGCGTGCTCGCCGTTGAGCTCGTTCTGGGTGGCGCAGGGCAGGGCGACGTCGGCCTTGAGGTCCCAGATGGAACCATCGGCGTGGTAGGTGGCCCCGGTCTCTTCCTCCACGTAGGTGGACACGCGCTCGCGGCGGACTTCCTTGATCTCGCGGAGAAGTTCCACGTTGACGCCGTTGGGGGTCTCGACCCAGCCCGAGGAGTCGGAGAAGCCGACGACGGTGGCGCCGAGCTCTTGGGCCTTTTCGATGGCGTAGATGGCGACGTTGCCGGAGCCGGAGACGATGACCTTGGCGCCGGAGAGTTCCTCGCCATGCTCCTTCATCATTTCCTGGGTGAGGTAGACGGTGCCGTAGCCGGTGGCCTCGGTGCGGACGAGGGAGCCGCCCCAGGTCAGGCCCTTGCCGGTGAGGACACCGGACTCGTGCTGGTTAGCCAGGCGGCGGTACTGGCCGAAGAGGTAGCCGATCTCGCGGCCGCCGACGCCGATGTCACCGGCGGGGACGTCGCGGTACTCGCCGATGTGGCGGTGCAGCTCGGTCATGAAGGACTGGCAAAAACGCATGACCTCGGCGTCGGACTTACCCTTGGGGTCGAAGTCGGAGCCGCCCTTGCCGCCGCCGATGGGCAGGCCGGTGAGGGAGTTTTTGAAGATCTGCTCAAAGCCGAGGAACTTCACGATGCCCAGGTTCACCGACGGGTGGAAACGCAGGCCGCCCTTGTAGGGGCCAAGTGCGGAGTTGAACTGGACGCGGAAACCGCGGTTGACCTGGACAACGCCGTTGTCGTCGACCCACGGGACGCGGAAGATGAGCTGACGCTCCGGCTCGCACAGGCGCTGGATGAGGCCGTAATCGGCGTAGTGCGGGTCTTTTTCCAGGACGATCTTGAGGGATTCGAGTACCTCAGAGACGGCCTGGTGAAACTCGGGTTCGCCCGCGTTTCGCTTAAGGAGCATGTTGTAGTAGGTCGAGACCTGCTCATCAACAGACATGGGTGTCCTTTCCGTCCCGGAACGCCGGGCCCATACATTTCTATTCCCCAGTAGTTTTCACGGGCGAGCCGCCTCATGCAAGTTGGCGGGTAGTAACTTCGGTCACCCCTCTATGCTGAAACCCATGGTTTCCGTCATCATCGCCCCGGACTCGTTCAAAGGCACCGCCACCGCCCAGGAGGCCGCCCGCTACCTCGGAGAGGGCGTGCGTTCCATCATTCGGGACGCTGAGATCACCCTCGCCCCCATGGCCGATGGCGGGGAAGGGACCGCAGCCACCTTCGCCGGGCAGCAGATCACCCTCCCGACTGTCGACGCCGCCGGTCGCCTCACCGATGCCACCTACACCTTCGATGCGGAGGCCAACACCGCCTACATCGACGTGGCCGCCGCCTCCGGCTTGCCCGCCGTCGCGGACTCCCCTGTGCCCCTAACCGGCGACACCTACGGCACTGGCGTCCTCATTGCCGACGCCCAGACCCGTGGCGCCGAGCGCATCGTCCTTTGCCTCGGCGGATCCGCCACCGTCGACGCTGGCACCGGCATCTTGGTCGCCCTCGGCGCTACCCCGCTCAACGCCGAAGGCTATGCCCTTCCCAAGGGTGGCGGACAACTCGGCGAGTTGGCCAGCGTAGACACCGCGCAGCTCAACATCCCAGCCGCGGCCGTCGAATGGGTGTTGCTTACCGACGTCACCGCCCCCGTCGTCGGCCCGGACGGCGCCGCCGCCGTCTTCGGCCCCCAAAAGGGGGCCACCCCCGAGGAAGTCATGCTTCTCGACGCCGCACTGGCCCACGCCTGCGCCATCCTCGACGTCGACCCGCTCACGCCGGGCTATGGTGCCGCCGGCGCCATCCCCGTCGCCATCCATTGGCTGTCCACGCTGCTGCACGGTGCCCCGAGCAAAGTTCATGTTCTGCCCGGCGCGCAGGTCGTCGCCGATGCCTTGGGGCTGCCGGAGTCGATCCCCCAGGCCAGCCTCGTCATCACTGGCGAGGGTGCCTTCGATGAGCAGTCGCTCACCGGCAAGGTCGTGGGCACGATCGCCGAACTCGTCTCGGGCACCGATGCCACTCTGGCAATCGCCGCTGGCCGCATCGACCTTGACCCCGGCGACGGGGTGATTGCCGCTCAGTTGGGTGATGGGGACGTCGAAAAGCAGCTTTTCGAGGCAGGAGCGGCAATAGCCGCCGACTACCTGCGAATTTCGACCGCCCAGGGATAAATCGCGGGGATCTCCAAGGACGACTGGTTTTCCAAAAGGACCGCGTCGGCGGGAAGATTCGCCTGCGGGGTCATGAACCGTGAGAGCACCATGGCCAGCTGGTTGATCGAACCAGTCGCCCCCTCGACGTTGATGATGTAGCGGACGACACTGGAATTGTCGAGATCGGCGTCCTCATGTTCATCGCGATATGACTGTCGCAGCGCCTCCTCCACCCCATCGACCAGAGGTGGGTGCGGATCAAGGGCGACCGAGCCGCCGGTGAGCTTGTTCGCAGCAATGAGTTTGTTCACAGCACCTTCGAAGGAGTGCAGGAGTTGGGCGGCAGGTTCAGCGGGAAGAAGAACATCGAAGAGGATTGCAGGCATGGCGCCAGCCTAGCTAATAGTGTTTAAGGCATGAGCATCCCCGGCCACGCCCCCCGCGACCCACTGATCACCATGGCCGACGGGACGGTAAAGCAGGTCAACCCGTTTTCCGGCACAGAAGTGTGGACCGTCCCCGGGCGCGGCAACCGGCCGCTCTCCACCCCAGCGAAGGACCCGCAGCCCCTGCCGGACGGCGACAAAACCCACGCCTGCTCATTCTGCGCCGACACACCCCTCGCCACCCCGCCGGAGAAGTCCCGGATGGTTCGCGACGCCGACGGCGGCTGGTCCATCGTCCACGGCCTCCTCCCCGAACAACTCAACGACACCGAAGCGCAGTTTCGCCGCGTACCCAACCTCTTCGAGATCGTCTCCTACGACTACTGGGTGAAAAACTACGGCTTCCTCATGGACACCGACACCATCGAGCGCAAAGCCGCCTACCTCGCTGACCCCATCGGCCGGCAGCACGTCCTCGACATCGTGCGAACCCGACTCCGCGCCGGCGGCCGTAGCGCCGACCTCACTGACAGTGAGCTTCTTGACCTATCCGACGCCTACTTCGCCGGCGGCCACGACGTCATCATCGGGCGCCGCCACTTCATCGACGGAGCCGAATTCGATAACCAACTCGCCTCATCCGGCACCCTCACCCCCGAAGAACACTACGGCTTCACCGCTTTCACCATCGACGCCATCGAGGACCTCTACCGGCGCAACCGCTACGCCCCCTACGTCGTGGCATTCCAAAACTGGCTCGCCCCCGCCGGTGCATCCTTCGATCACCTGCACAAGCAACTCGTCGCCATCGACGAACGCTCCGTCCAGGCGGAAATGGAGATCTCCCGTCTCCGCAACAACATGAACATGTACAACGAATGGGGCGTCGACTTCGCCGGCTACCGCAACCTCATCATCGCCGAAAACGAACACGCCGTCGTCACCGCTGGCATAGGCCACCGCTACCCCACCCTCACCGTCTATTCGCGCTCCGCTACCCCCGAACCCTGGCTCCAAACCCCGGCAGAAGTACGCAGCATGAGCGACCTCATCCACGCCTGCCACGCAGCCGTCGGACCCGACGTCGCCTGCAACGAGGAATGGCACCACAAACCCATCGACCTCGACATCCCCATGCCTTGGCGAGTCAACATCAAATGGCGCATGTCCACCGTCGCTGGTTTTGAGGGCGTATCCAAGATCTACGTCAACACCCTCTCCCCCACCGACATTCGCGACCGCGTCGTCCCCGCCCTCTACCGCCTGCGTGACGAAGGCACCATCGCACCCGACATCAAGATCGCCACCGAATGCTCGGCGGAACGGAACTCGCTTCTGTACAACCCGTTGCTGCAGTAGGCGGTTGGTTGGGGTCCCTGGGGTTGTCGTGTGGCCGGAACCGACTGTCTCAGACGAGCACAGTTCGTTCGGCTGGCAGGGGGACCCAAAACCCGCACTTCCTAACAACTCCGGGGTCAATTCCTCTTCTAAACCCACCAAGTTGTTAGGAAGTGCTGGTTTTGAGTTAGGCAGCAGCACGTCGGGACTGAGCCTTCACTGTCCCCGAGCTTGAAAACTTGGATCGGCGAGGGATCAGCCAACCCTGCCCACCTAGCCCCAGCTTTCCGGTCGTCCCAAGGATGAACATATTCGCAATTAGGAGACTCCTTCACTGTTCGAGCCCCCTCCTTGAGGGAGCTGTGTCGCAGTGATCGGTACCTAACTAATCCCAACGAACTCACACGGCCCAACCTCACCATTCTGCAGACTCCTGAGCGATGAGAATGCCTTCTACTAGAGTTGGCCACATGCCGAGTACCAGGCACTCAACCCATTAAGGAGCCTCCGAACACCCCCATGAGTGACATCTCCCGTCTCCTCTCCCAGCATTCCGCCGATCTCTCTTGGCAGCAGGCCTTCTACGAGGACTTGCACGAGCGGCCCGAGTTATCCGGCCACGAGAGTGAGACGGCAGAGAAGATCGCGGCCAAGTTGGCCGACTTCGACTGCGAGGTGATTACGCACATGGGGGGATACGGGGTCATCGGAATCTTCCGTAATGGTGAGGGCCCTGCCGCGCTCTTCCGCGCCGATTTCGACGCACTTCCGGTGAAGGAGGAGACCGGCGTTGCGTTCGCCTCCACGCGTTTGCGCCCAGGAACCGATGGCACCCAGACCGGCGTCATGCACGCTTGCGGGCATGACATGCACACCACGGCACTCATGGGTGCCTGCGCAATTCTCGACGCCCACCGCGAAGCCTGGTCAGGAACCTTCATTGCTCTCTTCCAGCCCTCGGAAGAAAATGCAGTCGGCGCCAATGCCATGATCGCTGACGGACTCCTCAACCGCGTTCCCCGTCCCGATGTGTGCCTGGGCCAGCACGTTATGCCTGGCCGCGCCGGTGAAGTCCAAACGATGTCCGGTCCTCAGTTCGCCGCGTGTGACTCCATCCGCATCAAAATCCCAGGCCGTAGTGCTCACGGCTCCATGCCACATAACGCGATTGATCCGACGTACACCGCCGCGATGGTCGTCGTCCGTTTGCAGGGAATTGTCGGACGCGAGGTGGACCCCAATGACTTCGCCGTTGTTTCCGTGGGCACCCTAAAGTCCGGCACGACGAACAACATCATTCCCGATTCTGCCGAGTTGGTGCTCAACTGCCGCTTTTATGATGATCACGTCAAGCGCCGGGTTTATTCCGCAATTAAACGAATTGTTGTCGCCGAGTGTCAGGCATCCGGAGTCGAAGAGGAGCCAACGTTCGAATTCTTTGCCCACGGCGAACTGATCGATAACGATAAAGTTGTCTTTGATCATGTCCGGCCGACTTTCGACGCCGTGTTCGCCGAGCAGTCCGTCGATGCCCAGCGCACCACAGTCTCTGAGGACTTTGCCAACCTACCTCGCGCGTTCGGAGTTCCCTACCTGTTCTGGGTCGTTGGCTGCACCCCGCGTGAGTTGTGGGACAAGGCTGTTGCAGACAATCGTGTAAAAGAAGACGTCCCCGTCAACCATATGAGTACTTTTCTTCCCGAGTACGAGCCCACCGTCGAGGCCACCACCAAGGCGGCTGCAGCGGCAGTGTTGGCATATGTGGCAAAGAACACTCCGAAATAAAAGGTAGCTGAGCATTACTGGCGGGCGGAGGAGAAGAAAAGTGTTTACCCCGATATGCTGACTAAGTACCCGATTTGTCATCAACATTTCCAGGAGCGAGTTTCATGACCGAATCTGCCCCCGCGCTGAGCCAGACCGTCGGCGGACATGTCCGTGCCGCATCAGGCTCGACCCCTCAAACCGCCAGCGATAGGAAGTTCTGGTTCGGCCTCTCCGCCAGCATCATGGAGCAGATCGCCGACAACTGGGAGGCCACCACCAAGGCCTACGCCGCTACCCGTCAGCAGCACTACTTCTCGGCCGAGTTCCTCATGGGCCGCGCCCTGCTGAACAACACGACCAACCTTGGTCTCACCGAGGAAGCCGCCGCAGAAGTTGAAAAGCTTGGCCAAAACTTCTCCGATGTTCTCGAGGCCGAGAATGACGCCGCCCTGGGCAATGGCGGCCTTGGCCGCCTCGCCGCTTGCTTCCTCGATTCCTGCGCCACCCAGGACCTTCCGGTCACTGGCTACGGCATCCTTTACCGCTATGGCCTGTTCAAGCAGACCTTCGAGAATGGCTTCCAAACCGAGCACCCTGATGCGTGGAAGGAAGACGGCTACCCCTTCTACATTCGCCGCGAGACTGAAGCCCGCATCGTCAACTTCGACGACATGACCGTCTCTGCCGTGCCTTATGACATGCCGATCACCGGCTACGGCACGGACAATGTGGGCACCCTGCGCCTGTGGAAGGCCGAGCCGCTGGAGGAGTTCGACTACGACGCCTTCAACTCTCAGCGTTTCACCGACGCCATCGTCGAGCGCGAGGCCGTCATGGACTTGTGCCGCGTCCTCTACCCGAACGACACGACCTACGCCGGCAAGGTTCTGCGCGTGCGCCAGCAGTACTTCTTCGTCTCTGCCTCGCTGCAGTCGATGATCGATTCGCACTTGGCCAACCACGGTTCGTTGGACACCTTCGCCGAGTACAACTGCATCCAGCTCAACGACACCCACCCGGTGTTGGCCATCCCCGAGCTCATGCGTCTCTTCCTCGATGAGCACGGCATGGGCTGGGAAGAGGCCTGGGACATCGTCACCAAGACCTTCGCCTACACCAACCACACTGTCCTGGCTGAGGCTCTCGAGCAGTGGAATGTCACCATCTTCCAACAGCTGTTTGGCCGCGTCTTGGAGATCATCCTCGAAATCGATCGTCGCTTCCGGGAGGACATGCGCGAGCGCGGCGTGGACGAGGAACTCATCAACTACATGGCACCCGTTCAACACGGCCAGGTGCACATGGCGTGGATTGCCTGCTACGCCTCCTATTCCATCAACGGAGTTGCGGCGCTGCATACTGAGATCATCAAGCGCGACACTCTGGGCGAATGGCACGAGATTTGGCCGGAGAAGTTCAACAACAAGACCAACGGTGTCACTCCGCGTCGCTGGCTGAAGATGTGCAACCCACGCCTGTCCGACCTGCTTGATCGCCTCGTCGGTTCCGATGCGTGGGTCACCGATATGGACCTGCTGAAGAAGCTGCTCCCCTTCACCCACGACGACGCCGTCATGGATGAGCTCATGGACATCAAGGCCGCGAATAAGGCTGACTTCGCCGAGTGGATTGAAGCCCGCCAGGGCATCTCGGTCGATCCGAACTCCATCTTCGACACCCAGATCAAGCGCCTCCACGAGTACAAGCGCCAGCTGCTTAACGCGCTCTACATCCTAGATCTCTACCTCCGTATCAAGGAGGACGGCCTCAAGGATGTCCCGCCGCGCACCTTCATCTTCGGCGCCAAGGCAGCCCCGGGATACGTCCGCGCCAAGGCCATCATCAAGCTGATCAATGCCATCGCCGAGGTCGTCAACAATGATGAGGACGTCAACGATGTCCTGCGCGTGGTGTTCGTGGAGAACTACAACGTCTCCCCCGCCGAGCACATCATCCCCGCCACCGATGTCTCTGAGCAGATCTCCACCGCGGGCAAGGAAGCCTCCGGCACCGGCAACATGAAGTTCATGATGAATGGCGCCCTCACCTTGGGCACCATGGACGGCGCCAATGTCGAGATTCACGATTCGGTTGGCGACGATAACGCCTACATCTTCGGCGCCCGCGAGGAGGATCTGCCCGAGCTGCGCGCTACCTACCAGCCGTGGCAGGCCTACGAGACCGTCCCCGGTCTCAAGCGCACCCTCGATGCGCTTGTCGACGGCACCCTCGACGACAACCACACCGGCTTGTTCCACGACCTTCGGTCGTCGCTTCTCGACGGCGGCGGTTACGAAACCCCAGATGTCTACTACGTCCTCGGCGATTTCGCCGACTACCGCGAGACCCGCGACCGGATGGCCGCCGACTACGTCGCCGATCGTCGTGCGTGGGCCCGGATGTGCTGGGTCAACATCTGCGAGTCGGGTCGTTTCTCCTCCGACCGCACGATCAATGACTACGCCACCGAGGTGTGGAAGCTCAACCCGGTTTCCATCACCGAGTAGCTGCACTTTCCCCGACTGACACCACAGGCGCCCTCCGCCAAGGGGGGCACCTGTGCGTCGTATCGGGGCCACATCGTCACCGAAGTGCACAAGCTCAGCCCTGGTGCCAAAATTCTCTAGAATGCGACAAGCGATTCTCTACGACCTGCAGAAACGCTTGGTAGCACCTTAGATTCTAGAGAATTCGTGTAGGCAACCCACCCCCGCAACGCGCTCACCAACGACAAAGGCACCCTCCACCAAGGAGGGTGCCTTCGACGTAAGCCAGTCTAAGGGAGAAGCTGCGGCTCTTGGGTGTCCTCGCCCAGGAGGTGGACGTGGATCATGTTGGTGTTGCCGGAGACTCCTGGAGGCGTACCGGCGACGACGACCATCATGTCATCTCGGTCGTAGGCATCCATGGACAGCAGCGCTTCGTCGAGCTCGCGCATCATGTCGTCGGTGGTGAACACCGGCGGGGAGAGGAACGTCTCGGCGCCCCACGTCAGAGCAAGCTGGGAACGAACTGACTGGTTAGGGGTGAACACCAGCAGCGGAAGGTGCGAGTGCAGTCGGGCAACTCGGCGGGCGGTGTCACCGGAAGTGGTGAAGCACACGAGGGCGCGGGCATTGAGTCGCTCTGCGATGTCGCGGGCGGAGTACGAGATCACTCCGCGCTTGGTGCGGGGGACGTGGCTCAATGACGGGACGCGACCGTCGGTTTCGGCTTGGGTGACGATGCGCGCCATGGTGCGCACGACGTTGTGCGGGTCCACGCCGACGGAGGTCTCGCCGGAGAGCATGACGGCGTCGGCACCGTCGAGGACAGCGTTGGCGACGTCGGAGGCTTCCGCGCGGGTGGGGCGCGAGTTCTCGATCATGGAATCAAGCATCTGGGTGGCCACGATGACGGGCTTGGCGTTCTCGCGGGCGATCTGGATTGCGCGCTTTTGCACCAGCGGGACCTGCTCCAGGGGAACCTCGACTCCGAGGTCGCCGCGGGCGACCATGATGGCGTCGAAGGCCAGGACGATGGACTCGAGGGCGTCGACGGCTTCCGGCTTCTCCAGCTTGGCGATGACGGGGACTCGGCGGCCCTCCTCATCCATGACGGCGTGGACCAGGTCTACGTCGGCCGGGGAGCGGACGAAGGAGAGGGCGATGAAATCGACGCCGAGGTTCAGGGCGAAACGAAGGTCGGCGATGTCTTTTTCGGAGAGGGCAGGAACGGAGATATCCATGCCGGGGAGGGAGACACCCTTGTTGTTAGAGACGGGGCCACCTTCGGTGACCTTGCACACGACGTCGTTGCCTTCAACGGCGATGCATTCGAGGCCAACCTTGCCGTCGTCCACAAGCAGGCGGTCGCCGGGCTTAGCGTCCTTGGCGAGGTTCTTGTAGGTCGTGGAGACACGATCGTGGGTGCCTTCGACATCATCAACGGTGATGCGGATGATCTCGCCGTTCTCCCAGACGGTGGCGCCGTCGATGAAGCGGCCTAGGCGGATTTTCGGACCCTGCAGGTCGGCGAGGATGCCCACGGCGCGGCCGCTGACGTCGGTCGCGTTGCGGACCCAGTTGTAGTTCTGTTCGTGGTCTGCGTGCTCACCATGGGAGAAGTTGAGGCGGGCGACGTCCATGCCGTCTTCCACAAGTCGCAGAATGGCGTCCTGGCTGGCGACAGCCGGACCGAGGGTGCAGACAATCTTGGTTCTTCTAAACACGGGTTACTACCTTCTCCGTTTCGCTAAGTGGCGTTGAGTTGCTAGCCCCCAACCTACCTTCACGGAGCCGAACGCGCTAAGAAGAAGATGT
The DNA here is from genome assembly GCF_030408455.1 of Corynebacterium atrinae. NCBI lineage: Bacteria > Bacillati > Actinomycetota > Actinomycetes > Mycobacteriales > Corynebacteriaceae > Corynebacterium > Corynebacterium atrinae. The sequence continues at coordinate 1,727,684 of NZ_CP046977.1, forward strand.
CCGATCGGACTGCCCGATCGGGCCGCGACCTTGGCTTTCTGCGGTTTCACCGTGTGCAACGCCATGTTCTGTGACAGAGTCGTCTGATGTCACGTCGCTCACGTCACTCTCCCGGTGGGGATTGACTTCCTCGGGAGTCTCCCGACCCTTCTTCAGCAGGAAGAAGACAATGACGGCGCCGATGAAGAGCAGCAAGGACACCCAGGTGTTGACTCGTTGGCCCAGGATCATTGTGGCGGAGTCATCGCGCATGAGCTCGATCCAGAAGCGTCCGAGGGTGTAGCCGGCGACGTAGAGGGCGAACACGCGCCCGTGGCCCAGGCGGAAACGGCGATCGGCCCAGATCAGTAGGGCGCAGATGAGCAGGTTCCACAGCAGCTCGTAGAGGAAGGTGGGGTGGACGGAGGTGATGACCTCTCCGGTGGAATGCCCAGTCAGTGGGGCGAATTGTCCGTTGGCGTCCACCCGGTAGTAGATGTCCAAGGCCCAGGGTACGTCGGTGGGGCGACCGTAAATTTCCTGGTTGAACCAGTTCCCCAGGCGGCCGATGGCCTGGCCGAGGATGATGCCGGGGGCAACGGCGTCGGCAAAGGGGCCCAAGGGCACCTTGCGCCAGCGAAACAGCAGCCACACGCCAATGGAGCCGAGGATGACGCCACCCCAGATGCCGAGCCCGCCATTGGTGATTTTTAGGGCATCGACCGGGGTGCAGGAGGAGCAGAAGTATTTATCGTAATCAGTGATGACGTGGTAAATCCTGGCCCCGATGATGCCGGTGGGGATGGCCACGAGGGCAGCGTCCCACACCATGTCCGCGTCGCCGCCGCGCGCGACGTAGCGGCGGTGGGTGAGCCACAGGCCGACGAGAATGCCAGCCATGATGCAGAGCGCGTAGGCGCGAATGGGAATGGGCCCTAGGTCCCAGACCCCTTGCGGAGGAGAAGGAAGGTTCGCGAGGATCGTCGTGTGCACCCCCACAGTGTGCCAGAGACTCTAGCGAGACGGGCAGGACGGGTGCTGCCCGGCCGCGACCAGAATGCGGGTCAGGCGGGCGGGGTCGTCGGCGGTCATGAGTTCCTCGCCGACGACCACGGCGTCGGCTCCCGAGGAGGCGTAGCTCAACAAGTCTTTGGCGCTGTGGACCCCTGAGAGGGCGATGCGGATGGTCGCCTCCGGCAGGCCGGGGACGATGCTGGCGAAAAGATTCATATCGACGTCCCCGCCCGTCAACGGGCGCGCATTCACTGCCACCACCCGTGCCCCGGCATTCATCGCCCGGTCTGCTTCCTCGGGCGTGCGGACCTCCGCGACGGCGGTCATGCCGAGGGACTCGATTCGATCTATCAAGGACTCAAGTCGGGCCTGATCGACGAGTTCGACCTGGAGGGGGACAAGGTCGGCGCCGTAAAGCCGTGCCTCGTGGATTTGATAGGGGTCGATGATGATATCGCGGCAGAACATGGGCAGATCCACTGCCCGGCGGGCCTCCAGCATGTCCGCCAAGGAACCTTGGAAGCGAAGCCGCTCGGTTTGGCAGGCGATGAGGTGCGCCCCGCCCGCCTCGAAGTCACGGGCGAGGTCAGTGATGGAGGCGGGTTTGGCATCAGAAAAGAAAGGAGCCCGTCCGGGCATGACCTTTTTGATCTCGGCGATAACGCTGCAGCCACTCCTTAAGAGGGCTGCAACACCATCGCGCGTATCAGCGGTAGCTCGGGAGCGGGCTTTGATTTCTTGAAAAGGCAGCAGGGCTTCGCGGGCGGCGACGTCGGCTAGGACCTCGGACACAATGCGTTCCGCATATGCAGGTGTGCTCATCGACACCTCCCCTCTGCTGGGCTGGTTGCCTTGTTTCAGCGTTAAGGCTAACCCGTGGCCCTTCAGTCCGGGAAATCACCTGTCGGGGGTATGCGGGCCTTTATTCTCGGTCGGATCGATATCGGCGTCGAGGGCGTCCCACATGACGCGACCCGAATCCGGGGTCGTTTCTAAGTCCTCGACGATCTTGGCTTCGCGGTCCTGCTTGCGCTCGTATTTGTTCATCTTGGCGGTGTCAACGCCGGGGCGCAGGGCCAAAATGATGCCACCGAACAGGGCGATCGCACAGCCCAGCATGGTGATGATGACCCCGGTGGGATGGACCGTAAGGTTGGTGACTTCGGCCCATTCGGAAATGAGGATAGTCGTATCCGCCCGTTGGCTGGCCGCGCCAGACGTGAGGATGGTGCGGGCCCGTTCGCCGTCGGGCGAACCGGCCAGCAGCGTCAACGGCGTCCAGCTGCCACCGATAGCGGCGATAGCCGCGACGATGCCGACGACGCGGCGACCGAGGCGTCGTAAAGCAAAGCCAGCGAGGCACGCAGCGGCCAATAGCAGCGCGACCGCGGTGGTCTCGTTCGACCAGGCGGCGCCGGGAATGCCGAGGGTGGCGGCTCCGGACTTATCGTCGAAGGTGTCTGCGGTGATCCAGGTGAAGCGCGACCCGACCCACAGGAATATGGCGCCGAGGCCCAGCAGCAGCGAGGCCATGCGCGACTTCACAGCAGCTCACCCGCATCGAAACAGGTCCGGTCGCCGGTGTGGCACGCGCCGCCAGTTTGGTTGACGGTGAGCAAGATGGTGTCGCCGTCGCAGTCGAGGCGCACTCCCGTCACGTCCTGCGTATGACCCGACGTGAGACCCTTGATCCAGTACTCACCGCGCGAACGGGAATAGTAGGTACCGCGCCGAGTTTCCAACGTATAGGCCAAGGCGTGGGTATCCATCCACGCCATCATGAGGACCTCGCCGCTGCCTTCGGCCTGGACGATCGCGGGGATAAGGCCCGCGTCATTGAGCTTGAGCCGCTCGGCGATCGCGGGGTCGAGCTCGTAGTCGGCGGGGTTCATCGGCGGACCTCGTGCCCGCTCTCGGCCAGGGCGTCTTTGACTTCGGGGATGGATACCTCGCCGAAGTGGAAGATGGTGGCGGCGAGGACGGCATCGGCGCCCGCGTCAACGGCGGGCGGGAAATGCGCGGCCAGGCCGGCGCCACCGGAAGCGATGACGGGCACGGAGACGGCCTCGCGGACGAGCTGGAGCAGTTCCAGGTCGAAGCCGTCCTTCGTGCCGTCGCCGTCCATGGAATTGAGCAGGATTTCCCCCACTCCGAGTTCTTCGCCCCACTTGGCCCAGGCGATAGCGTCCAACCCGGCTGACTTCGAGCCGCCGTGGGTCGTCACCTCAAACCCGGAGGGTTGGGGCTGGCCGCCTTCGGGGACGCGGCGGGCATCGACAGACAACACGATGCACTGCGATCCGAAACGATCCGCCAGTTCTCGCAGCAACTCGGGGCGAGAAATGGCGGCCGTATTGACGGAAACTTTGTCCGCCCCGGCGCGTAGGAGTTGGTCCACGTCCTCGACGCTGCGCACACCTCCACCGACGGTGAGCGGGATGAACACCTGGTCGGCGGTGCGGCGCACGACCTCCAGCATCGTGCCGCGCCCGTCCTTGGAGGCGGAAACATCGAGGAAGGTCAGCTCGTCGGCACCCTCCTGGTTGTAGCGAGCAGCCAACTCGACGGGGTCGCCCGCATCCCGGAGGTTCTCAAAGTTGACCCCCTTGACCACTCGCCCATTATCGACGTCAAGGCAGGGAATGACACGGACAGCGACGGCCATCGAATCCGCCCCTTTCAGTACAGGTGTGAGTCAGGAATTGAGGATCGCATCCATCGTACTCATGATGGCCTCGTGCGCCCGATTGGTCCCGGCCACCACCCCGATAGATTCCGGCGTCCATTCATTGCCTTCGGTATCGGTGACCACTCCCCCGGCGGCCTTGACCAGCATGACGCCTGCGGCGTTGTCCCACACGTAGGGGGAAAAGCTCACGGCGCCGCCGAAGATGCCCTGGGCGGTGAAGGCCAGGTCGACGCCCACGGAACCGGTGATCCGTGGCCGCAGGTACGTCGCGGCCAGCTCGGCCAGAAGTCCTTGGCGCAGCAGCGAGGGGAAGGTAGAGCGGACTTGGGAGGCCACGGAGGAAAATCCCACCTGGGCGACCATCTCCCTCGATTCCGCCAGCGGGGTCGAGGGTTGCCCGTTGATGATGAGCGGCGAGCCCTCGAAAGCCGTCACCCGTTGGCCCAACAGCGGCATACTCGTCAGCGCAACGACGGGCTGATAATCCACCAGCAGGGAAATGAGGATGGAGCACATGGGGTTGCCGGCGGCATAGTTCGAAGTGCCGTCGATGGGGTCGACGACCCACACGGGATCGGCGGTGAGCAACCCACCGGCTTCCTCCCCCAGCACGGGAATCCCAGTGAATTGGGTGAGCATCTGCCGCAGCAGCGCCTCAATGGCCAGGTCCACCTCGGTGGCGAATTCCCCGGGTTGCTTCCAATGCGCAGGGTCCGCCCCCAGGCCGGCGATGAACATCGCCTCCGCGTCATCGACGACGGCTTCGGCGACGACCAGCAGCTCCCGCGCATCCATGTCGTTCCTAAAGCTTTTCGACGGCCGCGAGGGCCTCACTCAACGTAAATCGTCCCTCATAGAGGGCTTTACCGATGATGGCCGAATCGATACCCTCGTCGGTGTACTTGGCCAACTCGATGACATCGTCGAGGACGGAGATGCCGCCGGAGGCGACGATGCGGGCATCAGTGGCGGCCGCCACCTCGCGCAGCAGCTCGACATTGGGACCCGCGAGGGTCCCGTCTTTGGAGACATCGGTGACGACGAAGCGGCGGCAGCCGGCGGCGTCGAGACGCTCCAGAACCTCCCACAGATCCCCACCATCGGAGACCCACCCGTTGCCGCGGGTACGCCACTCCCCGTCGATCTCGCGGACGGCAATGTCGACGGCCACCGTGTCGGGGTGGGCGGCGAGCACCTTCGCGATCCATTCCGGGTTCTCCAGGGCGGCGGTACCGATGTTGACGCGGGTCGCCCCGGTAGCCAGCGCTCGTTCGAGGGAGGCGTCATCGCGGATGCCGCCCGTCAGCTCCACCTTAATGTCGAGCTGACCGGTGATCTCCGCCATGAGCTCGTGGTTAGAACCACGATTGAACGCGGCGTCGAGGTCGACGAAGTGCAGCCACTGCGCGCCCTGCTCCTGCCACTCCAACGCGGCCTGGAGCGGGGAACCGTAGGACTTCTCCGTCCCGGCCTCGCCCTGATCAAGTCGCACGGCCTGGCCATTAACCACATCGACGGCCGGAAGAAGGGTGAAATCGCTCATGGTGTCCGATCCTATCTCTCAGAGGGTCGCGAGCCAGTTTTCCAACAACACGGCACCGGTGTCGCCGGACTTTTCGGGGTGGAACTGCGTTGCCCACAACGGGCCATTTTCCACGGCGGCCACGAAGGAGTCGCCCCCGTGCTCAGCCCACGTCACCAGCGGCGGTGCGGTCAGCTCATCGGTGACGAGGGTCCAATCGCGGACACCATAAGAGTGGACGAAGTAGAAGCGCTCCTCCTCGGAGATGCCCGCGAACATCTGCGAGCCCTCCGGCGCGGCGACGGTGTTCCACCCCATGTGCGGCAGCACGGCAGCCTGCAGGCGTTCCACGGTGCCCGGCCATTCGCCGCACCCGCGGGAGTGGACGCCATGCTCGTGGCCCTCCTCGAACAGGATCTGCATGCCCACGCAGATACCCATGACCGGGCGGCCACCAGCGAGGCGCGAGCCGATGAGGCGGGCACCCTGGACCTTGTTCAGACCCTCCATGCAGGCGGCGAAGGCACCAACGCCGGGAACCAACAGGCCGTCGGCATTGAGGGCGACCTGCGGATCGGAGGTGACAGTGACATCGGCGCCGACCCGCTCCACCGCGCGTTGGGCGGAACGGAGATTGCCGGATCCATAATCAAGGAGGGCGACAGTTTTTGCCATGGCGGAAAGTCTACGCCCCGGACGTGGTCTCCCAGTCCTCGACCGGAGTTCTGCGGGCTCCCCAGATCTTAAATCGTGGCCACGTTCTCGCTTCTGCTTCCCACGTGGCCAGATCCACCTGGGGTTCCCGCGGCACCTTGTCCTTGTACTCGTCTATCGGCATGAGTTCTACTTGCACCCTCTGCTCGGGGATCCAGGCGTAGGCACCAAACTCGAAATAGTGGCGGTACTGCCTGGCAATCGAGTGGTAGTCCGTGAAGAAATACAGGGAGCGCAACTCCTCCAGGGTGTATTCACCGAAGAAGTCTTCCCCGCTCAGCCGCAGGCGGACAATCATTTGAGCTACTTGGTCGGGCTCCCTCTTCAGTCCTTCCGGGGCCGTCTTATGGGCATTTGCCGAAGACGGGCGCGGATGTTGTGGTGCTCGGCGATGCGATGCGCGCCGATAAATCGATCGGCGAGGGTAAAGATGATCCCAATGGCCACGATACCGGCCCCGACACCGTAGGCGCCGGAATAAGCAGCCTGAGCTGCGACGGCGCCGAGGATGAAGGACCCGATGCCTGTGCCAGCATCGAAGGAGATATTCCACCATGCGGACGCTTCGGATACCTTCGTGCGGGGTAGGCGGTGGAACATGCTGAGCAGGGCCTCGTTTTGCACCATGCCGAATGCCCCGCCAAAGAGCAGACCCGCGACGACGAGCCACCACACGGACCATTCCCCGGCCAAGGTGGCGGCCATGAGGCCCACTCCCACGAGGGCGACAAGCTGAGCGGGGATCATCGTCAAACCGGGTAGGCCTCGTCGGTCAGCGATGATGCCCGCGACGTAGCGCATCACCATGGCGGCACCACCGACGATCGACAGCAGGAGGCCACCGATGACGGCACCCTTCCCGGCATCGAGGTCGATGACCGCCGCCGGGAGGAAGGAGGAAACGGCACCAAAGCTCATGGAGAGGCTCATGACGGCCAGCGCTGGCACGAGGACGAGCTTCCACGTCGCGGCTTCCGGCGCGTCGACGTCAGCAACCGGCCTGCGTTTCGACGCCGCCTTCAGCCGCGGGATGCGCAGACACATCACCGCCGCAACCAGGGCGATCGCTGCGGCGAGGACATAGACGACACCGAAGCCAAAGGCGTCGGCCAGGGCCAGGCCCAGGGGGAGGCACACCATCTGGGCCACCCCGACGAACACGCCGAGCATGCCGGTGGCTTTGCCCAGGAATCGCACGGGGACAAGCTCGGCGATGAGCGCCGACTCGGCCACGGTGAGCGCCCCGAAGCCGACGCCGCGCAGCGCGGAGAACAGCAGGAGGTTCCACGCCTCCAGCCCCAGCAGGTGACCCAGCGCAGGTACTCCGAGCATGAAGGCGGAAAACACCATGACGGGGTTATAGCCGATCCGGCGCAGGGCGGCCGGGGTGAACAGCTGCGTGATCACGGTGGCGGCCATGAACACCCCAGTCGAGGCACCTGCCAGGGCTTTGCCGTGCCCGGCTTCCAGCGCAGCGAGCGGGATGACGGGAAGCAGCAAGGCCCAGCTAGCAAACGCCGCGAAGACGGCAACGAGCGTGGGGATGAAACCCGGCGCCTTCCACACTTAGGACATCGCTCCCGCCAGCCACAGCACCGCGCCCGTTAGCGCCACGGCGGCGAATACGGCCAACACGATGGTGAGCAGCTTGTTACCAGCCTGGTAGGCGGACCACACGCCACCGACGAGCAAACCCGCGACGATAAAGAGCAGATAAATCAACCAGTTAGTGGATTCCACCTACAGCGCCCCCTTCGTCGAGGGGATCCCCTGCACCCGGGGATCAGGTTCGACGGCCTGCCGCAGGGCGCGGGCGACGGCCTTGTACTCGGCTTCGGTGATGTGGTGCGGGTCCCGGCCGTAGTGGCATAGAACGTGCAGGGTGATGCGGGAGTTGAGCGCCAAGGTCTCGAAGAAGTGCTCGTTGATCACGGTGGCGTAATGCCCACCGATGACGGCGGTGATCATCTGCTCCGGCTCGCCGTTCATGACGAAGTAAGGTCGGCCAGAAATGTCGACCACTGCCTCGACGAGGGTCTCATCCATCGGCAACTGCTGGGAACCGAAACGGCGGATGCCAGCCTTCGTTCCGAGGGCGTCGATAAGCGCCTGACCGAGGACGATGGCGGTGTCCTCGACGGTGTGATGCGCATCGATCTCGACGTCGCCTTTGGCGGCGACGGTGAGGTCGAAGGAACCGTGGACGCCGAAGGCGGTGAGCATGTGATCAAAAAACGGCAGGCCAGTGTCGATGTTGACGCGGCCGGTGCCGTCGAGGTTGATCTCGACGCTGATGTCGGATTCGGAGGTGGTGCGGGTGGCCCGCCCAATGCGATCGGTCATGGGGTGTCATTCTCCTTCGATGGCGGCTGCGGCGGCGAGGAAGGCATCGTTTTCGGCAGGCAGACCGATGGTCGTGCGCAGGTATCCGGCGACACCGACGTCACGGATGAGCACTCCCCGGTCGAGGAATTGCTGCCAGGTGGCGTGCTGGTCGTCGAAACGGCCAAAGAATACGAAGTTGGACTCGCTCGGGACTGTATCGTAGCCGAGTTCGTGCAGGCCAGCGACCACCCGGTCCCGCTCGCGCGCCAGCTTATCGACAGTCGCGAGGGTGTCACCGCTATGCCGCAGCGCCACCGTCGCTGCGGCTTGGGAGAGCATCGACAGGTGGTAAGGCAAGCGCACCAGCATGACTGCCTCGATGAAGGCGGGGTCGGCGACGAAGTAGCCCAACCGGCCCCCGGCGAAGTCGAAAGCCTTCGACATCGTGCGGGAGACGACCAGTTTGGCGGGGTAGTCGGCCAGCAACGTCGTCGCGGACGGAGAGGCGGAAAACTCCCCGTAGGCCTCGTCGACGATGACGATGCCGGGGGCGGCGTCGATAAGCGTCCTAATGTCGTCCAACGAGGTGACATCGCCGGTGGGATTGTTCGGGGAGGTGATGAAGATGACGTCCGGGCGGTGCTCCGCGATAGCGGCGAGCGCGGCAGCGATATCAATGCGGAAATCAGCGCCCCGCGGGCAATCCAGGAACGTCGTCTGCGTTCCAGACGACAGGATCGGGTGCATGGAGTAGGACGGCTGGAACCCGAGGGCGCTGCGGCCCGGGCCGCCGAAGGCCTGGAGCAACTGCTGCAGCACCTCGTTCGAGCCGTTGGCGGCCCACACATTGTCCACCGTGACGGGCACGCCAGTCTGCGCGTGGACATATTTCGCCAGCTCGGTGCGCAGTTCGACGGCGTCCCGGTCGGGGTAACGGTTGAGCTCGCCTGCGACCTTGCCCACGGTTTCCACGAGGTCGTCGATGAGCGCCTGCGAGGGGGCGTAGGGGTTTTCATTCGTGTTGAGCCGCACGGGGACATCCAGCTGCGGGGCGCCATAGGCGGACTGCCCGCGCAACTCCTCGCGCAGCGGCAACTGGTCCAGGGTGATCTTGGGCATCTACTTGCTGTCCTTGTTGGTCGGCATGGTTTCAAATCGGGCGCGAATGGATTCGCCGTGCGCCGGAAGATCTTCGGCGTCGGCGAGGGCGATGACGTGGCGACCGATGTCTTTGAGGGCTACCTCGTCGTATTCGATGAGGTTGACCGGGCGCAGGAAGGTGTGGGTGGACAAACCGGAGGAGAAACGCGCCGTGCCGGAGGTGGGCAGGACGTGGTTTGACCCGGCGGCGTAATCACCCAACGGCACCGGCGAATACGCGCCGACGAAGATAGCGCCGGCGTTGCGCACGCGCTCGGCGGTGTCGCGGGCGTTGACGGTGTGGATCTCTAGATGCTCCGAGGCGTAGGCGTCGACCACGGCCAGGCCCTGCTCGATGTCATCGACGAGCACGATGCCGGACTGCTTGCCGCTCAAGGCACCGGCGACGCGATCGGCGTTGCGGGTGACGGTGTAGCGGGCCTCGATCTCCCGGTCGACGGCGTGCGCCAATGCCTCCGAGTCGGTGATGAGCACCGAGGCCGCCAGGTCGTCGTGCTCCGCCTGCGAAATGAGGTCGTAGGCGAGGTACACGGGATCGGCGGAGTCGTCGGCGAGGATCGCGATCTCCGAGGGGCCGGCCTCCGCATCAATTCCGACGACGCCCTGCACGAGGCGCTTGGCGGCAGCCACAAAAATATTGCCCGGCCCGGTGACCATGTCCACCGGCTCGAGGCCCGCAGCGTCGTCGCCATAGGCCATGAGCGCGAGGGCCTGCGCCCCGCCGACCGCCCATACTTCGTCGACTCCCAACAGCCCACACGCCGCGAGAATCGTCGGGTGCGGCCAGCCGTCGTGCTCGGCCTGGGGCGGGGAGGACACGATGAGCGACGTGGCCCCGGCTTCTTGAGCCGGCACGACATTCATGATCACCGAGGACGGGTAGACAGCCTTGCCGCCCGGCACGTACAGGCCAACGCGCTCCACCGGCAGGAACACCTCCGTCACGGTGGCCCCCTCCGCCAGGGTCGTAGTGTGCGAGGAAGGAACCTGCTCGGCGTGCACTGTGCGCACCCGGGAAATCGCCTCCTCCAAGGCGCGGCGCACGTCCGGATCGAGCGTATCGACGGCCCCGGCAATCACCGCGGCCGGCACCCGCACCGTCTCCGGCGTCACGCCGTCAAACTGCTGGCCGTACTCCAACGCCGCCTGCGCGCCCCGTTCGCGGATCGCCTCCACAATGGGGGCAACAACCGGCAGGACAGAGTTGACGTCGGTGCCTCCCCGCGGCAGCGCCCGGCGCAGCTCGCTGGTGGACGGGGTACGACCGCGCAGGTCGATGACATTGAGCATCGTGACGCAACTCCTCGAAGTCCGAATGATTGTTTCCTCATTGTAGGACCCACGGGGCCAGCGTCCGAGCACTAGACTGATGAGTCGAGAAGCTCACACCCGCCCCGTCGGCTCCACTGTGGAAGGAGTCGGCTCCACTGTGGAAGGAGGCGCCCCACCATTGATTCCCCTCATCCAGGTGTATGCCGTGTCCGAAGAGCTGGGTTTTCACAGCTACATCGGCGCTGACCGGCTCGTTTTCCCCTGGCGGGATCACATCGTCACCGCCTACCTCGACGAGCGCAACCCTAACGCGCTTGTCTTTGATACCGACCTGCGCACCAGCGTGGGTATGGAATACACCAGCCAACTCGCCCGAGTAATCACCGAATGGAATCGTGAGCGCCTGGGACCCACGATGTCGCTGCGGGTGGGAGACGACGCCACGGTGAGCCTGCATGCTCGTTCCAGTTTGCTCATCAGCCGCGGCGTCACCGATGAGCAACTGACATCGTTTATCAAATTGGCCATGGAGACCGCCCGCATCGCCGTGGACTACCTCGCCGAGGAGTTTCCCGAGCTTTCTTCCCTCGACAACGATCTCGGTGAGGCTCAACGCAAGAAACAGGACACTGCCGCCTTGGCCGGGCCGCTGCCCCGGGACCGGCACATCAACCTCAACGAGCTCGACGATGACCCGAGCAGCCTCCGCGAGCTCGACCGGCGTCGCGCGCAAGAGGACATCCACCAGCGCTCCGATGACATGGCGCCCACAGAGGAGCACTCAACCCCCATGAGCACTGACGACGACTTTTATTCGCCCTCCCCGGACCACCCGAGCGAGCCCACCGAGGTCAGCGTCGATCGAGTGCGCACCATGCTGTTTGAGATGGGAATTGAGAAAACCCAGGGTGATGAGGACATCGTCATCGCCTGGATCAACGACGTCTTGTTCGGGTTCTTCCTCGACAACGGGCCCAGCTACCTCATCAAGGGCCATTGGGATCCCAACCTCAACCCAGAGACGGACTTTTTGCGCCTGTTCCTGTTGTGCAATGACTGGAACGAGTCCTCAATCAGCACCAAGGCCTTTTGCCACGAGGACGTCGAAGGCCTGCAGGTGCGCGTGGAGTTCACCGTTCCCGTCCGCGAGGGCCTCAGCGATGAGCAGCTAGAACACAACACCGCGGTGGCGATTAACCAGGTGCTGCAGGCTATCGACTCGATTAGCTCGGACGCGACGGGCACCTCCGCCGTCGCGTGGCCCTAGGCCGCCAGGAGGTCGTCGTCGAGGTCCGGAGTGACGAGGACGGAACACCAATACGCCAATGCAGCCATGAACGGCGCGGCGATCAGACCCACCCCCGGTGTCAGCGACGGCACGATTGCTACGGCAGAGCCTTCCGCCAATGCGTCTACGTCCGGCGCCGGGAAATGGAGCGAGGACGTCACCTGTCCCACCGCGAGGAAAGCCATAGCGGAGACCCCGGCGACCACAACGAGCCACCACACCATCCCCGGCCCCCGCGACTCGGGAACCAGGATGAAAGAGCTCAGCGCAATGATCGTCGCCAACAGGCCGGTGGCGGCAACGAAAGTGATATAGGAGATGAACTCGACGTTGAAAGAGGTATCGAGGAGCAGATTTCCGTCGGCAGTGAGGGTCCCGTGGTATGCCGGGCGCAACAGACCCCACACCGCTCCGACGGCAGAAAAAGCGAGCAGCGACGCCGCGAGAACTCCGGCGCCGCTGCCCAAGGCCCGCGGAACAGTCATCTACTTAAGGCCCTAATTGCAGAACTTCCAGCGGCCGTCTTCATGGAGGAAGCGGACGGTGCTCGTATCGACCTGGCCGGAGGTGACCACGGTGACGTTGGCAGAGGCAACCGAGCCGTCGACGATCACATTGTCCACCGACTGGATGTGCGGCTGCGACTGGGCGTAGCCGGGCATTTGGTTGAGTGGCGCATCGGGAATACCGGCGAGATCCATGTTGCCGGCCCCGCCGTTGGCCTCGACCACGGCGTTGCAGGTGTTGTCCGGCATGTAGCGGAGGAAGGCATGCATGGTGTTCTGCTGGTACAGTCCACTGACCAGGCCATTGATGGAGTTGTAGTCCGCTTCGGAGGCGGGAGCTCCCGCGACGGGTGCCACGGGAGAGCCCTCAGGCAGGTTTGCCAGCGGGTCGGCGAGCGGGGAAGGCTCCGCCGTCGCCTCGGTCGTCGGTTCCACGGAGGTGGTCTCCGTCGTGGACTCAGCAGAGCTGGTCGTGGAGGAGGTGGTGCGAGTGCTGGTGATCGTGCTCGGGGCACTCGTCGACTCGGTGGTCTCCTCGTCCGACCCACACGCCACCAGGGTTAGCGGGGTCACTACTGCGAGGGCCGCGATGGCCAACTTGGCGTTGAAAGAAGTCGTCACGATTTAGGTCTCCTGATGTTTCGGTCGCGTCGAAAGGACACCTTACCCCGAAGCTGGTGGAATGTGGACGGGTAGGCTTCCAGGTGTGCAATTGACCCGGACACTCATTGTCGCAGCCGCCCTGGACATCCTCGACTCCTACGGCCTCGCGGACATGACCATGCGCCGAGTTGCCAGCCAGCTCGAAGTCGCGCCGGGCGCCTTGTATTGGCACTTCGCCAACAAGCAGCAATTGATCTCCGCCATCGCGGACCAGATCTTGGTGCATGTGCTTAACGGCGACACGCTGTCCACACCTGAGGAAATCACCGAACAACTCCGCACCGCGCTGCTACTGCGCCGGGACGGCGCAGAGCTAGTGAGTGCTGCCCTGTCGATGCCGGATTCACAGACCCGCGCGGACGTCGAAAAGCTCTTGGCTAGCTCCCTCGACCCCGCATTGGATGCCGATACTCGTCGCATCGGCGCGGCGACTTTGTTGCACTTCGTGCTGGGGGCTGCGGCCCTCGAGCAGTCTCAACGACAGTTCGCGTTTGATACCGGAACCTCCATCGTAGGGCTCGATCAGGCGCAGGAAGATTTCGCCCGCGGAGTAGACCTTATCCTCGCAGGACTTTCCCAGCGCCCAGACAGCGCGGCCGTGACGTAAATCTGTCGCCGAACCACTATGATCGGACCTCATGACACTTGAGTCTGAGCCCACCTATACCGTCTGGCCGGGAGAGGCATATCCCCTCGGCTCCACATACGACGGCGCGGGCACTAATTTTGCCCTGTTCTCCTACGTCGCTGACAAAGTTGAACTGTGCCTGATTGACGCTGACGATAATGAAACGCGCGTCAATCTGGAAGAAGTCGATGCCCACGTCTGGCATTGCTACCTCCCCGGCGTTCAGCCCGGGCAGCGCTACGGTTACCGCGTCCACGGCCCCTACGACCCGGACAATGGCAAGCGCTGCGATCCCAACAAGCTGTTGGTTGATCCCTACGCCCGCGCCTTCGACGGCGAGTTCGACGGTGACGCCTCCCTGTTCTCCTACGACATTCACGCCGAGCCCGCCGGCTCCGGGCGCAACGAGGAGGACAGCCTCGGCCACACCATGTACTCCGTGGTCATCAACCCCTTCTTCGACTGGGGTTCTGATCGCGCGCCGCGTATCCCGTACAACGAGACCGTGATCTACGAGACGCACGTCAAGGGCATGACCATGACCCACCCCGACGTGCCCGCCAACCTGCGCGGCACCTACGCCGGCCTGGCTCACCCCAGTGTGATCAATTACTTCAAGGATCTCGGGGTCACGGCGGTCGAGCTCATGCCGGTCCACCAATTCCTCCAGGATGACCGCCTGCGCGACATTGGGCTGCGCAACTATTGGGGCTACAACACCTTCGGCTTCTTTGCCCCGCAGCAGGATTACGCCGCGTCCGACAAGCCTGGCAGTGCCGTATCCGAGTTCAAGGGCATGGTCCGGGCCTACCACGAGGCCGGCATGGAAGTCATCCTCGACGTGGTGTACAACCACACCGCCGAGGGCAACCACCTGGGCCCGACGATCGCGTTCCGCGGCATCGATAACGAGGCCTATTACCGCCTTGTTGATGATGACAAGTTCCACTACATGGACTACACCGGCACCGGAAACTCGCTCAACGTCCGCGACCCGCATTCCCTGCAGCTGATCATGGATTCGCTGCGCTACTGGGTCACCGAGATGCACGTCGACGGCTTCCGCTTCGACCTCGCCTCCACCCTCGCGCGCGAGCTCCACGACGTCGACCGCCTGGCCACGTTCTTCGATCTGGTCCAGCAGGACCCGGTCGTCTCCCAAACCAAGCTCATCGCCGAGCCTTGGGATGTGGGACACAACGGTTACCAGGTGGGCAATTTCCCGCCGCTGTGGACGGAATGGAACGGCAAGTACCGCGACACCGTCCGCGATTTCTGGCGCGGCGAATCCTCCACCCTCGGCGAGTTCGCCTCCCGCCTCACCGGTTCCTCGGACCTCTACGGCAACAACGACCGTCGCCCTACTGCGTCGATTAACTTCATCACCGCCCACGACGGGTTCACCCTCAACGACCTGGTCAGCTACAACGAGAAGCACAACATGGCCAACGGCGAGGACAACCGCGATGGTGAGTCCCACAACCGCTCGTGGAACCACGGCGTCGAGGGCCCGACCGATGACGAGGACGTGCGCTCCCTGCGTGCTCGCCAGCGCCGTAACTTCCTCACCACCCTCATTTTGTCGCTGGGTACCCCGATGATTTCCCACGGCGATGAGATGGCCCGCACCCAGGACGGCAACAACAACGTTTACTGTCAGGACAACGAGCTGGCATGGATGGACTGGGAGCAGCTGGAAGACAACGCAACGCTGCATGCGTTCACCAAACGCCTGCTCAACATCCGTCGCCGCCACCCGGTGTTCCGTCGCCGCCGCTTCCTCGCAGGCGGCCCCCTGGGCGCCGATGTCCGCGACCGCGACATCGCCTGGTTGGTGCCCTCCGGCAAGCTCATGACCCAAGACGACTGGGACTTCGCCTTTGGTAAGGCCCTCATGGTCTACCTCAACGGTAACGCCATCACTGAGCCCGACGAGCGCGGCCAGAAGATCGTCGATGACTCCTTCATCCTCATGTTCAACGCGCACTACGAGGAGATCGAGTTCACCCTCCCGCCGCGCTCGCTCGGCGTGCGCTGGCAGTTGCTGGTGGATACCACCGAAGATATTGGCTACCCTATCGAGGCCGCGGTGATCGACGCGAAGGGCACCCTCACCGTCCCCGCCCGATCGACGATGCTGCTCAAGCAGATCGAGGGACCGGATTACACGGAGGACGACGACACGGAATACGTCGAGGCCGCCGACCGGGAAACCGATCATGGTCGCGTGGGCGACAAGGTCACCGCCGCTTCGAGCGCCACTGTCGAAGCCGTGGTGAAGGAGACCTCAGGCACGGTGTCCGAAGACACCGGCGTCACCGATCTCTCCCCCGAGGAGCTGGCCGCCAAGCTCAAGGCCGCGGCGGCGGACGAGTACACGGACGTCGAGTAGGTCTTAGGCGTCCTCGGCAGGGTTCAGCTGCTGTTCCCGGTAGTCCTCGACGTCGGCGGTGTGCTCGATGAGCCAGCCGACGAAAGGATAAAACACGGGCAGCAAGCTGGACCCAAGCTCAGTGAGGGAGTAAACCACTCGGGGCGGGATCTCGTCGTGAGCGATGCGCCGGATAAGCCCGTCCCCCACGAGCGTATGCAGGCGCTGCGTGAGCATTTTCGGCGAAATCCCGTCCACGGCTTGATCGAGGTCGCTGTAGCGCATGTGCTGCCCGTCGAGGCTGACAATGATGAGGATCGACCACTTGTCAGCCAGGGTGGCCAACAGCCCGCGGCTGCGGCAGGTGCGGTCGAAAGGATCGACGTCTCGTGCCCAGCTATCCATGTCCTCCCATCGTAGTGGAGTAGGTCACCCGAGTAGACTGACCTTTCACCCCAGTCCGATCCTCAAGGGAGCCTGCAACGTGATTTCGGCACATGGAGCCCAGCTGCGTGTTACCAAGGACGCCATCGTCGTTGACCGCTCAGCGTTAGCCGCCGCGCTCTACGGCACCGCCACCGTCACCGTCCCGCTCGCCTCCGTCACCGGGGTGCGGGTCACCCCGCCTTCGCTTATCGACGTCGGTTTCACCTCCCTCTTGGGCGCCGATGTCACCGTCTCCTTCGCTCCCGGGCAAGAAGAACAGGCCCGCCTTTTCGCGCAGACGGTGGAGGCAGCCTTGAGAGGTGAGACCGTTGAGGAAGCATCGGGAGTGCCGGGCCTGGACTTCGTGTCCTTCGACGTCGAAACCGCCAACTCCGACTCCGGCTCCATTTGTCAGGTCGGTCTCATTCGTTACGTCGACGGAGTTGAGGTCGCGGCGGAATCCTGGCTGTGTGCTCCCCCACCGGCGATCTCCCACTTCGACTCTGGCAACATCGCCGTCCACGGGATCAACCCCGCGATGGTGGCAGATCAGCCAACCTTTGCCGACATCCTCCCGCGGCTGGCAGAGTTTGTCGGCGAGCTACCCCTGGTGGCCCACAACGCCCAGTTCGACACGATTGCCCTGGAACGAGCGTGCCGGAGCATCTCCCAAGCCGCACCTCCGTTCACATTCGCCTGCTCCCTCGCCCTCTCGCGCCACGCTCAACTTGGTTTGCGAAACCACCGACTTCCCACCGTGGCCGCGGCATTAGGCGTGGCCTTGGAGCACCATCACGATGCTTCCTCCGACGCCCGCGCCGCCGGAGAAATTGTGGTCACTCTTGCCCGGCGCGCTGGCCACGAGGGAAGTCTGCAAGATTTCCAGCACTCGCAGGGCTTCATCCTGGGCCACCTTTCCCATGGCGTCGTGCACCCCGTTCTCAAGGATCGTTCGGGGGCTCGGATAGCTCTGCAGGCGCGCGGAGAGGTGGACGTTGTTGAGCCTCCCCACGACGACGGCGCTCAAGACAGTGGCAACAACGGTCGGGGCAGCCGTCGGCCGGCACCATGGAAATCCTTCTCCACCCCGGACGTCATCCCCGAGCCCAACCTTGACGCGGACTCTGCTAACCCGCTCTACGGGCACAACGTCACTCTCTCCGGGGACTTCGAGCCCTTCGATAAGGGCCTGCTGTGGACGAAAATGGCTGAGCTAGGTGCCACTATCGGCAAGAATGTCACCCGCAAGACCACGATCCTGGTCGCCGGGGACTGGGCAACGCCGACGTCGAAACAGAAGCGGGCGCAGGAGCTCATCGACAAGGGCCAAGGAATCAGCATTTGGACCGGTGAACAACTCTTCGCTGTGTTGGGGCTCGACCCCAAAGCTGACACTGGGGACGGCGAGCAACCCCCGTTCTGATCACCCCCAATGCGGGGGACACGGAACCAACCGGCCTCGGAGGGGAGTCTGACAGTGGTGAGAATCCCATCGGACACCACTAGGAACAGGCCGCCCCATGTTGACTTCCTCCTCCGTTGATGCCACCACCATCCTCCCTTCCCTCCGCCGCCTCGAGCTACCGCAGCGGCGCGATTTAAGCGATGACGGTTTTGGTGATTCTCGCGCCACCATCACCCTGTCGCGCACCCTACTGGCCTGCCTCTACAGCGGTGAGATGGCGCTGAGTTACCGCCATCTCGGCGAGCTCGATCTCTCTGCACACCGGGCCTGGGACCTCGCCGCCAGTAACCTCATTGAGCGGGCTAGCTCTCCCCACGGGGTGCGCATCCTCACCCGGCCCGCCCCTATCTCCTTGGGCGCCGGTGCTCCGGGGGTGGAAGTCTCCACGCCTGGGGCCTGCGCTACAGCCTGGCTTGCCCATCCGCATAGCTTTTCCATCCTCGACTCTCATCTGGAAGGCCTGCTCGGCGAGACGGTGGGCTACCTCGTCCCCTCCCACTCCTTGTTGTTCGCCTTGCCGCTTTCCCAGTTGTCGGATTCTCGCTGGATTGAGGCCGCGGCGTCTTTGGTTCGACCACGAGAGAGTTTGATCGCCTCCCCCGTTCGGTGGTCCCAGGGGTTCCCCGCTGATCTCACCCGCTCCCCATTAGTCCCCGCGCACGCCTAGGCTAGTGGGTGCGTTTTTAGCATCCGCCCCCGACCAAGGAGTTCCATGCGCCGTCCCCTTACCGCCACCTACCGCCTGCAAATGCGCGGCCCACAGGCGGACCCCGCGGGTCGGTCCTTCGGTTTTGCCGAGGCGGCCGCCCAAATTCCTTACCTGCGTGATCTGGGGATCAGCCACCTCTACCTCTCCCCCATCTTCACCGCTTCCCCGACGTCGGCCCACAGCTATGACGTCACCGATCCCACGGAGGTCAATCCCGAGCTCGGCGGCATCGAGGGGCTGCGAGAGCTTTCCGCCGCGGCCCACGAAGTGGGGATGGGCGTCATCATCGACATCGTGCCGAATCATCTCGGGGTAGAGGACCCGAGGTTGAACGCCTGGTGGTGGGACGTGCTCAAGAATGGTCAGGATTCCCAATTCGAGCACTACTTCGACATTGACTGGCACGCCGATAACGGTGCCCGCGGAAAGCTGGGCATGCCGATCCTGGGCCAGCCGGGCGACGAAGACAAGCTTGAGCTGCGCGAGGTCGACGGTGAACTGGTCCTCGCCTACTTCGACCACATCTATCCTGTCGCCGAAGGTACCGCCACCGGCGTCGACGACGATGTCGCCGAGGTCTATGACCGCCAGTCCTATCGGCTCATGTACTGGCGCGACGGAGTCATTTCCTACCGCCGCTTCTTCTCCGTGAACGGGCTCGCGGGAATCCGCCAGGAGGACCCGATGGTCTTCGAGCACACGCATCGGATCATCCGTCAACTCATCGCGGAAGATCTCATCGACGGCGTTCGGGTCGATCACCCTGACGGCCTTTCCGATCCCTTCGGCTACCTCAACCGCCTGCGCGACGTCGTTGGCCCGGACCGCTGGCTCGTAGTGGAAAAGATCTTGGAGGTAAATGAAGTCCTCGACCCCCGTCTCGCGGTCGATGGAACAACCGGCTACGACGCCCTGCGCGAGTTCGACGGGGTTTTCCTCTCCCGGGAGGCTGAGGACTCGATGTCCATGTTGGCCCTGCAACAATCCGGTTCCACCTGGGATGACGCCGCCATGCACGCAGCTTCGCAGCAGCTCAAACGGGAGGTAGCTGGGGAGGAGCTTTCGGTTGAGATCCGCCGCCTTGGCCGCGCTATCCGCCGTGACAACTTCTCCACTGCTGGCTCCCAGGTGTCCGATGAGGATCTGCGCACCACGATCATCGAGCTCGTCGCCGCCATGCCCGTCTACCGCGCCGACTACCTGTCGCTCTCACGCGTCACCGCCACCATCGTCGCGGAGATGTCGCGTCGTTTCCCCTCGCGCCGTGATGCTCTGGACCTCATTGCTGCCGCACTCAATGCCAATGCCGAGGCGAAGATCCGATTCGCCCAAGTCTGTGGTGCCGTCATGGCCAAGGGCGTCGAAGACACGACCTTCTACCGTGCCTGTCGGCTCGTTGCCCTCCAGGAAGTGGGCGGCGCGCCCGGTCGCTTCGGAGTCTCCGCTGCGGAATTCCACCTCCTCCAGCAGGAGCGCGCCCGCCTGTGGCCCAAGGCGATGACTAGCTTGTCCACGCATGACACGAAGCGCGGCGAGGATGTCCGCGCCCGGATCATCGAGCTGACCGAAGTTCCCACTGATTTCTCCGAGTTCGTCCACCGCGTCACGTCCATCGTTCCCGCTCCCGACTCTGGGACCGGGCATTTTCTCCTGCAGAACCTGTTGGGGATCTGGCCTTCCGATGGTCTAGTTACCGATGCCATCCGCGAGCGTTTCCGCGCTTATGCGATGAAGGCCATCCGTGAGGCAGGAGTTCACACGACGTGGGTCGACCCGGATGAGAGCTTCGAGCTCGCCATCACCGACTGGGTGGATGCGCTTTTCGACGGCCCCGTCACCTCCATGATCACCGAGTTCGTCGCCCCCCTCGCCCGTGGCGCAGTACAGGTGTCACTGGGAAGGAAGATGCTCCAATTGGTCGGCCCGGGCATTCCTGATGTCTATCAGGGCACCGAGTTCTTCGACGATTCCCTCGTCGACCCCGACAACCGTCGCTTCGTCGACTACACGGCCCGCCGTCAGGTCTTGGACATGCTCTCCGAGGGCACTGCTACCTGGGACGCCGTGGCCGCAGAGGAGGGCGACCAGGGGCTCTACCCTCACCTGAAGACCCACGGTGACCGGGCCAAACTGCACGTCGTCCACACTGGCATTTCGGTGCGCTCGGAACACCCGGAATACTTCATTGGCGGCGATAGCCAAGCCGTCTACGCAGTCGGCCCCGCCGAATCTCACCTCATCGGCGTCGCCCGCGGCGACGTGAGCGCTCCCAGTGCCGCGGGGATCGGGGTCATCGCCCTAGCGACCCGACGTCCGCTGATCCTCGAGGACCGAGGTGGCTGGGAGGGAACGACGGTTACCCTGCCCGAGGGGTTGTGGCTGGAGCGTCTCACCGGACGTCAATTCAGCGGTACCGTTCCCGTGGGGGATGTCCTGTCGCTTTTCCCCACCGCCTTGTTGGTCAAGCAACCCGCGGTGGAGCGAGATGTCTGAGCGGCTCTCCCGGCTTGGGAGCCGGTACCACGAATGGGTCCGCCAGCACCCCAACGCCGCGGATGATTTCGGAGACTCGATCGAGGACCTGCTTGCCGACGCCGGCGTCACCTACGATCGCGTCACCGCCCGGGTCAAGGAATGGCCGTCGATGAAGACCAAAGCCCGCAAGCGCCGCGCGGATGGGACGTTCCTCTACCCGGACCCGTGGAAAGACATCAATGATCTCGTCGGAGTTCGGGTCACGACGTTTCAGTCGACGGAAATTCCCATGGTCATTGACGTTCTCCAGCAGTCCTTCACCGTAGAACGCTCCGTGGACAAGACCGCCGAGACTCGCATTTCAGGCGGCTTTGGCTACGGCTCCCACCATCTCGTGCTCACTGTGGACGAGAATTCCTCCGAGATCGAGGAACTGGCCCCTTATCAGGGCGTGAGTTTTGAGGTCCAGGTCCGCACGGTGCTGCAACACGCCTGGGCCGAGTTCGAGCATGACATCCGCTACAAGCGCGGCAGTGAGGATCTGGACCCGCGGGTTGATCGCGCCTTTACCCTCGCCGCCGGCCTTATCGAGCTGGCGGACCAGCAATTCGACCAGATCGGGGCGCTGCAAAACTCCGAAGGTTTGAAGGCTGGAGATGTCGATTTCACCGCCGAGACTTTGCCTGGGGTGCTCACCATGTTGCTGGGCAATCGCTTCCCCGGTTCGCGCTCGGAGAATTACCGCTGGTTGGAAGAGCTCCTCCACGCTAACGGCATCACCACGGTGGCGGAGTTGGAGGTGCTGCTGGACGAGAAGGCGATCGGCGAGGTTCACTCGGCCTTGAGCTACCGCTTCCACCCGGGCCAGATTCGCCTCATCGATGATCTTTTGTTGCGCCGATTTGGCCAGGGCCATATCACCCGGACGGGCGGAAGTGGCACGAGGGCGGCGCAACGCCCGCAGCGTTTGGCAGCTCGGTTGAAACGAATCCGCGCCGCGCGTCAAGTTTCGTCGGAAACGCCGAAGAAGCAGTAGCATGGTCAACGAACCTGATTACAGACTTCCTTAGGAGAAGACCTGATGCTTTCGTCCATCCGCGAAGATTTTCCCCAGGCTGCCGACGCGATTCACGTCTGGGCCCTGGCCGTCGCCAATTTCTTCCGGGATTTCGGTGTTGACTTCCCGCCTGCCAACTGGGGTCTGTTCTAGTCACCGCTAGCTTCCAGCGCTACGAAGGTGCGCCCGCGTGATCATGACGCGGGCGCACCTTTTCGCGGCCTAGCTCTGGGTTGAGTGTCGTCCTAGCTCAGCGCTCTGATTGGCCCACTGAGCCGACCGAAACCCGCACTTCCTAACAACTTGGCGGGTTTGGAAGGGGGATTGACCCCGGAGTTGTTAGGAAGTGCCGGTTTTGGGCTCCTCGCGCCACTCGCTTCAGCCCCTTCCCCGCAGCCGATCGATGTCACGTCGCTCGCGCTTCGTCGGCCGACCTGCCCCGCGGTCCCGGCGAGGTTGGGAAGCGAGGATTTCCTTGGAAGGCGGCGGCGGGGAATGGTCGACGTAGCAGGAACGGGCCACGGGCGCGCCGACTCGTTTGCGCACGGTTGCCAGCACTTCCAGGTCGAGCTCACGATGGTTGACCCAGACGCGGACGCGGTCACCGGGGACCACTTGTTGGGCGGGTTTTGTGGCGACGCCGTTGAGTTTGACGTGGCCGGCGCGGACGGCTGCGGCGGCGTCGGAACGCGTTTTGAAGATCCGCACGGCCCATACCCAGGCGTCGATGCGGACGGGCCCGCCGTCCGGTTGAGTCATGGTCGAAAAAACCTAGTAGTTGTCTTGGTGGTTAACGATCTTTTGCACCTTCGACCAGTTGATATAGCCTCCGGCGACGGCGACGACCATGCCGAGGATGAGGAAAGTCCAGCTGGTGAACAGCAGGCCGAGGGCTACGCCGCCGACGACACCGACGCCGACGCTCACGGCGGCGTTGCGGGTGTACTTGCGTACCGCCTGCTTGCGCTGCTCAATCGGATTATTGGGGCGACGTTGCATTGTCATAGCCCTCATTCTAGTAGCCCGCGCTTAAGACTCCACCCACGCTGTTCCTGATTCGCGCAGCTGCGCCGCCCCGGAGGTGAGCGCGGCCAAAGTAGAAGCAAGTTCTTCTCGCCCTCCTGGTGCGACGGCGAGGGTGAACATCACCCGCGCCGCGTAACTAACATCGACCACCTCGATGCCTCGGCCGCGCAGCTCCGCTTCGAGGCGTCCGGCGTCGGAATGCCCGACGTCGAGCGTGTACAGCTCCCGCAGGGAGCGGGTGACACGCGCAACCTGCGGCAGGAGTTGGCCGACGGCGTGGGAGTAGGCGTGGACGAGGCCCCCTGCGCCGAGCTTGACGCCGCCGAAGTAGCGGACGACGACCACGGCGGCGTCGATAAGCGAGGAACCTTTGAGCATGTCCAACATGGGCTTACCGGCGGTGCCGGAAGGTTCGCCATCGTCGGAGGAGCGTTCGATGGGTTGGGCGCCGTCGACGGCGACGATGAAGGCGCTGCAGTGGTGACGGGCGTCGGGGTACGTGGCTTTGACCTCGTGGATGAACTCGCGGGCTTGCTCCTCGGAACTGACCCGGCGTGCGACGGCGATGAAGCGGGAGCGTTTGACTTCGTACTCGTCGCTCCAGGTGCGGTTCGCGGCGGGAAGTTCGTACGAGGTCACCATGGGCATTGATGTTACCTGGCACGGCGTGGCGCAAACCCCTAGCCTGGAACGCATGACTGCGTATGAGCCATTGTCCGTGTGGGCCCCGTATGCCCACGACGTTCGGTTGCACTTGGGGGATGGTTCGGTTCATCCCCTGCAGAAGCTCGCCGGTGATTGGTGGGTGTCTGAGGTGATCGCGCAGCCCGGAATGCGCTATGGATATTCCCTGTTCAACGGGGAGGACTGGTCCAAGGTCGTACCCGATCCGCGCACGACGTCACAGCCCGATGGCATCCATGGGCTTTCCGAGGTCACTGACCCGGCCTTCGCCTGGACCTCTGGTGAGTGGACGGGGCGGGCGCTGCCGGGGCAGGTGATCTACGAGCTGCACGTGGGCACCTTCACGCCGGAGGGGACGTTTGCCGGGGTGATCGGCAAGCTTGATTACCTGCGGGACTTGGGCGTGACCGCCATCGAACTCATGCCCGTCCAACCCTTCGGCGGGACGCGGAACTGGGGTTACGACGGGGTAGACCTGCACGCCGTGCATGCGGCATATGGTGGCCCTGAGGGCCTGAAAAAGCTTGTCGACGCCGCGCACAACGCCGGCATCGGAGTCATCCTCGACGTCGTGTACAACCACTTCGGCCCGGACGGCAACTACAACGGCATGTTCGGCCCCTACACCGCCGGTGGGTCGACCGGCTGGGGCGAAGTGGTCAACATCTCCGGGCCCGATTCGGATGAGGTGCGGGCTTTTATTCTCGACGCCGTGCGCCAGTGGCTCGTCGAGTACCGCATCGATGGGCTGCGCCTCGACGCCGTCCACGCCTATGACGACCGCGGTGCCTTTTCCCTCATGGAGCAGATCCAGGCCGTCGCCGACGACGTAACGACCCGCACCGGGGTGCCCCGATACGTCATCGCGGAATCCGATCTCAACGACCCCCGGCTGATCACCTCCCCCGAGGCCGGTGGCTACGGCCTCGCTGCACAATGGCTTGATGACGTCCACCATGCGCTTCACACCCTCGTCTCCGGCGAGGACCACGCCTACTACGAGGACTACGGCTCCCTCGCTGCATTGGAGAAAACCCTGCGCGAAGCCTACTTTTTCACCGGCACGATGTCACACTTCCGCGGACGTACCCACGGCCGGGCCATCAACCGCGCGAGCACCCCGGCGCACCGATTTGTCACCTACACCACCACCCATGACCAGGTGGGAAACCGTGCCTCCGGTGACCGACCGTCGATGAACCTCAGCCCGAAGCAGCAGGTGCTCAAGGCCGCGATCATCTTCTCCTCCCCCTTCACCCCGATGCTGTTTATGGGTGAGGAATTCGGTGCACGCACCCCGTTCGCGTTTTTCTGCTCGCACACCGACGACCACCTCAATCGCCTCACCACCGAAGGCCGGACCCGCGAGTTTTCCCACACGGGCTGGGACCACGCCATGGTGCCCGATCCGGCTTCCCCGATGACCTTCGAGTCTTCCCAACTGAACTGGGCGTTCGATGAGACGCAGGAGGAGATTCACGCCGCTTATCGCGAGCTGCTGCGTCTTCGCGCGGAGCTGGGACTTGCCCGCGCCGACCTCACCCGCCTGATCGTGGAGACGGGCTCAGAAGATAACATGTGGCTGGCCATGGGATACGAGGACGTCATGCTCGTGGCCAATCTCTCTGCGGAATCGGTTACTGTGCCCTTCGGCGGCGAGTTGATTTACTCCTTCAGCACGCCTGCCGTGGGACCGGATGCCACGGACCTTGGGGCTTGGGAGTTCGCGCTGATCAGGCGCTGACCGCCGTGTTCATCACCTCCGCGCGCCTAGATACCCCCCTCGAAGAGCTCCCGCCCTACGTAGCGGGGCTGCCGGTGGTTCAGCTGCTAGCCGCGGAGGGTGTGGACTTTGACTCCCCCATCACCATCATCACCGGTGAGAACGGGACGGGAAAGTCCACCTTCATCGAGGCGATCGCCGTCGGCAGCCGACTCAACCCGGAGGGCGGCTCGCGCCATGCGTCCTTTGAAACCATGACAGACTCGGTCTCCCCGCTGCACGCCGCGATCACGCTGGTTCGGCGCCGCAACCCCGAAGACGCCTTCTTCCTCCGCGGGGAGTCCTTCTACCAACTGGCCAGCTACTACGAGACCCTCCACCCGGTGCCGCCGCGCAGCACTCCCATGAACGATCTCCGGAGGATGAGCCACGGCCAGTCCCTCATCGCCACCATTCTTCGCCGTTTCCACGGCGATGGGTTGTTTCTTCTCGACGAGCCCGAGGCCGGCCTGTCCACGCTCCGTCAGCTGGAGCTGCTGGGGCGTCTGTACCACCTCGCCGAGGCCGGTTCCCAGATCATCATGGCGACCCACTCCCCCATCCTCTTGGCCATCCCGGATGCCCAGATCCTCGAACTGACCCCCACCGGGGTGCGGTGGGTGCCGTTCGAGGAGACCGATGCCTTCGCCGCAGCCCAGGAGTTCGCCTCCGACCCCTTAGGCTCCGCGGCGTTCCTCACCGAGGAGGACGCATGAGCATTGCTGGTTGGTTCATCCGTGACTACCGCCCGGCGTATCCCCCTTCGCTCACGTCGCCGACACCGGAGTGGGTTGAGGCCGTCCCGGCGTTCCAGGTGCTCAAGAACGTGGGAAGGATCAACCTCGAACGGCCCTTCACCTTGTTCACGGGCGAAAACGGAGTGGGAAAGTCCACGCTTCTAGAAGGCATCGCCGTCTCCTGCGGATTTAACAGCGACGGCGGCGCCTATGGGGAACGGGTAGAAGAGCGGGTCAATCCCCTGCGCAATGCCGCTTATCCCACGATGGGGACCCGCGCCATGCAGGGCTACTTCCTGCGGGCAGAAACCCACTACAGCCTGGCGACGGAATTTGGCCGTAATCACGATCGCGACCTCAATGCCATGTCACACGGGGAATCCGTCATGCACCTCGTGCAGGAGAAGTTCCACGGCAACGGCCTGTTCCTTCTCGATGAGCCCGAGTCGGGCCTGTCCTTCGTGCGGCAGATGACGTTGCTCGCGGAGCTGCACCAGATCGCCCAGGCGGGCGCGCAACTGATCATCGCGACGCACTCGCCCGTCCTGTTGTCCTTGCCGGGTGCCCGCATCTACGAGTTCACGGCTGACGGCGATGTCCTCCGCGGGATCGGCGTGGACCAAACCACGTCCTTCCGGGCGTTGCGAGACTTCTTCGCCGATCCCCACACCATTGCCGAGTTCATGGTGCAAGCGACGGAGACAGACTAGAGGCTCACCAGGTACTCGTATTCGGGGGTCTCCGGGTGCAGCAGCTGGCATTCAATGCGCGAGGTGGACATCCGCTCCAGCAGTGGGTCCAAGTCGCTGGCTCGTCCGAGCTCGAGTCCCACGAGCGCCGCCCCGGTCTCGCGGTTGTTGCGCTTGAGGTACTCAAACAGCGTGATGTCATCGTCGGGGCCGAGAATGTCCGTGAGGAAGTGACGCAGCTGGCCGGGCTCCTGCGGGAAGTTGACGAGGAAGTAGTGCTTGAGGCCGCGGTGGACCAGCGAGCGTTCCATGATCTCGGCGTAGCGCAGGACGTCGTTATTGCCACCGGAGATGATGCACACCACAACCGAATCCGGCGCCAGGTTCGTGTGGCGCAAACCGGTGACGGATAGGGCTCCGGCAGGCTCGGCGATGATGCCCTCGTTTTGGTACAGCTCCAACAACTCGGTGCACACCGAGCCCTCTGAAACATCAATGGTGTGGATTCGCCCCTGGTTGGCCTCGACGATGTGAAATGGCAGGTCGCCGATGCGCTTGACGGCGGCACCATCGATGAAGGGGTCAAGTTTGTCCAAAGTAACGGGTCCACCGGCGGCAAGGGCAGCCTGCAAGGAGGCCGCACCGGCAGGTTCCACGCCGATGATGGCGGTCCTGGGAGCCATGTCGGCAAGGTAGCTGGCCACGCCTGACAGCAGGCCACCGCCACCGACGGGCACGAAAACCGAGTCGAGGGACTTGCCCACCGACGTCAACTGGGTGAGGATTTCCGCGGCGACGGTGCCCTGCCCGATGACGGTATCTCGGGCGTCGAAAGGCTCAACGACGGTGGCGCCGCGCTCGGCGGCATCGGCATGCGCAGCGGCGGACGCCTCATCGAAGTTGTTCCCCGTGACGATGAGCTCCACCATGTCCCCACCGTGGACCATAATGCGATCGCGCTTTTGCTTCGGGGTCTGGCTGGGAACGTAGATGCGTCCTCGGATACCCATTGTGCGACAGGCGTAGGCCACACCCTGGGCGTGATTGCCGGCCGAGGCCGCGACGATGCCCGCGGCGCGCTGTTCCTCGTTGAGGTTCGCCACCGCATAGTAGGCGCCGCGAATTTTATAGGAGCGCACGTCTTGCAGATCTTCTCTTTTGAGGTAGACCTCGACCCCGGTTTGTTCGGACAGGCGAGGGCAGTACTGCAGTGGCGTGGGGGCGATGACCGCCGAAATTCGGGCCTGAGCATGCTGAATGTCCGACGCGCGGACTGCGTCGAAAGTGTCAGGGGCCAGGGATACCGATGGGTTCTCGCTCATGGGGAAACAGTGTAGTCCGCCAAGTTCTCAGCGCTGAACAAGCAACTGAATTCTGCAGGGGGAAGATAATCTCACATGCAACTGCTATGTTTCATGGTGAATGTCTTCACGCCGTTAGGCCTCTTATTAGGAGAACCCATGAACCGTCGTCGTCTGACCGTCGCACTCGTCGCAGCCACTGCCACCGGCCTCGCGCTCGTTACTCCCGTCCAGGCCGAAGATGGCTCGGGCTCCAGCCTGTCCTCCGACACTTCCCTCAGCAGCACCCCCGAGGATCTGCCCGAGGGTATTCCTCCGCTCATGGGCTCCGCCGTTGTCACCGGTGATGCCAAGCTCGTCCTCGACACCGTGCAGGCGATCTTGATGGTCGGCGCCCTCGTCACCAAGGTCGCCGCCTTCGCCACCCCGTTCATCCCCAACGGTGAGGCCATGCTGCGCAACGCGCTCCGCAGCATCGGCGTGCCGGTCTAGTTCTCCACAACGGATTAAGGGGCTCACCGGCCGGTGAGCCCCTTTTTTGGCTGCATGGGTCTTAGCCTAGAATTCCCTGCCCCATCGTCGCCTTAAGGTCTCCCATCAATGATCCGGACCGTTCCACTCGCAGGTGCTCACCGAGGACCATCATCGTCGAGGAATCACCGTTGACGATCTTGAGATAGACATCAGATTCGCCCTTGTTGGATACCAACACCTGCTTGAGTTTGGTGATGTGCTCGATGGTGCACTGATCGGTGCGCAACGTCAGACGCAGCGGCAGGCCCGCCCCGTTGCCGGGCCCCAGCTCGGGGACCTTGAGGTCATCGCAGAACAATGACATGCGATCGTCCTTGATGGACACATGTGCCTTCGCCAGGATGATGTTGTCTTCAACGATCTGGGACGCTACCAGCGAGTAGACCTTGTTAAAGACGAGGAGTTCCACCTGCGCGCCATGGTGGTCTTCCATGGTCACGATGGCCCACGGGGAGCCATCCTTTTTGGAGAAGCGGCGGTCCACACCCGAGATGATGCCACCGATGGTCACCTCGGCTCCGTGGCGGGCCTCCCCCGCCAGGATGGTGGTCAGGGCGGTGTCGGTTTGAGCCTCGAGCGCCTCTTCGAAACCGTCCAGCGGATGGCCTGAGACGTAGAGGCCGAGCATCTCACGTTCCAAAGCCAGCTCGTGCTTGCGGTCCCAATTCTCCTCTGGCACCTCGATGGCGAACACGCTCACGCCGCTGTCGTCCCCCTCCTCACCGCCGAAGCCAGCGAAAAGGTCGAATTGTCCCTTGTCCGCGGCCTTCTTGGTGGCCAGAACAGAGTCGACGGCATCCTCGTGGACGAGCATGAGGCCCTTTCGGGGATGCTCCAGGGAGTCGAAGGCGCCTCCCTTGATGAGCGATTCCGTGATGCGCTTGTTGCAGGGAAGCAAGTCGATCTTGTCGAGGTAATCAGAGAAGGAGGTAAACGACCCCTTTGCCCTGCGCGTTTCCACAATCGACGCCACGACCTCCTCGCCCACGTTGCGGATGGCCCCGAGGCCGAAGCGGATGTCCTCGCCGACGGCGACGAAGTCATTCTCCGACTGGTTGACGTCCGGGGGCAGGACTTTCAACCCCAAGTGCCGGCAGTCCGAGAGGTAGATGGCGGATTTGTCCTTCTTATCCGCGACAGAGGTCAGCAGGGCGGCCATGTATTCGGGGGCGTAGTGGGCCTTGAGGTAAGCGGTCCAGAAGGACACGAGGCCATAGCCTGCGGCGTGTGACTTGTTAAAAGCGTAGGAGGCGAAAGGCAAGATGGTGTCCCACAGTGCCTTGATTGGCTCAGCGCTGAAGCCGTTGGAGAGCATCCCGGCCTCAAACTTCGCGTACTCCTTCTCCAGCACCTCGGGTTTCTTCTTACCCATGGCTTTTCGGAAGCCATCGGCTTCACCGGCGGTGTAGTTGGCCACCCGGCGCGAGATCTCCATGATCTGCTCCTGGTAGACGATGAGGCCGTAGGTCTCGTCGAGGATGTCGCGCAGCGGTTCCTCGAGCTCGGGGTGGATGGGCACGATGGGCTTGCGGCCGTTCTTGCGGTCGGCGTAGTCGAGGTGGGCGTTGACGCCCATGGGGCCGGGTCTGTAGAGCGCCAGGGAGGCGACGATGTCGTTGAAGCCGGTGGGCTTCATGCGTTTGAGCAGTTCCTGCATGCCGCCGGAGTCCAGCTGGAACACGCCGAGGGTTTCGCCCCGGCCGAGCAGCTCGTAGGTTTCCGTGTCCTCGATCGCCAGGGTTTCCAGGTCGAGGTCTTCGCCGCGGTTGGCTTTGATGTTGTCGAGGGCATCGCCAATGACGGTGAGGTTACGCAGACCGAGGAAGTCCATCTTGAGCAGGCCGATGGCCTCGCACGCCGGGTAATCCCAGCCGGTGATGAGCGCGCCGTCGTTGGCTCGCCGCCACATCGGGATGTGGTCGAGCAGCGGGACCGACGCCATGATCACGGCACAGGCGTGCACGCCCGCCTGGCGGACCACGCCTTCGAGGCCACGGGCGGTCTCGTAGATCTTCCGGATATCTGGGTCGGTTTCGATGAGCTGGCGGACCTCTCCGGCCTCGTTGAATCGCTCATGCGAGGAATCGGTGATGCCGGAAAGGGGGATGTCCTTGGCCATGATCGGCGGCGGCAGGACCTTTGTAATGCGGTCGGCCATTTGGTAGCCGGGCTGTCCGAACTGCACGCGGGCGGAGTCTTTAAGCGCCTGCTTCGTTTTCACCGTGCCGAAGGTGATCACCTGGGCGATCTTGTCCTCGCCCCAGCGTTCGGAGGCGTAGCGGATCATCTCACCGCGTCGGCGGTCATCGAAGTCGATATCGATATCGGGAGCAGACGGTCGCTCGGGGTTGAGGAATCGCTCGAACAGCAGACCATGTTCGATCGGGTCGATGTTAGTAATGGTCAAGGCGTAGGCGACGAGGGCACCTGCCGCGGAGCCACGGCCCGGGCCGACGCGAATGCCGATGGAGCGGGCGTGCTTGATGATCTCGGCGACGATGAGGAAGTAGGAGGGGTAGCCCTTCATGTCGATGACGTTGATCTCGAACTCAGCTCGTTCGATGTAGTCGGCGGGGATCTCGGCGCCGTGGAAACGCTCCCGCAATCCCTCCATCACCTCGTGGTGCAGCCACGTCGTCGGGGTGTGGCCGTCGGGGACATCCGCGACGGGCATGCGGTCGTGGGGGTGGGATTCCCAGATTTCGCTGTAGTCTTGCACCCTTTCCGCAATGAGCAGGGTGTTGTCGCATCCGTCGGGCACGATGTCGTCGAAAAGCTGTCTCATCTCCGAGGCTGGCTTGATGTAGTAGCCGGTGCCATCGAATTTGAAGCGATCAGGGTCGTTGAGGGTCTTGCCGGTTTGGACGCACAGCATCGCCTCGTGTGCCTGGGCCTGGGATTCCAGGACATAGTGGCAGTCGTTGGTGACGAGGGCGGGTAGTTCGAGCTTGCGGCCGATCTCCAGGAGCTCGGAGCGCACGCGCTGCTCAATGTGCAATCCGTGATCCATGAGCTCGAGGAAGTAGTTGTCTTTGCCGTAAATGTCCTGCCACATGGCGGCGGCTTCCAAAGCCTGGTCGAACTGACCGAGGCGGAGGCGGGTTTGCACGTCGCCGGAAGGGCAACCGGTCGTGGCGATGATGCCGTCGGCATGCTCGGCGATGAGCTCCGCGTCCATGCGCGGCCACTTGCCCAACTGCCCCTCGTAGGACGCCATCGAGGACAGGTAAAACAGGTTCTTTAAGCCGGTGGCATTCTCGGCGAGCATCGTCTGGTGCAGATAGGCACCAGAGGCGGACACGTCATCGGATTTTTGGTGGGGCTCACCCCAGCGCACGCGAGTTTTGTTGAAGCGGCTCTCGGGCGCCAAGTAGGCCTCGATGCCAATGATCGGCTTGATCCCCGCGGCCGTCATTCGCTTGTAAAAGGCATCGGAGCCAAACATGTTGCCGTGGTCGGTCATACCGACGGCGGGCATGCCTTGGCGACCAACCTCCTCCGCCAGAAGGTCCACCTTGGCCATTCCGTCGAGCATCGAAAACTCGGTGTGGTTATGCAAGTGGACGAAGGAGGAGTTCTTTGCCATGCCGTGAAGTCTAGCCAGTCTGGCAAGTCAAGGAAATTAGCTGAAGAAACGGCTAGTAGCATGGCCTGACATGATCTACGGTCTGGTCGCTTACCTGCTGTGGGGCCTGTTCCCAGCATTTTTCCCCCTGCTGTTGCCGGCGGGACCCGTGGAGATTCTTGCCCACCGTATCGTGTGGACCGCCGTGATCATGACCGTGGTGCTCACCGCGCTCAAAGGCTGGGATGCCCTGCGCCGCGCTAGCCGCTCGACGTGGCTTCTCCTCGTCCTGGCGGGGTTGCTCATTTCCGTCAACTGGGGCATTTATGTCGTTGCGGTGAACTCCGATCACGTCGCCGATGCTGCCCTCGGATACTTCATCAATCCTCTGGTTTCGGTGCTGCTGGGCGTGGTCTTTCTGGGCGAGCGCCTCAGCCGACTCCAGACAGTCTCGGTGGCGATCGCAGCCGTAGGCGTGATCCAGTTGACCTTCCTCTCCGGCCAGGCACCCATCCTGGCACTCGGGTTGGCCTTCTCCTTTGGCTTCTATGGCTTGGTGAAGAAGCAGGTACAGGTGCCTCCCACGGCATCATTGACCGCCGAATCCCTGGTCATGGCGCCGCTAGCGATTGGCTACCTCGTGTGGCTCAGCGCCGTAGGGCGCAGCACGTTTGTGGGCGAAGGCCCCTCACACACCGCGCTGCTCATCATCTCCGGCGTGGTCACCACGGTGCCCTTGCTGCTGTTCGGCATGGCCTCCAAGCGCATCCCCCTGGCTACCCTCGGCATGATTCAGTACCTCACGCCGACGATGCAGATGCTGTGGGCCCTGTTTGTCACCCACGAGCTTTTGTCCACGGGCCGGTGGATCGGCTTCATCATCATTTGGTGTGCTGTTGCCATCTACCTCATCGACCTGGCGCGGAAAGCTCGACGCCGCTCAACCACCAGGCGGCCCTAGGACTGCGGGACGTCGACGGGTCGCACACCGAAGCGACCCCAAGACGCGTCGGCGGGAAGCACCTCCACGGTGGCGATGTTGGCGTGGGAAGCGACCTCCCGCAGGGCGTCGCCGCTGTCGTAGACCACGACGGCGTCGAAACGCTCGGGAACCGGGACCTGGCCGACCCCGGAGAGCATTTGCGCGATGCGGCCAAGTTCGGTGTGGAAGACGGAGGCGCGGGAGGCGCCGTCGACAGGTTCCGGCAGGGGGAACGGCGAAGCCGAGGCGATGACCATGGCGTTGACGCGGCCCACCGAACCGAGTGCAGTTTGTGCCTCTTCGGGCGTCAACGGATGGGTGAAAGTGACCAACGCGTAGGCGGGGTCGTGAGCCTCTGCCACGCTGTCGGCGGCGCGGGCGGCGTAGACCGAATAGGGCTCGGAGGCCTCCTTGCCCACGATGTCGCCGTTGGGGGCGAGTGGCTTGGATGTCGCATCATCAAAGAAGGCGAAGATGAGGGCCCCGACGAGAGCGATGATGGCAACGGCGCCGACGACGCGAGAAAGCAGGGTCGCGCGCTGCTCAGTCATTCTTTCACTCGATCCAAGGCGAGGGCGAGGTCATCCGGGTAGGAGGCTTCGATCTCCATCCAGCGACCGTCGGCCGGGTGATGGAAACCGAGTCGCACGGCGTGGAGCCACTGGCGGCCAAGCCCCAGGCGCTCGGAGAGGTCGGGATTGGAGCCATACATCGGGTCGCCCACGCACGGGTGACCGATGGCGGACATGTGGACGCGGATCTGGTGGGTGCGGCCGGTTTCCAACTTCACCTCTAACAAGGTGGCCTCGCGGAACGCTTCGATCGTGTCGTAGTGGGTGATCGCATGTTTGCCCTCGGCGGTCACGGCGAAACGCCAGCCGGAGGAGGGGTGACGGCCGATGGGGGCGTCGATCGTGCCGGTGAAAGGATCGGGGTGCCCCTGGACCAGGGCGTGGTAGGTCTTGTTCACGGTCCGGTCGCGGAAAGCTTGCTTGAGCACGGAGTATCCGCGTTCTGAGGCGGCGACAACCATGACGCCGGAGGTGCCCACGTCGAGCCTCTGCACGATGCCCTTGCGCTCCGGCGGGCCAGAGGTGGAGATGCGGAAACCGGCGGCCGCCAATCCACCGACGACCGTGGGGCCTTCCCACCCGACGGTGGGATGGGCGGCGACCCCGACCGGCTTGTGCACGGCGATGAGATCGTCGTCGGAGTAGAGGATATCTAGACCCTCGACCAACTCCGCCCGAGGGGTGAGGTCGGCGACTTCGGGGAGGGTGACCTCCAGCCAGGTGTCGGCGGTGAGCCGATCGGACTTGCCGACGGGCGAGCCTTCGATAAGCACCTCCCCTGCCGTGGCGAGGTCGGCCGCGACCGTGCGGGAGAGGCCCAGGAGCTTGGATAGGCCCGCATCGACGCGCATGCCAGCCAACCCCTCGGGGACGGGCAGGGTGCGGGTTTCGCGTTGGCTCATGCCTCGGCCTCCTCGGTTGGTGCGGGTTTGACGCGGCGTTCCTCCACAAACATCGCGACAACGAAAACCACAACGCCGACTGTAATGGAGGCATCCGCCAGGTTGAAGATGGCGAAGCGGCCGACGGAAATGTAATCCACGACGTGGCCGAACCAGAAGCCGGGATCTCGGAAGAGACGATCGAGGAGGTTACCCAGCGCGCCGCCGGCGATCATGGCCAGGCCCACGGCCTGCCACCGGTCGCGGATGCGGGGGGACACCACCGCGATCACCACTACAAAGGTGAGCTGGATGGTGGTAAACAGCCAGGTGGAGTTCTCCCCCATAGAAAACGCCGCCCCCGGGTTGAACAGCAGGTACAGCCGTAGCCAATCACCAATCACGGGGACGATGTCGCCCGGTTCCATCAGGTGCACCACCAGCGACTTGATCACCTGGTCGACGGCCGCCACCATGACGATGATGGCGGCCATGAGGGCCACATGTCGGGCGCGCGGCACGGGTGCTGCGGAAGCTGCTGGCTGAGTCACGCTGACCATCATCCCCCACCCCGCCGCCTCAGGTCCACCCGTCCACCTGCATGGAGTAGCGTGGACGATGTGAATTTCTCCACGTCGCGCCGTTT
This sequence comes from Corynebacterium atrinae, assembly GCF_030408455.1. Lineage (NCBI taxonomy): Bacteria > Bacillati > Actinomycetota > Actinomycetes > Mycobacteriales > Corynebacteriaceae > Corynebacterium > Corynebacterium atrinae. Next base: position 1,763,327 of record NZ_CP046977.1, read on the forward strand.
CCCGCGTCCGATCCTCGCCGCTGCCTCCCTGGTAGCGTCAACGACCCTGCTGCTCAGCGCCTGCACGGCCGAGCAGGACTCCTCCCCTACGGTGGAGAACGCGGTCGGTCTGCCGGTGGATGCGAGTCGGGTGGTCGTGGAATCCCTCGGTGATCCGACGAACGATCCGGCGGGGGACACAGGCGCGCAGCAGGCACAAGTCATCGCCTTCCGCGACGCCACCCCCGAGGGCGAGGATGTTACTGACCACACCTTCAATGTGGAGGTGGCGGAGGGGTTCAACCAGTTCGCGATCACCCAGGACAAGCTCGATGTTAACGCTCCCGCCGGGGGTGATGTGCAGACCATGCGTCTGCCGCTGACCGGTGCCACCCGGGTCGCCGCCGAAGCAAACACCAACAATCAGGAGCGGGCCGCCACCCGGGATGTGTCGTTGGTCCTGGGGCAACCGTCGAACTCCAACCTGGAGCTGACCGATGATGTTCGCTCCACCGAGGGCTTCCTCGTGGGTTGGCGCGCTGAGGATAACGGGGCCATGTCCACGGTGCGGCTAGCCGCCCCGCAGGATGCGACTGACAATGGCCGCGCCGTCACGGAGCAGGCCCTGCTCAAGCTGATGTCGCTGCCCGTCGAGTTCCCCACCGAGGAGATCTCCGAAGGCGCACGGTGGACTGTCGATTCCCGGGTCACGGGCGAATCCACCCTCCTGCAGACCACGACGTACACGGTGACGTCTATCCAGGGGGACACGGTCACCCTCGACGTGAAGGTGCAACAACGCCCGGCGATCAGCTCACTGAGCATAGATGGTCTCCCCGGGGCGATGCAGATGACCGGGGAAACTCTCAACGTCCTGCACTCCAACACCACCAGCGAGGGCACGCTCACCGTCGACCTGACCAAGCCGCTGCCTATCGATGGCCGCGTCTCCTTCACCACCCGCGTCGTCTACGGCGGGCAGGATCCAACGATTAGGATCGTGCAGGATTCGACCACGTCCCTGGCCTTTACTGAAGGCTAGTTCTCCTGACTGATATAGTGACCCCCATGATCCTTTGGTAATTCACCCTCATTTCCCCATCTTCCGTGCGGTTGCAGCCTGAACACTCGGCTCCCGCCCCGGCCGAAGGATCACCTCATGGCTTCTCCCCACCACTTAAAAATTGACGGCGTGAGCTTTACCTATCCCGGTACTGCCCGCCGCGTGCTTACCGACGTCGACTTCGCCGTCCCCGCCGGGCGCGTCACCGGACTCATCGGCGAAAACGGTGCCGGAAAATCGACGCTGCTGGAGATCATCGCCGGCACCCTGGAACCGGATGTCGGCTTTGTCACTACCCCTCCGACCACGGGGTTCATCGCGCAGGAAACGGAACTGCCGTTCTCCTCCCCCGTGTCCGCGCTTATCGACGCCGCCGTGGCCGAGCTCCGCGCCGTCGAGACGCGCATCGGCGAAATATCGTCCGCCATGGCGGACAATCCGGACGACCCGGCACTGGCCGATGCCTTCGATGCCGCCCTCGCCCAGGCCGAGCAGTCTGGGGTGTGGGAGCTCGATGCCCGCATCGCCACCGTCCTCGCCGGGCTCGGGTTGGCGGATATTCCCCTCGCCACGACCATTGGCCACCTCTCTGGTGGACAGCGTCGCCGATTCGCCCTGGCTGCCCTCTTGTTGCGCCCTGTCGATGCCCTCGTGCTTGACGAGCCCACCAACCACATCGACGATGACGGCGTGGACTTCCTCATCAACGAACTCAAAGAGTTCTCCGGCCCGGTTCTCGTCGCCAGCCACGACCGCTTCTTCCTGGATAAGTCCGCCGATGCCCTCGTCGACCTCGATCCTGGACTCGGCGCGGAGGGCGGTTCGGGCGAAGCGACCCGCCAAGGCATTCAGTTCACGGGCTCCTTCAGCGACTACCTGGAGTCCCGCGAAGACATCCGCCGCCGCTGGGAGGAGCTTTACGCCGCCCAGGAGCACGAACGCCTCCGCTTGGAAAAGGCCACCCAGACCGGCGAATCGGACATCTTCCACAGCGACAAGTCGAAGTCTGAGTCCCGGATCACCGACAAGTTCTACGCCGACCGCGCGGCCAAGACCCTGGGTAATCGACTACGCTCGGCCCGCAACCGGCTCGAGGCGTTGGAGCGCGACGAGCTGCCCAAGCCGCCCGCACGCCTGCAGTTCCACGGCATTCCCGAGCACGGCACGCTGGCTTCCCTCGGGGAACCGGCTGTCGTCGCCCGCGATCTCGTGGTCACCGACCGGCTCGGGCCCCTCGACATCACTGTGCAGCCCGGCGACCATTGGCTGGTCGAAGGCCCGAACGGCGCTGGTAAATCCACCTTCTTGTCGGTAATCCAGGGTCGGGTGCCAGTAGATGAGGGCCTGCTGCGCATCCCGGAGGAAGTACGTATCACCCGGCTGAGCCAGGACGACGAGTGGATTGACCTCGATACTCCCGCCATCGATATCTTCACTGCCCGCGTCCCCGCCGGCTCCCCCAGCCTCATGGATATGGGCCTGATGAACGAAGAAACCGCCGCCCGACCCCTGGGAGAACTCTCCCTGGGGCAGAGGCGACGGGTATCGCTCGGCATCATCTTGGCGTCTCCGCCGGACATCCTGCTTCTCGATGAGCCCACCAACCACCTCTCCCTCGCCTTAGCGGAGGAGCTGGAGGAGGCCTTGTCTCAGTTCCCTGGCACGGTGCTCATGGCCACCCATGACCGGTGGATTCGCCGCCGGTGGGCGGTGCGCACCGACGGCCGTGGCAAGATCCTCACCTTGGAGGGCCGCGAAAGCCGCGAAGGCTAAGAGGTCGGGGCCTCCACCGGTGCCTCGGCGGGCGCTTCCTCTGCCGGAGCCGGTGCTGGTGCAAACTCCTGGCACATGGCCGGAACCTGGTCCGGGGCCACGGTGTTGGTGATCAGGGTGCAGGCCCAGGACTGGGAGAGCTTCCACTCGCCGTTTTCGTAGATGAACTCCACGTTCTCGGCGGGCTGAGCGGGCTGATCCGGGAGGGTGAAGTTCACGGATGCGAGGACGGAGTCCGGGGTGTAGCCCGGCAGGACCGGGTTGACCACCTGGAATTGGGCTCCGGACTCGGCCTGCGAGGCAGCCATCGTTTCAAAGAGCTCCGGGGCGGTCTCTCCACCTTGGACCGTGGACACCTTGTTTTCCAGCGGCACGTTCGGGTCGGTGGCGCGGGCGAGGACCTGGTTGAGTTCGTCGGCCGTCGGCAAGCTGGGGGCGGCGATGGCTGATTCGGTGGCCGAGCCACTGGCAGACGTGGTGGCGGATCCGCCATCGTCGGTGCTGCAGGCGGTCAGGGCGAGGGCAGCGCCCACGGCGGCCGCCAGCGCGGTGATTTTGTTCAGCTTCACGGAAATAACTCTCCTTAGTCTGGGCACGATCGGTCAGAGCTTTTCAGATGCCCGTATCGGCATAAATCGTACACGGGATAATCCCGCTATCCCCCATTCCGAAGCTGTGAATCCTGTGGCATGGTGGTGGGATGACCCGCATCATGCTGCTGACCACCGGGGGAACCATCGCCTCTGCCGCCGACGAATCTGGGGCGTTCGTCCCCGTCGTCAGTGGCCGCGAGCTACTCGACGCCGCCCTCCCCTCGCTCCCCGATCACATCTCCGTCACCGTGCGCGACCTCACCCGACTGGACTCCTCGGCGATCACGTTGAGCGAGCTCGACGGGATCATCGCGGCCGTGCACGCCGACTTGGCCGACCCGGACGTAGACGGCATCGTCATCACCCACGGCACGGATTCCATGGAGGAAACGGCCCTGGCCCTTGACATCTTCCACGCCGACGGCCGCCCTGTAGTACTGACTGGCGCGCAGCGCTCCTTCGACCACCCGTCCTCTGATGGGGTGGGCAATCTCGTCGACGCCATCCGCCTGGCCGCCGATCCCCTCTCCCGCCGCGAGGGAGTGCTCATCGCTTTCGGCGGCTGGACCATCCCGGCGCGCGGGGCCTCCAAGCGCCACACCGGCGAGCTTGACGCATTCATTTCCACCACCCCCCGCGAGGATCGCCGCCCCAAGGCTGTCCCCGTTGTGCCCCTCGCTGGCACGGTCGTGCCCGTCGTCGCCGCCTGGCCCGGGGCCGGACGAGAGCTTATCGACGCCGCCGTCTCCGCCGGCGCCCAGGGCATCGTCGTCGAGGCCCTCGGCTCCGGCAACATGGGCCCGGCGATGGGTGAGGGCGTCGCCGCGGCCTTGGCGGCGGGTATCCCCGTAGTCGTCACCACCCGGGTTCCCGCCGGTGAAGTGGCGCTGGCTTATGGCGGCGCGGGCGGGGGTGCCACCTTAGGGTCTTTGGGTGCCGTGGGTTCCGGCTACCTCCGCGCCGGGCAATCGCGCATTGCCCTCATCGTGGCGTTGGCCGGTGGCCACCCGATTGCCGACATGCTTTAGCGGTCTTCTGCGGCCAGCCACTCGTCCCACGCGAGGCTGGCCAATGGGTCAGCCGCCGTGAGGTCTGGGTCATCGACGTCGAAGGTACGGGTCTTGCCGGGGCCGGTAGCCCTAGTTTCAAAACGCACCGACACGATCCCATGACCCGTGCCCTGCACCCACCCATGACCAAACTCCGGGTGATGGACATCCTGGGTGGCTCGCCAGCCCGACTCATCGACGGCGAAATCGGTCACGATCTCAGTCGGTGGGGTGGCATTGTCGCTGACGCCCGACTCGAAATCATCCGTCCCGGTGGAGTGAGCGACGGTGGTGTGGCGATCAAGCTCGGGAAACATGACGTCCTGCCGGGTCTGCTCCAGGCCGGAAAATCCGACGCCGACCAGGCGAATCGGTCCCACCTCGCTGGGATAGCGCAGGAGACGGAAGGCGGTCGCGCGCAAGGATTCCTCATCATCGGTGGCGTATCCCATCGTCGCGGAACGCGACTCGGTGTGAAAGTCTGCCATCTTGAGTTTGACGGAGACGGTGCGGGCGCAGCGACCGTCGATAAGCAAACGGCGATGGGCCTGATCGAAGGCGCGGCGGGCGGCGGCATCGACATCGCCGCGGGTGGTGAGGTCGCGGGGATAGGTGTGCTCGGCGGAGATCTGCTTCGCCTCGGCGCGAGGCTCGACGGGGCGATCATCGATGCCGCGCGCTAAGGACCACAGCATTGGCCCCATCGTCCCGCCCAGGGAGATGGCAACCTCCTTCTCGCTCAGGGCGGCCAGATCTCCGATCGTTTCGATGCCAATCTGGGCGAGCTTCGCCTGGGTCACGGGGCCCACGCCCCACAGCTTTCCCACCGCCATGGGGTGGAGAATTTCTAGTTCCTCCTCCGCCGGAATGACGAACGTGCCGTTGGGTTTCGCCTCCCCGGAACCAATTTTGGCGAATTGTTTTCCCGTACCCGCCCCGATGGAGCTGGGTAGTCCAGTCTCCCGCAGGATGAGCGCGCGCAGGTTATCAGCCCAGCGGCGGACCTCCTCTGGGCTCGCGCCGACCAACTCCGCGGGCTCCATGAAGGCCTCGTCGATGGAGAGCTGTTCGAGCACGTCCACGTGGGTGGAAATGAGTTCAAAGACGCGTCTCGACGCCGCCGAATACACCGCATGGCGCGGGCTGACGAGCACGGCGGAATAGCCAATGAGCCGGGCGGCTCGCTGCGTGGGCATGGCCGAACGAGCACCGAAACTTCGCGCCTCATAGCTCGCCCCGGCCACCACTCCCCGCCCGGATACGCCCGCCACCAGGACCGGCCGCCCGCGGAGGGTGGGGCGGGTCAACTGCTCGACGGAAGCGAAAAAGGCATCCATGTCGATGTGCAGGACCCAGCGTTGCATGTCACACCAATGGATCGTCCGGCTTGGGCACCGGCTGTCGCACGATCGCAACGGCGGCGACCACGAGCGCGATGCCGACGAGCTCCGCCCCGCTCAACCACTGCTGCAAAGCGATCGCCCCGAGCAGGGCGGCCACCACCGGCAACAGCGCCTGGAGAAGGGCGAAGTACGAGGGTCCGGCCATCTTCATCACGACCTGGTCGAGGGAATAAGGGATGATGGCGGACAAAACGCCCAGGCCGAGCGCGAGGCCCAGCAATTGGGTGCCCGGCATGGCGACGTCATCAGGCCACAGCGCAACGATGAGAGGCAAAGCGATGACGGCTGCGATGGAAAAGCCGACAGTCATCGACTTGCGCGGGTTGGCCGTTCCGCCCACGACGCGGGAGCCGACGACGATGTACACCGCCCACAGGCCACCGGCGAGCAAGGCGAAGAACAGACCCAACGCCGAGGTCGACCAGACGGCGCCGGAGATAACGACGACGCCGATGGTGGCCAAGAGCAACCCCAGCCAATCGCGAATGCTTCGGGAACCAATGGCCGCCACGAGGACGGGGCCGAGGAACTCCACCGCCACGGCCGTGCCCAACGGCAGCCGGGCAATGGCCTCGTAGAAGCTCATGTTCATGCCCATCGTCGCAATGCCGTAAATCGCCGCCTGGGCCCCGTCGCGGCCGAGGAAGGCCCGGACTCCAGGGCGGACCAGAACCAGCAGGATAACGGCAGCCGAGGAGATGCGGAACCAGGCGACGATGATGGGCGGGAGGACGTCGAAAAGCCCCACCGCGACGGCGGCTCCGGCATAAAGGCTGAGCCCCGAGGCGACCATCACGGCTGGAGCCGCGATACCCGTCCCGGGGCGAGGAAACCTACTCATGCGAGCTAGATTACTGGGAAACCTTTTCCACGCTCGCAGTGGCTCCCTTAACGACGTCGTGGACGTTCTCCGCCGACAGCTCTTCAGTGGTGATGTTGAAAGTCACCGCCAGGACTTCCCGGGCGATGAGCTCCTGGTGGCGGGACGCCCACTCCAGCTTGTCCTCCGGCACCGACAGCTCCACCGCGATGCGATCGGAGACCTCCAGCCCGGTGGCCTTGCGGGCATCCTGCAGGCCACGGATAACGTCAGCGGCCCAACCCTCGGCCTCAAGGTCCTCGGTGACGGTGAGGTCGAGGACGACGAGGCCATCGAGCCCGTCGATCCGCGCGGTGGACTCGGGGTTCGCCGCGACGAGGCGCTTGGTGTACTCGGACGGGGTCAGCTCGATGCCATCGGCGATGACGTTGTCGCCGGAGCGCTCGTAGTTACCCGACTTCACGGCCTTGATCACGCGCTGGACGTCCTTGCCCAGACGCGGGCCGGCCACCTTTGCGTTGACCACCACCTCAAAGGTACCGACAGAGTCGACGTCGCTGGTGAGGATGACCTCCTTGACGTTGACCTCATCGCGCACGATCGGGGCGAAAGCCTCCAACTTGCCGGAGTCCGGCAGCGCCACCGTCAGAGCCGGCAGCGGCAGGCGGTTACGCAGCTTGTGAGACTTACGCACGGACGACGCCGCGGAGCACACGCCGCGAGTGGCATCCATGGCCTCCACGAGCGCCGGATCCGCCGGGATCTGCTCGGCGGCAGGGTAATCAGCCAGGTGAACCGAACGCTCGCCGGTCAGGCCGCGCCAGATGACCTCCGAGACGAACGGAAGCAGCGGAGCCGTGACGCGGGTGAGCACCTCGAGCACGGTGTACAGCGTGTTGAAGGCCTCCGGGTGCTCGGTGTCACCGGCCCAGAAACGATCCCGCGAACGACGGACATACCAGTTGGTCAATACGTCGGCGAACTGGCGGACGGCGTCCGTCGCGTCGGCGATGTCGGTGTTGGCCAAGGCGGTGTCCACGTTAGCGACAAGGTCATGGAGCTTCGCCAGGATGTAGCGATCGAGCACATCGGTGGAGTCAACCGACCACTCAGCAGGCTTCGAGGAGTACAGCTGCAAGAAGGAATAAGCATTCCAGATCGGCAGGAGAGCTTGGCGCACGCCATCACGGATACCCTGCTCGGTGACGATGAGATTGCCGCCGCGCAAGATCGGCGAAGACATGAGGAACCACCGCATGGCGTCCGAGCCGTCGCGATTGAACACCTCGTTCACGCTCGGGTAGTTGCCCTTGGACTTGGACATCTTCAGCCCGTCATTGCCCAACACGATGCCGTGGGCAACCACCTTGGTAAAGGCGGGGCGATCAAACAGCGCCGTGGAGAGCACGTGCAGGGTGTAGAACCACCCGCGGGTCTGACCGGAGTACTCGACGATGAAGTCGGCCGGGGAATGGGTCTCGAACCACTCCTTGTTCTCGAAGGGGTAGTGCTTCTGGGCGAAGGGCATCGAGCCGGACTCGAACCAGCAATCCAGGACCTCAGGCACGCGGCGCATCATGGACTTGCCCGTCGGGTCATCCGGGTTGGGGCGCACGAGCTCATCGATGTCGGGGCGGTGCAGCGACTTCGGACGTACACCGAAATCTGCCTCCAGCTCCGCGAGGGAACCGTAAACATCGACGCGCGGGTAGGCGTCATCGTCAGAGACCCACACGGGGATCGGGGAACCCCAGTACCGGGAACGAGAGATGTTCCAATCGCGGGCACCTTCCAACCACTTGCCGAACTGGCCATCGCGCATGTGCTCCGGCATCCACTCGATCTCATTGTGGTTGAGCTCGACCATGCGGTCGCGGAACTTGGTCACGGCGACGAACCACGACGGCAGCGCCATATAGATCAATGGCTGGCCGGAACGCCAAGAGTGCGGGTAGGAGTGCTCGATGGTCTGGTGGCGCACCACGCGACCCGCGGCCTTGAGGTCGCGGATGATGTCCTTGTTGGCATCGAAGACGAGCTGGCCCTCGTACTCGGGGACGAGGGAGGTGAACTCGCCATCCATGTCGACGGGAATGACCACGTCGATTCCGTACTTCTTACAGGTCGCCATATCGTCCTCACCGAAGGCGGGGGCCTGGTGGACGATGCCGGTGCCGTCTTCAGTTGTGACGTAGTCCGCGTTGAGGAATTGGAAAGCATTGGGCTGATCTTCGAAATAGGGGAAGATCGGCTGGTACTTCAGGCCCTCCAGCTCGGCACCGAGGAAGGTGGAGACGACCTCGCGGTCCTCGCCGAATTCCTTGGCGTAGGCACCGACGAGATTGGTGGCCAGGAGGAAGGTCTGGCCAGCGAACTCAGCCAGGCCATCTGCCCCCACGCGCACGAGCGAGTACTCCACCTCCGGGTGGACGGCGAGGGCCAGGTTGGACGGCAGGGTCCACGGCGTGGTGGTCCAGGCGAGAGCGGCGGCGTTACCAAGCTCGGGATGTGCGGCAAGCGTCGATGCAGCAGCCGTGCCCTCGACCGCGCCGGTCACCGGGAAAGTGACCGTGAGGGTCGGATCCTGGCGCATCTTGTAGGAATCATCGAGCCGGGTCTCGTGGTTGGACAGCGAGGTGTGCTCTGCCCAGGAGTACGGCAAGACCCGGAAACCCTGGTAGATCAGGCCCTTGTCATACAGCTCCTTAAACGCCCACATGACGGACTCCATGAAGTCGGGGTCCATCGTCTTGTAGCCATTGTCGAAATCGACCCAGCGAGCCTGACGGGTGACGTACTCTTCCCACTCATTGGTGTATTCCAGCACCGAGGTAGCGCAGTAGTCGTTGAACTTTGCCAGACCCATCTCTTCGATCTGGCTCTTGTTCGTGATTCCGAGCTGCTTTTCCGCCTCCAACTCCGCGGGCAGGCCGTGGCAGTCCCAGCCGAACACGCGCGGGACGTGGTTGCCCGCCATGGTGCGGTAACGCGGGATGATGTCCTTGACGTAGCCGGTGAGCAGGTGACCGTAATGCGGAAGGCCATTGGCGAAGGGCGGGCCATCGTAGAAGATGTACTCGGGCGAGCCCTGACGGTTGGCTAGGGAAGCTTGGAAGGTCTCATCGTCCTGCCAGTAGCTGAGGACGTTTTCTTCCATCTCCGGGAAACGGGTGGAGCCCCCGGTCATGTCTACGCGAGGGTATACCCCGCCCACACCGGTTTTGCCGGACTTGTTGTCGGCGCCGTTGGCTTCGCTCATTGCGCTAGTCACTCTTCCTTCACTCACGAAAAACTACTCAAAGGGCCCAGGGACGCGATGTAATCGCGCGGTACCACCCTGCTTGGACAACCGAACACAATCTCAGCTGCCCCACTTCGTTTCGTGGTGAAGGTCAATCACGGTCCCACCCGTCCGGTTCTACTAAGCCCCGTGTCGCGGGGCCGTTCTTCCGGATGCTCCCCGGTGATAGCCGGATCAATGCGTCTACGTTTAGCGTTGAGCCACCTCTCGGTGGCGATACGTGGACACTATACACCCTTTCCCGTCACATGCAGATGCTCCCCGCCTGAGTCCTCCGAAGAGGACCCGGGTGGGGAGCACTGAGCGAACTACCGAGCTAGGTGGAGCCTAGTTGTTGCCGTTGTTTCCGCCGCCGGTCGGGGCGGAGGAACCACGGGATTCGAGCTCCTCAAGCTGGGACTGCAACAGGGTCTTGAGGCGAGTGCGGTATTCGCGCTCGTAGGTACGCAGTTCCGAGATCCGGGTTTCCAGCACCGACTGCTGCTGCTTGACGGTGGCCATGATCTCGGTGTGCTTGCGCTCGGCGTCGGCCTGAAGGGCGTTGGCCTTCTCTTCCGCCTGGCGGATCTGAGCCTCGGCGCGGGCGTTGGCCTGGGAGGTGGTCTCCTCGGCCTTCTTCTCCGCGTCGGCGATGAGGGCAGTGGCCTGGCTGTTGGCGCCAGCAAGCTGAGCTTCGGCCTTCTTGGCGGCATCCGCCAGCTGGTAACGGGACTGGTTGTCCGCGTCGGTGAGCTGCTTCTCGGCGGCGGCCCGGGCCTCATCGAGCATGGCCTTGGACTCCTGCTGCGCGTCGGAGGTGAGGCGATCAGCCATCTCCTGCGCCAGGCCCAGAACCTTAGCGGCCTGCATGTGAGTATCGGCGCCCACGGCCCCACCAGCGGCGGCAGCGGCAGCTACCGGAGCCGCGGCGGCGACGGGAGCACTAGATCCCTGCTTCTTCGCTGCGTCTGCCTCGGAGCGAGCCTTAGCGGCGGCATCCTTCGCGGCCTTGGCATCAGCCTGGGCCTTTTCGGTGGCGCGGCGAGCATCGTTGAGCTTTGCTTCGTACTCGTTACGGAGCTTCGCCTCAATGTCCTTGCGCATAGCGCCTTCATCCACCGAGGAGGCGGACGGAGCTGCGGCGGCAACGGGGGCACGTCCGCCGTTGGAGCTGAGCTCCTCGACGCGTGCGCGCAGGTCGTCGTTCTCGTCCTGAAGCTGGGCGAGAGTGTCCTCTACGAGGTCGAGGAACTGATCTACCTCGTCCTCGTTGTAACCACGCTTGCCGATCGGCGGCTTACTGAAAGCGACATTGTGCACGTCAGCTGGTGTCAGCGGCATTGGCGTTCCCTTCGAGTTTTATGAAGCCCCGTAGGGCCGTGCGGGGGACCCACACGATGCTTATTCCAATAATGATACTTTGCGGTCCAGTTCGAGTGTAGTCCCCCTAGGTGGTCCACGGCCCGACAGACACTATAAATCTTTACCGGACGTTGACAGTCTTGGCTATTCCTCCCCTGCAATGAGGGGAATTAAAAGACGGCCAGAACGACCATCTGCAGGATCATGAGTACGAAGAACAGCACAATCACCGACATGTCGAGGGCGACTCCGCCCAGCCGCAGCGGCGGAATAATCCTGCGCAATGCCTTCACCGGAGGATCAGTAACCACGAAAATCGGCTCGGCGACGTAGTAGAACCATTGCGGCGGCTGAAACTCACGCGAGAACGAACGGATCATTTCGATGACGATTCTGGCAACGAGAACGAGCGAGTAGAGCCTCAACAGAAGATAAAGGATGGTTCCAATTAGAGTCACGCCAACGAATTCTAATAGATCCGCCTGTGAATAGCCTTGTTACATCTTCAGAGCCTGATAACCGTCTCTTCCTTTGCAAATCAAACAGCACCCCGCCGCCCCACGCGGGGACGAACGAGGTGCTGGTGAAGGGGCCTGAGCTTGCCAGCTAAAGCAGGTTCCTAGCGCAGAAAACCTAGCGCAGACCGGCGGCGCGCTCGAGCTCAGAGGTGGAGATGTCCGCGGTCTCCGGAATGATGGCGAAGACGGTGCGATGCGAGTCGAGGTGCTTGGTCACGTTGACCATGCGGCCGCGGGCGGCGTAGCAAAGACCAGCGGCGAAGTCGACGACTCGCTTGTTCTCGCCGTTTTCCATGCGGGTCAGGTCGAAGACCACGGCATCGCCGTCGCGGAAGGGCTCTCCAATGGTGGCAGCCTGGCCGTAGGAAGACAGTTCAACGAACTCGACTGCGGCGCGTGCGGCCGTGTAGGGGCGCTCCACGCGGGAAGGGGCGTACTCACGCGAGTAGGAGTCACGCTCATACGCCGGGGCCGGAGCGTAAGCGGAAGAACCGCTGGAGCGGTAGCGCGGCTCGTCGTCGTAGTAGGCATCTTCGTGCTCCATGTCGTACGGAGTCAGGCCGAAGAATTCCTTCGCGTTTTTGATGATCGACATGTGGGGTATCCTCCCGGGGTCAGCAACCCATTAATGCAGCTGGCAGGGCTTGAAGGTGTGTAATTGCGATGCAACTAACAGTTACGCTACTGGCCGCTTTCCCAGCACTCCGGTTCCGACACGCACCATATTTGTCCCCGCTATAATCGCCTCCTCCAGGTCGGCTGACATGCCCGCGGACAAATCCATCGGACGTCCGTATCGCTGAGCCAAGTCATCGCACAACTTCCGTGCCCAGGAGAAAACTTCCGCCGCGGAGGACCCGAGCGGCGGGACGACCATGAGGCCAGTGAGATGCAGGTGACCTGCCGCTTCGACCGCAGCGGCGAGCTCCGCGAGGTCTTTCTCCCCTACTCCCCCGCGAGCGGTATCCCCATCGGCGGAAAGCTGCAGGTGGCACGGCAGGAGCGCACTGCTGCGATCGCCGCGTTCCAGCGCCAAGGCCATGCCCCGGTCGAGCGCCTCGGCTAGGCGGACCGAATCGAGCGATTGCACGCCTGCGGCCCACCGCGCGACCGCATTGGCCTTCTTCGTTTGAATCTGCCCGATCATGTGGAAGCGCACCTGCGGCACGGCCGCCGCCTTCTCCCGGGCTTCTTGTTCCCGGTTTTCACCCACGTCGGTCACGCCCAACGTGGCCAGCCGGGCGACATCCTCGGCCGGGTGAAACTTGGTGACCGGGAGGAGACGGACATCGCCGGGCGTACGACCGGCGGCGGCCACGGCGGCGTCGATACGCTTTGTCAGGGCGGAGAGGTTGACGCGGAGTTCTTCGGTGCGCGCGTCCCCGGTCATGGCAACCACACCAATCCGGCCTGGCGCCCGGTGATGTCCTCTCGGCGGTGGGAGAAAAAGTCTTCGTCTTCGATGGTGCAGCGTGGATCAGCCTCGATGGCGGTCACCCCGAGCCCCATCAGCTGCCGCACCAACCCGGCGCGGATGTCCAGCCCGGTGGTCCCCTTCGCCGTGCGGCTCAGCGATCCCGGCAAGTGCTTTTCGACGTCCGCGGCCATCGCCGCGGGCACCTCATAGTTGCGCCCCGAAGCCGCCGGGCCCAGCAGCACCTGGATGGTTCCCGGCGTTGCGCCGAGGGAAAGCATCGTCTCGACAGTGCGCGCCACAATGCCGTTGCGAGCGCCTAGGCGCCCGGCATGAGCGGCCGCGACCACGCCGTTGACGTGGTCGGCCAGGAGGACGGGAACACAATCGGCCACCAAAACCGCGAGGGCCAAACCCCTTGTGGTGGTCACGATCGCATCGCTCGCCTCCACCGGTGCTGAGACCGGACCCTCCACGACGGTGACGTGTGGGGAGTGAATTTGCTCCATCCACACGAGGTTCCTCGGGTCCAAGCCGAGGACCGAGGCCAGCCGGTCACGGTTAGCGGCGACATGGGCCGGGTCGTCACCGACGTGGTCGCCTAAGTTGAAGGAATCATAAGGGGACGACGACGCCCCGCCAGCACGGGTAGTAAAGACCATGCGGACGGGGCGGTGAACCTCGTTGCTGCGCGAGTAGCTCTGGGACATGCCCTAGAGGTTAGCGCAGTGGTTTAACGCAAGAAGTCGGGCACATCCAGATCATCATCCGGGGAGCTCGTACCGCGGGAGTCGCGGGAGGTGAACAGGCCCCCGTTGCTGGGCTCGTTGCGGTAGTGGTGGCGGCCATCGTCGACGGTCTCTGCGCTGCGCTCGCGCTCGGCGCCGCCGAACAGGCGCCCGCGCTCCTCCGTGGAGGGTGCCGGGGTGACGGACTCGGCTGCCTCGTCGCGGGTAACGGCGGCGGGCGGGCTGTTGCGATTGGCGTCGAAGCCGGTGGCCACGATGGTGACGCGAACCTCATCGCCGAGGTTGTCGTCGATGATGGTGCCGAAGATGATGTTGGCGTCTTCGTCCGACTGCTCCTGGACGGTCGTCATCGCTTCGTTGACCTCCATGAGGCCCAAGTCGGAAGCGCCGGCGACGGAGAGCAGCAGTCCCTTCGCGCCTTCCATGGTGGATTCAAGCAGCGGGGAGTTGATGGCCTGAAGGGTGGCGTTCATAACGCGGTCATCGCCACGCGCGGAACCCACGCCCATGAGCGCGGAGCCGGCGTCAGACATAACGGAGCGGACATCGGCGAAGTCGACGTTGATCACGCCGGGAGTGACGATGAGGTTGGTGATGCCCTGCACGCCGTTGTGGAGAACCTCGTCCGCGGCGCGGAAGGCATCCATCATGGACAAGGTGGCGTCACCGAGCTGCAGAAGGCGATCATTCGGGATGACGATGAGGGTGTCGCAGACTGCGCGCAGCTCCTCGATTCCTTCTTCTGCCTTGCGGTTACGCGCCGGGCCCTCAAACTTGAAGGGCTTGGTCACGACACCAACAGTCAAGGCGCCCAGCTTCTTGGCCACGCCAGCGACCACGGGGGCCGCGCCGGTTCCGGTGCCGCCGCCCTCACCGGCGGTGACGAAGACCATGTCGGCACCCTTGAGGGTTTCCTCGATCTCGTTCTTGTGATCCTCGGCAGAGGTGCGGCCCACTTCCGGGTTCGCCCCGGCGCCCAAACCACGGGTGGCCTCGCGGCCAATGTCGAGCTTGGTGTCGGCATCGGAGAAAAGCAGTGCCTGGGAATCGGTGTTGATCGCGACGAACTCGACACCCTTGAGGCCCTCTTCGATCATGCGGTTAACGGCGTTGACGCCGCCGCCGCCGACGCCTACGACCTTGATGACGGCGAGGTAGTTATTAGGTGAGGTCATGGGATCTGGTCTCGCCTTTCTAAGGTGAGGGTGTACATGGAACGAGTTGTATTTCCATCATGAGCGACGGCAAGGAAATTATCCCGCTCATTTCGGCGGCGTGTCGGTACCCTCAACCTCTACTTTAGGGTTGCTGACGTGCGGTTTTAGCGCACCGTCACTAACGAAGGGTTGGATACATTCCAAGCCTGACCCTCGCGGCCGAGGACATCCTCCATCGCCAACGCCTTATCGTGGGCACTTTCCGTAGAACCCCAATACACGGTGCGGCCATCATGCAAGTAGAAGGTCAAATCATGGCGGGCGGGAACATCCACCCGCGCCACGGCCAAGCGCACCGGCTCGGGCAGCTGCGCCACCACGGAAGCCACGGACTTCAACACCTCCGGCTCCTGGCGTTCGGCTCCGGTGACCTCGACGGCCTCTTCCGGGGGAACATCGATCACAAAGGGCAGGCCGGCCTCGTCGATGAGGTGGTCGCCGTCGCCCTCAACGGAATACAGCACCGCCTGGCGTTCGACTACTTCCACGCCCAAAGTCGAGGGCCACTGCTGGCTCACGGTGGCGGATTTCACCCACGGTAGGGTGACCACTTTGGCGGCGGCCGCTCCCGCGTCGATCCGCGCTAGATTCTGGCCCTGGCCGACTCCAGTAACCGAAACGATGTCTTCCTGGGAGGTGTGCACGTTGCCCGTCACCTCGTAGCCTTTAACGGTGAACACCGGGAAGGCCCACACGGCACCAATGGCAACGACCACTACCAGCACGACGGCGGCGATGGCGGCGAGGATCCTCTTGCGCGTCATGGGTGGGCGGGCTCTTCCAGCTGGGAGAGGATTTCGCCGGCCAACAGCGTGACGTTGCCCGCGCCCATCGTGAGCACGAGGTCACCCGGGCGTACGCGGGATCGGAGGGTGTCCACGGTGTCGGAGAAGTCCGGCTCATAGGCGACATCGCAGGTAATGGAATCGGTAATGATGCGGGAGGTCACGCCCTCCACGGGCTTTTCCCGAGCCCCGAAGATCTCCAACACGATGACGGAATCCGCCAGCGAAAGCGCCGCAGCGAACTCCTCCGAGAACTCAATCGTCCGAGAGTACAAGTGCGGCTGGAAGACCACGACTACGCGGGCGCCCTCGCTTTCTGCCTCGACTTTTTGGCGGGCCGCCTGCAGCACGGCGGTGACCTCGGTCGGGTGGTGAGCGTAGTCGTCGTACACCCGCACGCCGGCGAACTCACCAGCGCTAACGGTTCCTCGGTACTCGAAGCGTCGGCGCACCCCATTGAAATCGCTCAGCCCCTCAGCCAACTCGTCGAGGTCTCCCCCGACGAGCAGACCTGCAAGCAGCGCGCCGGCGCCGTTGAGCACCATGTGCTGACCCGGAATTTGCAAGGTGACGGTGATCTCGCGGTCGTCGATACGCAAGTGCGCGACCGTGCCAGCTTCTTGGAAGCTGGTGGACACAATCTCCGCGCCGAGCGGGATGTCGGGGTGCAGGGCGGCAGCCTCGGTCGTGCCGTAGCCGAGAACCTGGATGCCCTTGTCCAGGCTGCGCTCGCCGAGGGCGGCGGCGTGGATATCATCCAGGCAAACGACGAGGGTTCCGGTCGGCGTCATGCGATCCACGAAATCATCAAAGACCTGATAGTAGGCCTTGGCAGTACCGAAGTAATCGAGGTGATCGGGCTCAATGTTGGTCACCACGGCGACATCGGGGCGATAGCGCAACAGCGAAGCATCGGACTCATCGGCCTCGGCGACGAAGGCATCGCCAGTACCGTGATGGGCGTTGGTGCCCGAACGATTGAGCTGGCCGCCAATGGCAAAGCTCGGGTCGAGTCCCGCCGCCTGCAGCGCCGCGACGGCCATCGACGTGGTGGACGTTTTACCGTGGGTGCCGGCGATGAGGACCTGGCGGTAGCCATCCATGAGCTCGCCCAGCAGATCAGAACGTCGAATCACCGGGATGCCATGCTCCTGGGCGGCGACCAGCTCGGGGTTGTCCTGCGGAATAGCCGCGAAGGAGACAACGACCACGGTGGGCAGTTGGCCAGCAAGCATGAGGTTTTCCGCAGCATGCCCGACGGCAATGTACGCCCCCATGGAGGTCAGCGCGCGAACCGGGCGCGAACCTTTGACATCCGAACCGGTGACGGTAGAGCCGCGGGAGAGCAGAATGCGGGCGACCCCGGACATGCCGGCCCCACCAATTCCGACGAGATGGACACGGGAGAGGTCGACGGTGCCGTCGGTCATGAGGGGCCTCCTGAAGGGAGCTACGTGGTTGGAAGTTCTGACTAGTCGTTGTGCTTATCTGAGCCCGCGCTGCGCACGCCCTCGACGACTGAATCGGCCAGCAGTCCCGCGGCATCACCCGCGGCATGGCCGCGAGCCTCTGCCCGCATGGCTGCCAGCTTGGCATCATCACCGAGGATCTCGGTGACTTCGCTGACTAGTCGGTCGGAGTTTAAGTCTGCATCATCGATCATCCGGGCGGCCCCGGCGGCGACGACGTCGAGGGCATTGAGTGCCTGCTCGCCATTGCCATGTGGCAGCGGAACGTAGATGGCGGGCAGCCCGGAGGCGGTGACCTCCGCGACCGTCATGGCCCCGGAGCGGCACACGATGAGGTCGGCCACAGCGTACGCGGCGGCCATGTCATCGATGTAGGGAACGGCGACGTAGTTGTCGAACTCAGCGGGAGCGGTGTTTCGCCGCCCGTAGGCATGCAGCACCTGGAAACCGGCCGCCGCAGTCAACGTGTCCACTGCTCCGGCCACCGCCTTGTTGATGTTTACCGCGCCCTGCGAACCACCCGTGACCAACAGGGTCTTCTTGGCAGGGTCGAGCCCCCACTGCTCGCGGGCGCGCTCGGCGGCTACAGCGGTATCCCCCGTGCGCAGTTCCGCACGAACGGGAATGCCAACGATTCGGCCCGGCATGCCGGACCCCGCGAAGGCATTGAAGCCGGTGCCACCGAGGCGCTGGCCCAGCTTGTTCGCCATGCCTGCCCGCGCGTTGGCCTCATGCACGAAGAAGGGAATGCGCAGCGAGCGCGCCGCCAGGTACGCCGGAGCGGAGACGTAGCCACCGAATCCGACGAGGGCGTCTGCATTCCGGTCCTTCAGGACTTTGCGTGCCTGGCGCACGGCCGTCACCAGACGCCACGGCAGCTTGGCCAAGTCGAGATTGGGGCGGCGGGGCACTGGAACGGGATCAATGAAGTCCAGCTCGAAGCCTCGGGCGGGGACGAGATCGGCCTCGAGGCCGCGGCGGGTGCCAATGGCACTGACTCGTGCACCATGTTTTTCCACGAGTGCCTCGGCGACGGCCAGCGCGGGCTCGATGTGCCCGGCCGTGCCGCCCCCGGCGACGACAATGGTGAGGCCCTGGTTGCCTGCGGACATTTCTTAGCGTCTCCTGTCGTGGTGGGAGCTGCGGATATCGCGCTCGGAAGCCTGTGACCCCGTTGAACGACGCGGCGGGGCGGGATTTCTCCCCTTGACGCTACCAGTCACGGGGTTACCGAACCTCTCGCGCTGCTCCGGCGACGGGCGGCTGGCGGCCCGGCGGGAGCGGGCCGTCGACCCATCAGCGCCACTCAAGACGGTCGGTTCTGGGAGGAACAGAGCGCGGTCGAACAGCGGGCGGCCGTAGGACTGCATCGCGGAGACCGCCTCCGGCTCGTGCCTCGCCACCGAGGCGAGGAGCCCCATGGAACCCAGTGTGATGATGGCCGAGGTACCACCGGCGGAGATCATCGGCAGCTGGATACCCGTGACGGGCAAGAGGCCGACCACGTAGCCGATGTTGATGAACGCCTGGGAGACGACTCCGGCGGTGAGGGTGGCGGCCATGAGTGACTGGAAGCGATCCTGCGCTCGGACCGCAGCCCGCAGTCCGAAGACTCCGAGAAGGGCGAACAGGATGATGACGAGCGCGCCGCCAAACCACCCCAGCTCCTCACCGATGACGGCGAAGATGAAGTCGTTTTTAGCTTCCGGCAGGTAGAACCACTTGGCGCGGGATTGCCCCAGCCCCACGCCGGTGGCAGAGCCGTCCGCGAGGGACAAGAAGCCCTGATAAGACTGGAAGGCGGTGCCGCGGGTGTCCTCGAAACGTCCGAAGAGGGCGTCAAAGTAGACGTGGAAGCGGTGGGAACGGAATCCTCCAGAGAGGAAGATCGCGATGAGCCCAGCGAGGGCTGCGACTCCGGCGGCGGCGATCCAGCGGTAGTCCACCCCAGCGAAGAAGATGAGGAAGACCCACACGATGCTGAAGGACACGGCCATGCCCAGGTCACCCTGCAGGGCAATGAGGATCGTCATGGCTGCCGCGACGCCCGCGAAAAATTGGAAACGATAGTTGTGGAAGGCTCGGGTCGCCGGAGGCTCCGACAGCAGCTGCGCACCCCAGACCGCCACGGCGACCTTGGCAAATTCAGAGGGCTGCAGCGTGACGGGCCCGAGGATGATCCACGACTGGGAGCCAACCGATTCGCGGCCGGTACCGATTCCGGGAATGAGCACGGCGATGAGCAAGACCACGGCGATGACGATGAGCCATGGCGCGAGGCGCCGCACCGTCCGCGGGCGCACCCGCAGCGCCATCCAGAAGGCCACGAGTCCGAGGACAACCATCACGCCCTGCTTGATCGACTGACCCCACACGGTGGAGCCCTCGATAACTGACCACGTCATCGACGAGGACATAACCATGACCACGCCGATGCCGGTGAGTAGGAAGATGACGGAACGAAGGATGAGGTAATCGGCGCCCGGATGTGCGTCGAGCCAGCGCTGCATGGCGGCCCACGCCTGTCCGAGTCGGCCTCCACCGCTGGAGGAAGCAGGCCGGGGCTTGGTGGGAGTACTCATGAGGTCTCCTTCGGGGCTGCGTGAGCGTACCGGTTGGCAGCCGCGGCGAAGAGGTCGCCGCGGTGGCCCATGCCGGTGTACATGTCCAGGGACGCCGCCGCCGGAGCGAGGAGCACCGTGTCACCCGGGGTGGCCCGGGCCGCGGCCCAGTCGACGAGGTCATCCATGGCCACGACGGGGTCGGTGGAGCGGCTAGTAAAAACTTCGACCTGTGGTGCGTGGGCCGCGAGTGCAGCAGCAATGTGCTCGGCATCAATGCCCAGTAATCCGGCGGCCTTGAGGCGGCCCCGGTGGGTGAGCACAAGATCAGTGACGTCGGCACCTTTGAGCTGCCCGCCCGCAATCCAGATAACGTTGTCCAATCCGCCGAGGGCGGCATCGGCGGCGTGCGGGTTGGTGGCTTTGGAATTGTCGATCCATCGCACCCCTGCCCCAGTAGCTACGACCTGGCCGCGGTGCCCGGCCACCCGGAACTCGGCCAGGGCGGCGGCAATTTCCGAAGGGGTGACCCCCTGGCTGCGGGCCAGGGCGGCGGCGGCGAGGGCATCGAGAATCCCCGCCGGTCCGGCGGGTTCTATACCTTCGACGGGAGCCAGGTTGACGGGTTCGGCTCCGGTGTTGTCGACGAGGTAGCCGTCGATCACGCCAAACTGCCCGGCGGCCGGCTCACCCAGGGTGAACCCGATGAGCCCGCTGATGCCACCGGTGAGGTAGCTAACGCGGGGGTCATCGATCCCAGCCACGGCGATAGGTCCGGCCAGCGCCCGCGCCTTGTCGTTGGCGTAACCCTCGAAGCTGCCGTGCCAGTCAATGTGGTCTTCGGCCAAGTTGAGCAACACTCCGGCATCCGGGGTGAACTGCCGCGACCAATGGAGTTGGAAGCTGGACAGTTCGGCGACGAGCACGTCGATCCTGTGCTTATCGACGATCGCGTCAGCCACCGACACCCCAATGTTCCCGACGGCCGCCGCCCGGCGGCCCGTGCGGGCCGCCGCTTGGTCCATCATCGCCGCCAGCATCGCGGTGGTGGTGGTTTTCCCATTGGTACCGGTGACCACGAGCCAGGTACGCGGAGCACCGAACACCCCTGCCCGGTCGAGACGGTACGCCAGCTCGACATCGCCGATGACTTCGATGCCTGCCGTGGCGGCGTCGATAAGCAGTGGCGAGGTGGGCCGCCACCCCGGAGAGGTGACCACCAGCGAGAACTCCGATAGACGCCGACGGGCGTCGGCGACGCTGATCCCGGGGACGTCGATAAGCGCTAACGCCTCCGTATTGTCGTCGGCGACGACGGTGTCCACCCCGAGATCTGCGAGCAACCGCGCGCAACCCCGGCCGGAGACTCCGGCTCCAGCAACGAGGACGCGACCATCGGTCAGTTCGGCGGGGATCATCGCAAGCTCACTCCTGTGGCTGCCAGCCACTCAGCGTAGAAGAGGGACACTCCCAGCATCACAGCCATCGCGGCGATGAGCCAGAAGCGGATGACGACGGTGGTTTCGGCCCAGCCGCCGTTTTCGAAGTGATGGTGGAACGGCGCCATGCGGAAGAAACGACGCCCAGTGGTGCGGAAGACAACGATCTGGATCACCACCGAAGCGGCCTCCATGACGAAGAGCGCGCCGACGATGATCATGAGCAATTCCGTGCGCGAGGCGACGGACAGGCCCGCGACGAGTCCACCGAGGGCCAGGGAACCGGTATCGCCCATGAAGATCTTGGCGGGGGCGGCGTTCCACCACAAGAAACCGAGGCTCGCGCCGAGACCAGCGGCGGCGAGGATGGCCAAATCGAGCGGGTCGCGGACCGAGTAGCAGCCCGGCTCCACGGAGACAGAGCAAGAGTTACGGAACTGCCAGAAGGTAATCAGCGAGTAGGCGCCCATGACAAACGCCGTGGACCCGGCCGCGAGGCCATCCAGACCATCCGTGAGGTTGACGGCATTGGACCACGCTGCGATGAGGATGTAGATGAAGACGAGGAAGACGATCGTGCCGAGGATCCCGCCGCCCAGGGCAATATCGAAGGTGTTGATGTCGCGGAAGAAGGACAGGTGCGTCGACCCCGGCGTCAGACCCTGATCGTCGGGGAATTGCAGGATGAGCAGGCCGAATCCGATGGCGAGTACAAGCTGGCCAACGAGCTTGGCGGTCTTGTTCAGACCCAAGTTGCGGGCGCGATAAAGCTTGATGAAGTCGTCGGCGAAGCCCAAACCACCTAACCCGAGGGTGAGGCCCAAGATGAGCAGGCCAGAGACAGTGAATCCACCGGTTTTGGTGATCATTCCGTAGAAACCGACCACCAGGTAGGAAATGGCAATGCCCGCAAGGATGGCGATGCCACCCATTGTCGGAGTGCCGCGCTTGCGCAGGTGAGACTTGGGACCATCCTCGCGGATTTCCTGCCCCAGGCCCTCGGCGGAGAACCGGCGGATGAGCACCGGGGTAAGGAAAATTGCGATCAAGAAGCTGAGGACTCCTGCAATGATGATCTGTGTCACGGCTACTTGTCCCTACTTATCTGTCTCAATGTTTTCTCAGTGCTGGCACTGCTGTGGAGCAGCCCCTCGGCGACGCGCCACAAACCCTGGGAATTTGACGCCTTCACGAGGACAACATCCCCGGGGTTAGTTCCCCCAGGTCCGCTGTAGTCGCTCGGACGGGTCCGCAACACGGCATCGACAAGCGTAATGGCCTCATCAATGGTCTTAGCAACTGACGTAGTTATACCCCGGTTCTCAGCCTCGGTGGCCATGGCGCGACTGTTCGCGCTCGACCCAACCGCAATGAGGTGACTGATGCGATACCGGTCCAGCTCCTCACCTAACTCACGGTGGGACTGCTCCGCATCGGGGCCCAACTCGCCCATCTCGCCCAGCACCGCAACGGCACGGGCGTGGGGTCGGGCCGCGGCGGTGTATGCCAACGCAGCGATTCCGGCCTTCATGGAGTCCGGGTTGGCGTTGTAGGAATCATTGATGACTGTGACGCCGTCGTCGCGGGTCTGCACATCCATCCGGTGAGCGGAGGCATTCTTGTGGTGGCTCAGCCCGGCGGCGATCTGCTCCAGGCTCAGCCCCACGGCCAGGCCGACGGCGGCAGCGGCCAAGGCGTTGGAGACTTGGTGCTCTCCAAACACCTTGAGTTTGATGCGGATGGATCCCTCGGCGGTGCGCAGGGTAAAGCTGGGGCGGGCGACATCATCGAGCTCGATGTCCTCCGCCCAGAGGTCGGCGCCCGGGGCCGGGGGCTCCGCGGCGGAGTAGAACACCACCTGCGCCTCGGTGCGGTCGGCCATCGCCGCGACAAAAGGATCGTCGGCGTTGAGGATGGCGGTGCCGTTCACGGGCAGCGCCTCGACGAGTTCACCCTTGGCCTGCGCGATATTCTCCCGCGAGCCGAACTCCCCGAGATGCGCGGAACCAACATTGAGGACGGCGCCCACCAGGGGCGGGGCAATATCCGCCAAGTGCCGGATTTGGCCGATCCCCCGCGCGGACATCTCCGCGACGAGAAAACGAGTGTCGGCATCACATCGGAAGGCGGTATACGGGTGGCCGATCTCGTTGTTAAAGGAGCCAGGTGGGGCGACAGTCTCGCCCGCACCGCGCAGCACGGAAGCCACGAGGTCCTTCGTCGAGGTCTTGCCTGCGGAGCCGGTGATACCCACGACGATAAGCTCGTGCTCATCTTCGAGCCGGGTGACCACCGCGCGTGCCAGCGCCGACAAGGCACCCACTACTGCCGCGGCGGAGCCGTCGACATCATTGGCGTAGACATCCGCGTTGGACTCAGTCCGGCCCCGAGGCGTGACGACGATCGCCGGTACCCCCACCGGGCGCGCCGCCAGCACCGCCACCGCGCCGGCCGCGATCGCGGTCTCGGCGTAGTCGTGCCCGTCGACGCGGGCGCCGGGCAGGGCGAGGAAAAGCCCACCCGGGGTGACCTTGCGGGAATCGAACTCAACGAATCCGGTGACCCGCGCCTGCGGGTCGGAAACATCGTGCAGCTCGCCGCCGACGATCTCGGCGATCTCTGCGAGGGAAAAATCGATCATTGGAGCCTCTCCTCGAGGGCGCGGCGGACCTCTTCCCGATCATCAAAATGGTGGTCGACCCCGGCGATCAGCTGGCCGACCTCGTGGCCTTTACCGGCGACGACGACCCCGTCGCCCGGCTGCGCCCACTGAATGAGGGCGTCGATGGCTCGGGCGCGATCACCGATCTCCCGGATCTCGGAGGTCGCACCGGCCCCCTGGGCGCCCGCAAGCACGGCGGCGCGGATCGTGGCGGGTTCCTCGCTGCGGGGATTGTCATCGGTGATGATTACCAGGTCAGCGCGGCGCGCCGCCTCAGCCCCCATGATGGGCCGTTTGGAAGGATCGCGGTCCCCACCGGCGCCGACAACTACTCCGAGTCGTCCGGTGATCTGACCCCGCAGAGTGTCCAGCACCGCGGCGACAGCGGCCGGCTTGTGGGCGTAGTCGACGACGGCGAGGAAATCTTGCCCGGCATCGATGCGTTCCATACGGCCGGGGACGGCGACGGTATTAAGGCCCGCGGTGAACCTCTCAGGGTCTACGCCTGCGGCCAGCGCACAGGCGGTAGCCAGAGCGGCGTTGGCGATGTTGAAGTCACCGGGCAGAGGCAGTTCGAAGGTGATCGGGTCGCACTGCGGGAGGGTGAGCTCGATGGTCTGAGCCCCACTAGGGGCGAGCTCAACCTGACGGGCCTGAACGTCGGCCACCTCGCCGCTGGTGCTCACGGTCATCGGGTCGGCAGCAAGCTCGGCCATGCGCTTGCCCCAGTGATCATCAATACAGACGACGGAGTGGCGCGCGGCCAGCGGGGAGCCGGGGTCGAAGAATTTTGCCTTGGTGGCAAAGTAGTCCTCCATCGTGGGATGGAAGTCCAGGTGATCCTGGGAGAGGTTAGTAAAGCCCGCCACGTCGAACTGCGTTCCGTCCACCCGCCCTAAGGATAGGGCGTGAGAGGACACTTCCATCACCACATGGGTGACCCCTTCGCGGCGCATGCGGGCGAACAGCGCCTGCAGCGTGGGGGCCTCCGGGGTGGTGAGCTTCGTGGGGACGGGCACGCCGTCGATACGCGTTCCGGTCGTGCCGATGAGACCCACCTTGTGGCCCGCAGCGATGAGCCCCACCTCCAGCAAATAGCTGGTGGTGGTCTTGCCCGAGGTACCCGTCACTCCGATGATCGTGAGATCGCGGGAGGGGTGGCCGTAGACCTCCGCAGCGAGGGCGCCCAGGACCTCACGCACGTCATCGACGACGAGGATCGGCCGACTCTCACCGGCCTCGAGGAGAAGTTCCCGGCCCGGGTCATCGGTGAGGATCGCGGTTGCCAGAGTGTGGTCCGCAAATTCGGCACCGTGGCGCCGGGTACCGGGCAACGCGGCGAACAGGGCGCCAGAGGGTTCCACCGCGGCGGAATCGAGGCTGATGGAGGTGATGGCGGGGTCACTATCACCCGTATTCACCAGCATTGCCTCCACGGTGGATGAGGCTTGATTCGCCAGGTTGAGCAGGTGAGACAGGGTGGGTGCCTGCGGTGCCATGGTTTTTCCTCCTTGGTGTAGGTCGGGCTAAGGGGCCTGAAGGATGAGAAGGTCCTCTTTCGGCGGGGACGTGGGAATATTGTCGCGATTGAGCAACCACGAGGCGATGTCCCGGAAGATGGGGGCGGCTGATTGTCCGCCCGCTCCCCCAGGCTCCACGCCGCGTCCCGGCTCATCCACCATAATGGCCACGACGAAACGAGGATCATCCGCGGGTGCGATACCTGCAAAGGTGATCCAGTAGGCGCTCGAAGAATAGGCGCCGGTCTCTGGGTTAACCTTCTGAGCGGTACCGGTCTTGCCAGATGTTTGGTATCCCGGAATGGCACCGCCAACGCCGGTACCCGATTGAACACCGGTCGGATCGGACTGGGTCACTGCCTGGAACATATCGACGGTAGTTTTGGCCGTCTCGGGGCTCACCACCTGAACGCGCTGCGGCTCCGGCAGGTCTTGGGTCTCGCCGTCAGGTCCGGTAATGCTGTCAATAATGCGGGGCTGGATGCGCTCGCCGCCATTGGCCAGCGTTTGGTAGATGCCAGCCATCTGCAGCGTGGTCAGTGACATGCCCTGCCCAATGGGCAGGTTGGCGAAGGTACCACCCGACCATTGCTCCAGCGGGGGAAGGAGACCGGCCGACTCATTGGGCAGTTCCACGCCGGTCGGCTGGCCGACACCAAATCGCTGAAGATAGTCGGCATAGCGTTCCTCGCCGAGACGGTCAGCGAGCATCAGCGTGCCAACGTTCGAGGACTTACCGAAGATGCCAGTGGTGGTGTATGGAACGACCCCGTGCTCCCAGGCGTCCTTGACGGTGACGCCGGCCATGTGAATCGAGCCTGGCACCTGGTGAACCTCGTCGGGAGTGGTGAGGCCCTCTTCGAGTGTGGCGGCTGCCGTAATGGCTTTGGCCACCGAGCCCGGCTCGAACGGGTAGGAGATGGTCTGGTTCTCGAAGTCTTTACCCTGCTCCAGCTGCTTGCCAATATCACCGTTGGGATCGATGGTGTCCGTATTCGCCATCGCCAGCACATGGCCGGTGGCCACGTCGAGCACGACCGCCTCCGCTGACTTAGCCATGGAATTGGCCTTGGCCTGCTCTAACAACTGCTGGACGTAGGTCTGCAAGTCAAGGTCGAGGGTCAACTCCACGCTGGAGCCATTGACAGCCGGGACCACGTCGCGCAGCGTGCCGGGAATGACCTGGCCATCAGTCGACACGTCTTCGGTGGAGCGCCCATTGATGCCCGAGAGGTTAGCGTCGCCGGAGGCTTCGAAACCGAACTGTCCCTGCCCGTCCATCGACACTTTGCCGATAATGTTTTCTCCGATCGCCCCGTTCGGGTACTGGCGAATGTCTTGGTGATCAGCGGCGACGCCATGATAGGTCGCGGCGATCTCCGCTGCCACATCGGGATCAACATTGCGGACCAAGACCTCGTAGGTGGTATCGGCCTTCAGCTTGTTGAGGATCTCCTTTTCCTTCAACTCGTCACCGGAGGCACCGGTCCGCTTAATCATGGCGGGGATTTCTCGCGACATGCGCTCGAGAATGTCGTCAACGCGCTTGTTCAGCTCTTCGTTGATCTGCTCCTCAGTTTTTCCGACATTCTCCCCGTCGATACGCATCTGCAGGTCCTGCTGTTCCCGCAGCTCATTGCGCAACAGCTTCGGCGAAACAGTGAGGCTTCGGGCCTGCATGGTGTAGGCGAGTTTGTTGCCGTCACGGTCCGAAATTTCTCCCCGACGCGCCGGATCAACATATACTCGCGCTCGCTGTTCCTGCGCCTGAGCAGCGAGTTCCGGGCCCCATACTCCTTGCACCCAGGCGAGTCGCCCGACGAGTAGTAGCGACATCACCACGAATAGCGACATGACGATGGTGACGCGCCGTTCAGTCAGCTTTCGTCCACGCAGGGGCTCGACCCTTCCGGGACGAGGACTGGCGGCCTCCGACTGAGGCCGAGAAGTTGCTTCTCGACGCCCCGCTGCCGGACGTGCGCCGGCATACGCGCGAGACGACGAACGACGGGACGAGTCGCCTCGCCCCGCGTCACGCCTTCCGCCTCCAGCGTTCGGTGGTTTCACTACCCGTCTTCACCTGCTTAGTTGTTGTCAGTTACCGTGGCCGGAACATTTGGCATGTACGGTGCCACGCCCGGTTCGGAACGAGTAGCTCCAGCCGAGGCAGCACCATTGGGGGTGCTAGCAAGCTGATGCCCCTGCGGCACAGCCTGGAGGTTGTTACCCAATTCGCTGATAGCCTGCGGATCTGTCGATGCCTGGCCTGGGCGAACCGGTGCTCCATTGATGTTCATAATAGGCCGGGTAGCTGGATCTGCCGGGCGCTGCTCAACGATGTCGCCATTTTCTGCCACAGCCAGAATTCCCGGTTGCGTGGGGACAGCCATGCCCAACTCCCCTGCCCGGCGAGCCAGCTCGGCGGAGGAACTGGCGTTAGCCAAGTCGCGGTTGAGGGTCTCAATTTGGTTATTCAGCTGCTTTTCCTGAGAGACAAGCTGCTGCATCTGAAACGTCTGTTGAGTAGACATGCCCGACAAAGCCATCGCCGCCGCTACTCCCCCGACGAAGAGGATGATCGCCAACACTGACAACTTGGCCAGCAACGTCGTCTGCTTCGAAGACACCACCCGTCGACCGCGAACCGACACAACCTGCTGGGAACCCAGGCGAGTCTGATACGGACGACGACGCTGCGGCAGCGGCGCCCGCGGGTCCCGACCGGGTTGGTAGGTCGGAGCAACCGGCTGTCCGCCTGGTTGAGCATATCCCCTCACCCGCTGGTCACGGATGTCGCGTTCGAGGACCGCCGTGGAGGCGTTTCCCGTACTGAAGTCACGGCTGGCGCCCATAGTGTATCGATCCTTCCGGCGGTCGTACCTGTCGGTGCTGCTCACGATCGCTTCTCCTCGGGGTCAGGGAGCTTTTCCAGGGCGCGCACTCTAACGGGTGCGGCCCGCTGGTTCTCCTCGATCTCGGCTTCAGTGGCTTTCTCCGCCCCGCGGGTCACGGTGGCGAAACGGGGGGCGGTGCCCGGCAAATCCATCGGCAGGCCGGGCGGGGTTTTGGATGCAGTTAGTTCAGTGAAGGCCAGTTTGACGATGCGGTCTTCCAGCGATTGATAGCTCATGAACACCGCCCGTCCTCCCACGGCTAGTGCCTCAGTGATGATCGGGATGACGTTTTCCAACGCCTCAAGTTCCTTGTTCACTTCAATGCGCAAGGCCTGGAAGGTGCGCTTGGCGGGGTGCCCGCCGGTGCGCCTGGTCGCCGCCGGAATAGTGGCGTACAGCAACTCCACGAGACGCTCTGAGCTGACGAACGGTTCCTTGTCCCGCTCCTTGAGCACCGCCGACGCGATCTTCCCGGCGAAACGTTCATCCCCATAGTTTTTGAGGATGCGCGCTAAATCGCCGTGGGAGTAGGTATTGAGAACATCGGCGGCTGTGATCCCCTGAGTGGGATCCATTCGCATATCCAAGGGAGCATCCACCCGGTAGGCGAATCCTCGCTCCGGCTGGTCGAGCTGCATCGATGAGACTCCCAGGTCGAACAGAGCCCCAGCGATGCCATTTTGACGGGCGGTGTCGAACACTCCGCCTGCATCCTGCTCGCTGGCAATCGCCTCTCCAATACCATCGAATCGGACCTGGACGCCGACGAAACGCGAACCGAAGGGCGCGAGCCTTTCCCGGGCCTCGCCCAAAGAAACCGGATCCCGGTCCACACCAACGACTTTGACATGAGGAAATGTCCGCAGGAAATGCTCGGTGTGCCCGCCAGCGCCGAGGGTTCCGTCGACAAGGACAGCCTTGTCGCCCATCGCTTCGACGGCCGGGGCCAGAAGTTCGGTCACGCGGTCGCGCAAGACGGGGACGTGACCGTGGTTAGCCGCGATATCAAAGTCCATGTCGCTGAAGTGATCTGCCACGGTTGTCCGCCCCCTTCGAGTGCTCATCGTGTCCCGATGTGTGCCCGACGTCGCGGACCGCGCGGGGTGCGTATAGGGCCCTGCCCGATGTGTTCATCTGATGTCGGGGAAGTACACCAGAGCATCACCTCGGGCAGAGTCCGTACACGCGCTCCGCCCGACCCTGTCAACAGGTCAGAGCAGTCCGCCGAGGACGTCATCTGTGTCAGCCGCCGAGAAAGCGGCCTCCGTTTCCTTCTGATACGCGGCCCAGGATTCGGCATCCCAGATTTCGAGAAAGTCCACCGAGCCAATGACCACGCATTCCTTTGAGAGGTTTGCGTACTCCCGATGCCCCGCTGACAACGTGATGCGCCCATTTCCATCGGGTCGCTGTTCATCCGCGCTGGCAGCCAGGTTACGGATGAAGGCGCGAGCCTCCGGGTTAGTGCGGGACACGGCAGCGGCCTTTCGGGCACGTGCCGCGAACTCTTCCCGGGGATAGACCGCAAGGCTGTGGTCTTGCCCCTTCGTGATCATCAACCCACCAGCAAGATCCTCACGGAACTTGGCCGGCAGCGTCAGTCGACCTTTGTCATCGAGCTTCGGAGTGTAGGTACCGAGAAACATCCCGGGGCCACCTTCCTTGTCTCAATGTCGCCGATCGGATGGGTTCTCGCCATGGATCCGATGTGCCCCTAGGGGCACCTCTTCTCCACCGCTGCGCCCCACAATACCCCACTTTGCCCCACAACCAACACCAATTTACTCCAGCCACGCCGAAAGAGAGCTTATTTCTGCACGTTAAATGGACAAAAATCTAGTGGGGCACGTACCCATCGAGGCAAGATCCATTCGCCTCATGTGTCACATCAGCACCAATGGCCCCATTTGCCAATTTGCCTCCTTTCACCCCAGTGGAGTCAAATCGACACTCCCGTTGATCCCTTCCTGGGAAAACTCTAAGAAATGCCGCTCGGAAAGCTTCGCAGTTACGACTGCCTTGACGGTCGATCAAAAGAGTGGGGCAAAGTGGGGCCAAGCAACGCCGCTGGCCGCCCGTGACACGCCTTACCTACCCACGCCGTCGAGTTTCGGCACCGCTGAATCAACAAAGCCCGCCTCACCACAACGGTGAGACGGGCTATGCAACCAGTGGCTACTGATCTTCGAAGCGGCGGCGGAAATTCTCTTCCATCTTGTTACCTAGCGAAGAACTATTAGCCGCGGCAGCTTTCTTCGCACGCTTCGGGGATGATTCCTTCCGGGTGCTGGATCCGTTCCCCCGCAGCATCCAGACTCCGGCGCCAAACATGACTAGGAAGCCAACGACGCTCAGGGCGATGAACCAAAGACTCTGGGCGGCGAGGGCAACCCCGCCGATGAGCATGAGGAGCCCGACCACTGCGATAGCGACTCCACGCAGAGTCAATCCGCCGTTGCCACCGCCAAATAGGCTGTCACCAGACACGGACGCCCCAAACTTAGGGTCTTCAGCGAGAAGCGATTGCTCAATTTCACGCAACGCTCGCTGTTCCTGCTCTGAAAGAGACACTGGTTCCTCCCGGATTGGCTGGGTTCTCATACTTCGTGGGTGGAGCTCTATATAGGGCTAACGTCCAGCCTAACGGGATTGTTCCCAAGAGTGCCAATGCCTACAAAACTATCGCCCCGCCCCAGCTAGGCGGCAGCGGGGAAGCCGCTCGCATCACCTTCCACCATGGCCAGGAACTCGGACGCCAGGGCAATGATGTGATCTACGGTGTCATGGTCCAAGTCTCGCTCGAGCCCAGAGACCACCCGGGAGCGCAGACGAGAATATTGACTGAAGGTATCCGCCCACTCCTCTCCCCCGCCGCCAACAAGGCGAAGCTGGTCCCACGCGCTGGTGGGACGGCGACGGCGCCCAGCTACCGAGGACTCGGAGATCCACGCACCCGCAGTGCGCAGAGCGGCCTGGTAGGCGGATTCGAGCGCCTGCTCCCAGTTCCCCTCCTCGCGATAGGCCACCGACTGCGACAGCAAGGCGCTGGCCTTGCTGAGGAAGTCTGCCCGACGGGTTCCTCGACCAGTGCGGGTGAACCTGGTGGTTGCAGAGACGATAGGTGCCATCGGGACCAACTCCTTTCCTATCGTTTTTCTCTTGGCCTCACCATAGAGGCTGTACCGAACACGTTAACTAGATTATAGAACAGCTTTTCGAACTCCACAAGGCCTAGCGGCCATCCACTAAGCAAGGGTCGTGGCGTTCACCTCAGTCCACGGCAGTTCGTGGTTCAGTGGACATGTGACTGCAGAAATACGCCGCCTGAGCGGGCCAGAGTTCTCCGTGCTGGCCCCGCAACTCGTTGAGATCTACATCAAGGCGATGGGCTACGACGATTCGATTTTTCACCGCCGCACGGATTCGTGGCGACGAGAAATCATCCAGCCCGGGTTCACCGCCCTCGCTGCCTTTGATGGGGATCGTGCTCTGGGCGTCGCTTATGGCTATTTGGGATCGCAAGATTTGTGGTGGGACCGTCAAGTGCGGCGGGGACTGCGCGAGGCCGGTGGCCCCAGCACTGAGCAAGTCCTTCTCATGCGCGACTATTTTGAGGTCGCTGAGATCCACGTCGACCCGGATAGCCAGGGACGCGGCCTCGGTCGCCTTCTTCTCTCACAGCTGTTGTGGAACGCGCCGGGCCGCCACGCCCTCCTGTCCACTCCAGAAGTGGACAACGAAGACAACCATGCTTTTAGGCTTTATCGTTCGATGGGTTTCCATGACGTTCTGCGCTACTTCACCTTTGAAGGCGACGCCCGGCCCTTTGCGGTTCTCGCTGCTCCGCTCCCCCTGCCCGGGATGGTGGAAAAGCCCGCGGCTGATTCTCAAATCCCCTAACACCCCTTGCCGCGGACTACCCGGGCTTGGGACTGGGTATCGTGGGAGCATCATATTCACTTCTTTGAAGGGCCCGCCGCGTTGAACTTCCCCGATCCCCGATCGCTCACGCTCGATCAGATTCCTGGCGCCACCCAGGACATCCTTGAGGAGTTCCTTCGTTCGCGCCGCAAGACCATCGCCACCATTGGGCGGCCCGTTACGGAGGCTGTTTCTCATGTGGAGGCATTCGTCCTGGGCGGGGGCAAGCGCATTAGGCCCCTATATGCCTGGGCGGGCTTTGTGGGAGCAGGCGGGCTGGACAGCCACGCCGAAGATCCCGCGGCCATGCTCAGGGCTGCCGCATCGTTGGAGTTTATTCAGGCCTGCGCGCTCATCCACGATGACATCATCGATTCCTCTGACACCCGGCGCGGCCAGCCGACCGTGCATCGCGCAGTCGAAGCTCGCCACGACGCCGCCGCCTGGGTGAAGGATTCCGCGCACTTTGGCGAATCCGTCGCCATCCTGGTCGGAGATTTGGCTTTAGTGTGGGCGGAAGACATGCTGCAGGATTCGGGACTGTCGGTAGCTGCCCTTGCTCGGGCCCGGGAACCGTGGCGGGCGATGCGCACCGAGGTCATTGGCGGCCAGCTCCTCGATATCTACCTGGAGGCATCCGGGAGTGAAAGTATCGCGGAGGCCGACGCCGTCAACCGGTACAAGACTGCCGCGTACACCATCGAACGCCCCCTCCACCTGGGCGCAGCGGTTGCTGGTGCGGACGAATCCACCATTGAAGCTTTCCGCGGCTATGGCCGAGACATCGGGATCGCTTTCCAGCTCCGGGATGACTACCTCGGCGTCTACGGCGATCCGGCCATCACGGGTAAGCCGGCTGGCGACGACCTGCGGGAAGGCAAGCGCACGGTGTTGCTTGCCACGGCCTTGCAGCGGGCCGATGAACGAGACCCAGTGGCTGCCGCAGAACTTCGTGCCAAGATCGGCACTACCTCAGACCCCGCGGAACTCCAGCGGTTGGCGGAGATCATCTCCTCCACCGGTGCCGTCGAAGCGATTGAGGAGCGTATCGACGCCCTCACGGCCTCCGGTTTGGCGTACTTGGACGCGGTAGGCACGTCCCCTGAGGTCACTGACACCCTACGTAGCCTGGCTATCCGAGCCACTGCCCGGCGGAGCTGACATGCGCCTGACTGTCTCTAAACTGCCCGGCGCGATCCCCCTCGGGGCCTTTGGCACCGTCGTCCTCGCCATCGCCTCTTTTGGTGGTGGGGCGACCCGAAACCGTGGCGGAGTCCTCGATGCGTTGGGGTTGAACTTTTTTGCTTTCGGGCATGGGCAGGCCATCTCCAATGCGACCCTGTGGGTCGGGTTGCTTAGTCTGCTGGCGGCATGGGTGCTGCTGGGCTATCGCACGGTGATCAACCGTGAAGGACGGCCTTACGGCGCAGACGGGGACGTCGATAAGCGAACCGGAACGGTGCGCAGAGCGTTGTGGATGTGGATCGTGCCGTTACTCCTCGCGGCACCGTTGATGTCTCGTGACGTCTATTCCTACCTCATGCAGGGGGCGATGCTGCGCGACGGCTTCGATCCTTACACCCAAGGTGCGGCGGTCAACCCGGGCCCCTACCTGCTGGAAGTCTCCCATGACTGGCGCAACACCACGACACCCTATGGGCCTTTGCACCTGTGGCTCGGGGAGGGCATCACGCGATTGGTAGGCGACAACGTAACCGCCGGGGTTATCGTCTACAAGGTGGTCTCCGTGGTCGGTTTCGCGGGCATTGCCTGGGCCATTCCCAAGATTGCCCGGCGCCTCGGCGGCGACCCGGCCCTGGCTCTGTGGCTGGGCGTGGCCAATCCGGTGATGATCCTCCACATGATCGGCGGGATGCACAATGAAACTGTCATGGTGGGTCTCGTCAGCATCGGTCTGCTCGCCTGCCTGAACCACCGCTTTGTAATCGGCATCGCGCTCATCGCGGTGGCGGTGTCGCTCAAGGCTACGGCGGCGATCGCCCTGCCTTTCGTTGTGTGGCTCATGCTCAACCATTTCGCCGTCGAGAAAGCCTCGATGGTGCGCCGATTCCTCATCTTCGTCGCCACGGGCGCCGTGGCCGTCATGGAAACCCTCGCGGTAGTCGCGGCGGTGACGTGGGCCTCCGGGTCGTCATGGGGCTGGCTCTCGGAGATTTCCGGCAACTCCAAGGTGATTAACCCGCTGGCCTTCCCTTCGCTGATGGCCAGCCTGCTCACCCCGTACCTGCAGGTGATCGATGAGGACATCGAGTACAACACTTTGCTCGCCGTGCTTCGCCCGGCATCGATGTTGGTCATGCTCGCCGGGCTGGTCATCGTGTGGTGGCTGTTTCGGCAAAATGCCCGCCGCAACATCATGGGCACCGCGGCCGCCTACCAAGTGGCCTTCGTCTTCAACTCGGTGACGCTGCCGTGGTACTACGCCTCCGTCATCTCCCTGTTGGGGACGTTCCGGCCCCCAGGGTGGGTACTGCGGCTGGGTACCGGGGCGTCGATCATCATCACCGTGGCGTTTACGGGCAGCGGCAACCACGTGCTGTTCAACCCCTGGTGGATGGTACCGATGACCGTCCTCGCCTGGCTGCTCACCGACTTCATTTACCGCGACGGGGCGATTGGGCGCCGACTGCGCGCTACAGAGCCATCGCCTGTGCCCGACGCAGCACCTCACGCGCGAGATGGCCGTGAAGAGCCTCAACGGGACGCCCCGGCAGGGTCTCGTCCGGAGTGAATAGGTAGGTCAGGATTTCTTCATCGGTGTAGCCGCCATCCGTCAGGAGGGTGATCACACCGGGAACGAACTTCCCCGTCGTGCCATCGGGGCCAAACAGGGCAGCCGGGACGACGCGCTTGCCGTCCCGAACGTAGGCGACAAGCTTGTTATCGTTGAGCAGATCGTGCACTCGGGTGATCACCACGCCGAGCTTTTCGGATACCTCAGGCAGGCTCAGCAAAGTCTCATCGGCGAGCAGAGTTTCCAGGTCATTATTCGAATTCACGGCCCCCACTCTACTGCTATCCCTGCGCTGCGTTGGCATGAGGAGCGTTCGGTACTCCATACTGTTGACATGGCTCAACTGGCAGTAGGAGACGTTTTCGACGACCGCTACCGTATCGATCATCCGATCGCGCGGGGCGGTATGTCGACGGTGTATCGCTGCGTTGACCTCCGGCTCGGCCGGGCAGTCGCCGCCAAGGTGCTCGATGAAAAGTACCTGTCTGACCCCGTTTTCCGCCAGCGTTTCCGCCGCGAAGCTCGCGCCATGGCGCAGCTGACGCACCCCAATTTGGTCAACGTTTACGACTTTGGCTCAGATGGCGAGCACCTATTTTTGGTCATGGAGCTGATCACCGGCGGCACCCTCCGGGAATTGATCGCCGAGCGCGGCCCGATGCCCCCGCACGCCGCGGCGGCGGTGATGCGTTCGGTCCTCACGGGATTGTCGGTCGCCCATACCGCTGGGTTGGTGCACCGCGACATCAAGCCCGACAACGTCCTCATCAGTGCTGATCACCGGGTTAAGCTCGCAGACTTCGGCCTGGTCCGGGCGGTCAACGCCGCCACTGCTACGAACGCGCAGATCGTGGGCACCGTCGCGTACCTGTCCCCGGAGCAAGTCGACGGCTCCGAGATCACCACTGCCTCCGACGTGTATTCGGCTGGCATTGTTCTCTTCGAGCTGCTCACCGGCACCACTCCCTTCGAGGGGGAATCGCCGCTGGCTCACGCCTACCAGCGTCTCGACGAGGTCGTGCCCGCCCCCAGCTCCCGGATCGCAGGAGTACCACCGCTGATCGACGCCCTCGTCGCCACCGCCACCTCCCCCGACCCTGCGGATCGCTTTGCCGACGCTGGAGAGTTCCTCGCCGCGCTGGATGATGTCGCCTCCGAACTCGCCCTGCCAGCGTTCACTGTCCCCGTGCCTACCAACTCGGCGGCCAACCGCGCGGCGGCCGTGCCTACCGACATCACGGATCTCATGGGGCCCGCGACGGGAATCATTGACAATTCCCGCGTCGAAGAAACAGCAGTTTTGGGAACTGAAACGCGGATGGATACCCCGCGAGTCTTGCCCACCGAGCCTCCCGCCATTCCCATCGCTCCCGTGGCAGGACCTGCGGCCATTCCCGAGGTCGTTGATCATTCTCCTCAGCTTCCAGCCCAAACCGAACCCGATGCCCCTGCTCCGGTGAGCAACCGCTCCCGCGTCGGGCTCATCGTGTGGCTGACGGTCGTGGTCATCATTACCATCGCCGTCGCTTTGGGTGCCTGGTGGTTCGGTTCCGGCCGCTACGGCGAAATCCCCCAGGTGTTGGGCATGGATCGGATGCAGGCGGTCTCCACCGTCGAGCAAGCTGGTTTTGCCGCCGCCACCCGTATCGTCTACAGCGACGACATTCCGGCAGATTCCATCGCGGGCACCGAGCCCTCCGAAGGCGAACGGTTGGTGCGTGGGAACGAAGTCACCGTGCTCGTCTCCCAGGGCCGTCCGACTATTCCGGCTGCGCAGGGCATGGACATCCTCGAATTCCAGCAGGTGGCGTCCGAGCGAACCTTGAAGATCTCGACGGGCGATCCCATCTACTCCAGCGATGTCGACGAGGGTCGCATCGCGAAAACTGACCCTGCTGCAGGGGAGGCCGTCCCCATCGGCTCCACGGTGACCGTGCACATGTCTCGCGGGCCGGAGCCCGTCCAGGTACCCGACGTGGTGGGACTGAGCCTGCCAGAAGCCGAAGCCAAGCTTGCAGCCCTCGACCTCACCGTGTCCAAGGTCGAGCGCGAGTACCGCGCCGGCGCGAAGGTGGATGAAGTTCTCGGGGTCACCCCCGACGTTGGAGTGACCGTTAACCGGGGAGGCGAGGTCACCTTGCACGTTTCAAGTGCGCTTTCCGTCCCCGATGTCTCGGGCATGGATCTCGACGCCGCCACTGCGGCCCTCGAGCAGGCGGGCTTCAGCGTCGATGGCACTCGCCGCACCAACTCCGAGGTCCGTTCCTCGCCCTCCGCCGTGATTGGCACGTCCCCGGCGGCCGGAACGACGGTCAAGCCCGACGATGCGACGATCGACATCATCTTGCCCGGACGCGTCACCGTCCCCGACGTCACGGGACAAACGGTGCGCGACGCCCGGGCGATACTGCTCGCCTCTGGATTGAAGGTCAACGCCACAGAGCGTGACGACGCCCGCGTCGTGTCCCGTCAGCGCCCCGCCGCCGGGGATGACGCCCGCGTCGACTCAACAGTCCGGGTCACCTACTAGTTGCGCAGCATCTCCGCGACGAGGAAGGCCAGCTCCAGTGACTGCTGGGTATTCAGGCGCGGGTCGCAGGCGGACTCGTAGCGGCCGGGCAGATCCAGATCAGTGATGTCCTCAGCACCACCGAGACACTCGGTGACATTTTCACCGGTGAGCTCGATGTGGATGCCGCCTGGGTGGGTCCCCAGCTCTCGGTGAACCTCGAAGAAGCCCTGAACCTCGTCGATGACCTTGTCGAAGTGGCGGGTCTTGTACCCAGTGGAGGCAGTGAAAGTGTTGCCGTGCATCGGATCGGACTGCCAGATGACCTTGTGACCTGCGGCCTCGACAGCTTGAATGACGGCGGGCAGCACGGTGCGGACCTTGTCGTAACCCATGCGGGCGACCATGGTGAGACGACCCGGCTCGCGATTCGGATCAAGCTTTCCGGCGTAGGCCACGGCCTCCTCCGGGGTGATGCTGGGGCCAATCTTGATGCCAACGGGATTGGCAATCAGGGCAGCGAAATTGACGTGGAAGTCATCGATGCCGCGGGTGCGCTCGCCGATCCACAGCTGATGGGCGGACAAGTCGTACAGGCGGGTCTCCCCGTCCTCATCTTCGTGCAGGCGCAGCATCGCGCGCTCGTAGTCCACGAGCAGGGCCTCATGCGAGCAGTAGATATCCGACGTGCGGAGGGAATCATCGTGGACGCCACAGGCATCCATGAAGCTTAAGCCCCGCTCGATCTCATCGGCGAGCGCCTGGTAGCGGGCACCGGCGGAAGAGTTGGCGACGAACTCACGGTTCCACTCGTGGACCCGCTTGAGGTCTGCCGTGCCGGAGGAAACGAGGGCGCGCACCAGGTTCATTGCGGCAGAAGAGTTGGCGTAGGCGCGCACCATGCGGGCTGGATCATGGCGGCGAGCCTCTGGTGTCGGCTCGACCCCGTTGACGATGTCGCCGCGGTAATTCGGCAAACCGTTTTCGTCGAGGTCCTGCGAACGCGGCTTGGCGTACTGTCCGGCAATGCGGGCGAGCTTGACCACCGGGGTTGATGCGCCATATGTCAACACCACGGCCATCTGCAGCAATGTCTTCACATTGGCGCGGATGTGCGGCTCAGTATTCGACTCGAAGGTCTCGGCGCAGTCACCGCCCTGCAGGAGGAAAGCTCTGCCATTGGCGACATCCGCCAGCTGCTTCTTCAGAGTGGAAACCTCGGGCGCGACGATGATTGGCGGCACCGACTCGAGAATTTTGCGAACATTCTCCGCCTGGGCGCGGTCCCAGCCTGGCTGCTGGTGGGCGTCCCGGGACACTACGTCCTGGAATCGCTCCTGCAGGCCAGCCGGCAATGGCGGCAAATCGGGGAGGGCTTCTTTGGGGATGTCAACAGTCCAACTCACCCCCTATTCATAGCATGCGAAAGCCCAGGACCTATAGGCTGGTCGCCGTCCGCAGGACCTGGTTGTGTCGGCTGAGGGGAAGGACCGCGGCGCAGGCGCGGTACTTGGCGAGGTTGTGGCGGGCGTCGACAAGCGCGTCGTGGTTGCCGTTCGGGATCTCCGGCAGGGTGGGTCTTCCGGCGAATTCCCAGTACTGGCGCAGCTCGCGGGTGTAGCGCGGTAGTTCCCTCGGCAGGCCCGTCATATCACCCCAGAGCTGGGCCAATACCACGTGATCATACGCGCCGACCCACGCCCACAACTCAGGACGACCCTTCCCGGAGGTGAGGAATTCGAGGACTTCCCTCCGGATCTGGGCTCGATTGCGCCACACGTCGGAGGAGGGACTGGGAAGCTGGTTGAGGACATTCTCCCGGACCCAGGAGTTCGCTCGCGCCGAATTGAATTCGGTGGAGACTGCATAAAATTCGCGACCGTCCTCAGCGACGATCCCGATGGAGACGAGATCAATGGTGCATCCATCTTCAATGAACTCAGTGTCGTAGAAGTAACGCACCGACGGTCCCTTCTTTAAAGCTGCCCCGCGGGCATCGCGGGATCGGATTCAGAGTAACCCGTCACATGCTGCGCCTGGGCGTGGGGTCCAGTGCAACTAAGGGCTATAGTCTTCGTGTGCGTGACAACAACCAGGGGGGTGACCCCGCCCTCGCTCCCCCGCGGCTAAGGGGGCGTCCTTTCACGATCCTCGCAATCGTTGCGTTGGTCTTCAGCATCGGCGCCACCGGGAGGTGGGTCATTGATTTCGGGCCCCGTTGGTTCTACCACACTGACTACGACGTCTACCGGGCTGGTGGTCAGGCCTTCCTTAACGGGGAGAACCTGTATACGCAGGTGTATTCGGTCGTGGGCATTGATCTTCCCTTCACCTATCCCCCGCTCGCGGCGATCCTCTTTTCTCCCCTAGCCCTCATTCCATACTCGATCGGCTCGGCGGCCATGACGGTGGCGTCGGCCATCGTGTTGTGGTGGTGCATCGTCATTGTGCTGCGCCAATGTCTGCCCACCTTCGCCACCTCAGACGTTCGGCTCCTGGCTCTTTTCATCCTCCCGCTAGCCCTGCTCCTGGAACCGCTGAGCGAGACCCTCTACTTCGGCCAAATCAACGTTTTCCTCATGGCCCTCGTCCTGGCGGATACTCTCACCCGCCGAAAGTGGCTACCTCGCGGTGTTCTCATCGGGCTGGCTGCCGCGATCAAACTTACCCCCGCGGTTTTCGGCCTCGTCTTCTTGGTGCGCCGGCAATGGAAAGACGCTGCCGTCACCACCGCCTCTGGGATCGGATTCACGGCCCTTGCGGCGATCATTAGCCCGCACAACTCCGTGACGTATTGGCTGCACACGCTGTCGGATCCCACCCGGATCGGCAACCTGAAGTTTGCTGCCAACCAGTCAATTCAGGGGATGCTTTCCCGCTTCGCTGAAGCTGGGCAGGAGGCACCTCGTCAGTGGTGGGTGGCGCTTGTTGCGCTCGCTTTGTTCACGATCATCGTGGCCCTCGTGCGGATCGAGCGCAACGCGGCGACACGGGGAGTTGACCCGACGCTCGCCCTCGTCCTGGTGACCTCTTTCGTGTCCCTGCTGTGTTCCCCGGTGTCGTGGTCGCATCACTGGACGTGGTTGGTCCCACTCGCAGTCACGCTTGGAGTCAACGCCTACCGCATGGCCCCCGGCACGCCTCGTTCGATCGCCGGCTTGCTCGCAGTGGTGGTCACCCTCGTTGGACTACTGGGAGCACACTGGCGTATTCAAGTTCCGCGTGACATGGAATACCTCTGGCCCTGGTGGTCGCAGGCAACGGGCAACTCTTACCTGCTGGTGGCCACCCTTGTGCTCATCACTGTGATCCTCATTCCGCACGTCCTGCTGCCTCAGGCTCCCTCATCCGTGCCCGGCACCCAGCCGATGATTCCGAGCGTGCTCCTGCGGGCCTGGATACTTGTGATCATCTTGGGCTATCTCGGAATAGTCGTCCCAATAGTCGTCCCGGCGTTGATCGCTTAGTACTCCCGCACATGGTTGGACTTTCGCTATCACCCCGCGCCCGCCGGGCCGCCACCATGGGTGCAATCCTCGCGCTCATTGTCATTCTGTTCTTCCTGCTGGTACGACCCGGGCCGACATGGATGTACCACGTGGACACCGATGTCTACCGCTCGGGCGCCGCCGCCTTCTTGGCGGGAGACAACCTCTACACCCGCTCCTACGAGGTTGACAGTGGGGCCCTGCCGTTTACTTACCCGCCGCTGGCCGCGATACTGTTCGTGCCCTTGACCTGGCTGTCCCTCGATTTTTCGGCCCTGGCCCTCACCGCTGCGACGGTGGCGGCGCTCTGGTGGTGTCTGACCATCGTGCTGCGCCACTGCTTCCCCGAGTATCCAGGTCGCAATCGCCGTCTCCTAGCGCTGTGGCTCCTGCCTCTCGCCCTGCTCATGGAACCGATCCGCTCCACCATCGACTTCGGGCAAATCAATGTTGTGCTCATGGCCCTAGTCATCAGTGATCTGCTCGGGCGACGAGGCCCGGTTCCCCGCGGAGTCCTCGTCGGCTTAGCCGCAGCCATCAAGCTCACCCCGGCGGTCTTCGGACTCGTATTCTTAGTGCGCCGCCAATGGAAAGAGGCCCTGACCAGTATCGCCGCTGGCCTCGGGTTCAGCCTCTTCGCCGCGGTGATTAGCCCACACAACTCCTGGACCTATTGGACCTCGACGCTGTTTCACACCGACCGCATTGGGGACCTGGGTTACGCCAAGAACCAATCTATCCAAGGGCTCCTCACCCGACTCGGAGTCCCGCACACCGCAGAAGGGTCTCTGCTCTGGGTGGGGCTGGTCGCCGCTACCCTCCTCCTCATCGTTGGCGGCATGATGCGGGTGCACCGCCTACCGGGCGGCGAGTTGGGCGTCGTCCTCTTGGCTTCCCTAGCGGCGCTGTTGTGTTCACCTGTGTCCTGGTCGCACCATTGGACCTGGTTGGTGCCTTTCGCGGTCCTCTTCGCCGCAGTTGGCCTCTACCGCAGCGGCCGCTGGATACTCATGGCGGGATGCATTGCGGCCATCGGGGTCATTGGACCGGGTTGGGCGCCCCTGGGCAATTCCTACGTGGCGATGGGTTGCGTTCTCGCAGTGCTGGCGGTGACGCAACCGCGGGCGTTTGTACCACGCGGACGTCGATAGTCATCTTTCGACGTCGTGGTGCTGCTTGTGCGCCGGGCGGAAGGGAAGGAACAAGATCAGCGCGATGGCGACGACGATGACCGGCGCAATGATGGACACTTTGAGCTCAAGTGCGGCCACCACCAAATAGGCAATGATGAGTGCGGTGACCGCCACGATCTTCCACAGCCAGAGACTCTTCATTTCGATCCCCTCACCGTCAATATCTCAGTTTCCAACAGAGACTCTAACCCTCGCGTTCCCGAATTAGGAATGCCGGGGCTTTTGACCCGCGGAATGGGCCGGCTCCTCAACCAACGGTTCCGCGAGAGATGCCCTTGTCGCCGCGTTGTTAACGCGCCCAGCCAGGGCCGGGGGCTTGATCGTCCAGCCGATGACCGGGATGTTCGAAATCAGCCACATGGTGTAGGAACCGATCGCCGAGATGATGAGGCCAACCACCATCCAGAACGCGGTATGTTCCCACAGCATCGGAGCGTCCCGAGCAATAGCGAGGTCAGTGTTTCGCACGTTGTAGTGGAACAACACCGTCAGCGCCATCGGATGACCCAAATAGATAACGAGGGTGTGGTGTCCCAGGAACTTCAGCACCCGGGCGACGACCTTGATCTTAGCCAGCAGCACCGCCACCACCAGCGCCATGGGGATCATGGCCATCTGCACCAGGGAAATGACGACGACCCGGGCCTCGCTGAGAGTGAGGTACTCCGCACCTGGCAGGAACCACGGCAGATCAACATCGTTGTTGGCGTGATAGATGGAAAACCACAGGGATGCAACGAAGGCCGCCACGTAGAGCGCAGAGCTGCCCACGACGTTGCGTACCGACGCCCCCTCAGCCGCAAACGCGGCAATCCTGTCCCGGAGGTAGGCACCAATGAGAAATGGCGGCAAATACAAAACCAGACGGCCGAACATCAGGTGCTCTGATTGGAAGGGTAGGAACACCAGCGGCACTAGCGCCACTAGAAAAACTAAACCTGGGTTGAGTTTTCGAACTGCCCACAGGATGAGATTAAACACAATGAGCGTCAGCAGGAACCAATACATGGTTCGGCCTTCTGCGAGGTATTCAACATACTTTCCCGCCACCGGCATCGGTGAGCCGTCAAACAAGTGGTACTCGCGGAACTTCAACCACAGCTCAATAGGGCCCCAAAAAACATATGGGACGATGAAAAACCAGAGACGCTTGAGAAAGAGGTCAGCGAAGGATAGCCGCAAAACCTTGGCGGAGAAGAAACCACTGACGAGGAAGAACAACGGCATGCGCAGCGGGTCGAGGAGGCGATTGGCGTGTGCCAGCATCGTGTCCATGCCGCCTGGAACCGCCAAACTTACGTGCAAAACAACCACGCCAAGAATGGAAAGCCCTTTGGCAATGTCCGGCCAGTCGAGGCGTTGCTGGGCGCTCAATGTCATACCCTTCACCCCAAGCTGATAATGCTATTCAATAGACCTGTACTCAACAATTCACTCAAGTACTCTATCCGGGGATTTAGCAGGATACAAGCGGGTCAGTGCAAGTTAGGCTCGGCTCCATAGGGGTACCCATGGCCTGCTGCCAAGGATTCCTTCACCTCCGAGGCATACACATCGACATAGGGTTCACCCGTCATGTCAGACAAAATCGCCATG
The DNA here is from genome assembly GCF_030408455.1 of Corynebacterium atrinae. NCBI lineage: Bacteria > Bacillati > Actinomycetota > Actinomycetes > Mycobacteriales > Corynebacteriaceae > Corynebacterium > Corynebacterium atrinae. The sequence goes on from NZ_CP046977.1 coordinate 1,807,339, forward strand.
ATGTGATCCGTCAGGGGGCGGCTCGCTTCCCGCGAATCCGGGTCGATGCCCAGGGACGTGACATAGCCGCGGGCGTCGATAGGCTCCCCGACCTTCATCCGCACCTTGGCCGGACGCGGGACCCACGTACCGATGGGATTTGCGTTGCGGGCACCGATCATGGCGACGGGAACGATGTCGACGTGGTTGGCCAGCGCAATCCGGGCCATCCCCGTGCGCCCCTTATAAATCCGGCCATCCGGCGAACGCGTCCCTTCCGGATAGATGGCAAAGATCTCGCCCTTATCCAAAATTCGCGTGGCCGCCTCCAACGTCGCGTCACCAGCATTGGAGGCCTTACGATCAACCGGCACCTGGGCCGTGGCCTTAAAGAACCACCGCTGGATCGCGCCAACGACGCCGGTGTTAGTGAAGTACTCCGACTTGGCCGGGAAAGTTACCTCGCGGGGGCACACCGCCGGGAAGTAGAACGAGTCCATCACGGATTGGTGATTAGAAGCAATGACGACCGGGCCCGTGGCAGGGATGTTCTCGAGGCCGGTGACCTCCACTCGGTTCCAGACCTTCAGCACCGGGCCGATCAACACATTTCGAAACATCCAGTACCACTTGTTGCTCATATCTTCTCCCGGAACAATCGCCTAGTTGTTAGAATTTTTCCTGCTGGCGGGCCAGATCAGCCACGCCAATCATACCTGCATCCGCACCTAGTTCTGCCCGCGAAACGGTTGGCAGCGGTCGGTGACCCGCCCCGACAATTTTGTCCGCCATGTTCGCTGAAGCCGCATCGAGGAAAAGGTCCGCATCGCGCGACACTCCCCCACCCACGATGATCATCTCTGGATCGAGCACGTCCTGCACGATCGCCAGCCCCTCACCGACCCACCGGGCAAAGCTCTCTACCGTGCGCACTCCCAGCGGATCACCCAGGCGAGCGGCCTCCATGACCATGTGGCCACTCACCTTGTCGCGATCCATAAGAATCGCCCGATAGAGGGGGCTTTCCTCAGCCTTAACCGTTGGAGCCAAATCCCAGGCAGTGTCGACCAAGGCCGTCCCCGAGGCGTAGCGTTCCAAGCACCCGCGCTTCCCGCAGGAGCATTCACGCCCGCCGTGAACAACCGTCAGATGGCCGAATTCGGGGGCGGTACCAAAAGCCCCGCGAAATAGAGTGCCGTTAACCATCAATGCCGCGCCGATACCCGTACCGAGAGCAAAGAACACCCAGATGCCAGCGCCTTGCGCCGCACCGAACCGGTATTCGCCCCAGGCGGCAGAGTTGGCGTCGTGCTCAAGCCGCACGGGTAGCCCAAGGCGCTCCGCGAGAATGCGCCGTACGGGAGCATCCCGCCATGGCAGGTGGGGAGCGAATCTCACGACTTCGCACTGCGGATCAAGGAATCCCGCCACGGCCAATCCGACCGCAGCAATGTCATGGTGCCCGCTTAGATCCGACACGATCTCCACGATCGTGTCTTCCAATTCCACGGCGGTCGACGGTGTGGCGGCAACCCGGATGTCAGTAATTCTTCCCTGCTCATCCACCACTCCCGCTCGAATGTTGGTGCCGCCGATGTCGAAGCCGACCGTTACACGGGGCGGAGTGGAAGTCATCAGGGCACCTTCATCAAACTGGAAGCTGGTCTTGAGCGTAATTGTGTAATCAGAAAAGTATATCGAGGCCCGTGGAACCCAGTCACATTGGTTAGACCAGGCTCCGCAGCCTCTGGCCCATAATCTGCCACGTCCAGTGCTTTTCGACGTTCGCGCGGCCCGCCGCCCCCATCGCCCTCCGGCGATCGACGTCCCCCAGGAGGCCACGAAGTGCCTCCGTCAAAGCCGAAAGGTCGCGTCCGTCGACGACGACACCGGTCTCCTCCGTCACGGTCTCCGGTGCCCCACCGGAGGTGCCCGCCACAACCGGCACTCCGCTGGCTTGGGCTTCCAGGTAGACGATACCGAGGCCCTCGACATCGAGGCCTTTCCCACGAGTGCGCGCCGGCATGGCAAAAACATCCGCCGCGGACAGGACCGCTCGCATCTGGTCGAACGGCAACGAGCCAGCGAAGACCACGAGGTCGTCTACCCCGCTAGCCGTGGCCAGGCGCCGCAAGCGGCGTTCGTCGCGACCCCGACCGATGATGAGCAATCGTACCGACGGGAATTCTCGCCTCAGCTGGGGAAGTGCCCGAATCAGCTGATCCTGACCTTTGCGAGGCACTAGGCGCGAAATGCAGGCCACCACCGGTTGATCGGGCCCGAGATTCATCCCAGACCGAGTATCGACGCGTTCTTGAGCTGTCGCCGGGGTAAACAGGTCCACGTCGACGCCCGAAGGCAAGTGAACAAATTCAGGGTGCGGACCGAAAGCCGAACGAAATCGCCGCAATGTGTATTCAGAGATGAAGGTGACCACATCCACCGTGTTGCCGATCCTCCGCAGCACCTGGCGAGCTCCCGGAATCATCGACCATCCGACTTCATGCCCGTGAGTAGACGCAATGATCTTCCGGGCTCCCGCGCGGCGAGCATTGTGGGCCATGAGCGCCAGAGGCGCCGCTGCCCCAAACCACACAGTGTCAATTTTCTCCTGCGCGATGATCTCCGCCATGCGCCGCGACGTCGCCGGAGTAGGCAGCATGACCCTCCGAGGCCACCGGACAACCTTGTACTCCGCCTGCCGGTCGTATTCAGCCGCCAGGGCAGCATCCTGTGTGGAGGCGAACACGATGACCTCTGATGGGTCAAGCGTGGCAACGAAGTCCCGTACATAGGATTGGATGCCCCCGACTGTCGGGGGAAAGTCGTTGGTGACGAGAAGAGTGCGCGCCATAGGGCTAGAAGCGCGCAGCGCCGGCCCACGGCATGGAGTCGACCGAGACCACCTGAACCGGAATGCCGTAGTCCGAGGCATGGACGAGCTGCCCGTTCCCGATATACATCCCCACGTGGGTCACACCCGGGTAGTATCCGACGATGTCTCCCGGCTGGAGCTCCGCCCGAGAAACCGGAGTACCTCCGGCGAGCTGTGCCTGAGAAGTGCGCGGAATGGACTTCCCCTGCTGCTGGTAAGCCCAGTACATCAGGCCAGAGCAGTCAAATTGGTTCGGACCGCTTGCACCCCAGCCATATGGCGAACCCAGCTTGCTCAATGCTGCCGACACCGCGCCACTCCCGGCAAAGGAGGCGATGTCCAACCCGGTGAGAGGGTTATTCTTTGCCATCCACCTAGCTCGGTCTTCGGGACTGAGCCCGTTGACCTTCTCCTCGATATCCTTCACCCGTGCTTTGAGTTCATCCTGCTGCTCCTCGAGCGTGCGCTTTTGTTGCTCCAGCAGTGACTGCTGGAACCCAGCCTCCGCCAAAGCACGGGAGGCGTCGGTATGCGCCTTACCTGCCTCCGCAGTGGCGTCGGAAAGCTTTTCGACGGCCCTCTCCGTGTTCCGCGTCAGCGTCGCTAGATACGCCGAGCGATCGATGGCGTTTTGGGGGCTGCGGGCCGCTATGGCATTGGTGATGGGGTCAATCATGGTACCGCGGTATTTCGCCCCCGCAATGTCATTAACCTGCCCCTGGAATGCCCGCTCAGCCTCCTGGGCAACCTGTGCCCGCTCGCGTGCGCCTTCAGCCTCCACCCGCAGCGAATCGAGGTGTTGCTGGCTTTCCTCGATATCAACCTCGAGTTGCTTGACTTCTTCGCTCTGGCTGGTTGCCTCATGAGAAATCTCGTCCATCGCCGCGATGAGCGTATCGACATCATCAGCGCGCACCATCGCCTCATTCGAGGTCAACAGCACAGCTGCCACAATGCTGGCAGCAATGGTTCGGTATCGACGATTGAGGTGCAGACGAAAAGACAAGGGAACGCTCTCTACAACTGGGTGAAACACAAAGGACGTTCCAACTATAAGCCCCTCCTGAGGAAGAGTTGCTAGCCGCCTAGAAAGTCGTGACTTAAGCGACGAGTGTGACCAAAGTGCCTAACCGGACCAAGGATGGAATCACCAACGCCGCCCAACACAACTGGTGCGGGGCGGCGCGGAAGAGTGCAGCCTAGAAGCGCACTGCCGAGTGGATCGGCATGTAGTTCAGGGGACGCTCAGCGACCGGAGTGCCGGAGCCGAGTGCGTCGATGATCATGCCGTTGCCAGCGTAGATGCCAACGTGCGATGCGCCGCCGTAGTAAGCGATGACGTCGCCGGGCTGCAAGGAATCAAGAGAAACCTGCTGGCCAGCAGATGCCTGCGCCTGAGAGGTGCGCGGGATCGACTTGCCCACCTGCTGGTATGCCCAGGAGGTCAGACCGGAGCAGTCGAAAGCGTTCGGCCCCACAGCACCCCAGCTGTAGGGAGCGCCAATCTTGGAGCGGGCAGCTGCGACGATAGCCTCGCCCGTAGAGTTCGACGAGGATGCAGCAATTGGGTTGGGGACGTTGGAGGTGAAGTTGTTAACCTCGGCCTGCAGGTTCGGGATGAACTGCTGAGCAACGGGGTTGGACTGAATGCCGGGTACCGCGTCGAGGCCCTGAACGTTGAAACGAATGTCCGTGTTCGGGACTGCGACCTCGACTGCGTTAGCAGCGCCGGGGGCCAGAAGGGTTGCACCCATAACGACGGCGGAGGCAGTCGCTGCGCGACGGGTAGCGGTCTTGCTGATACGGCGGTGCTTTGCCATGGATATTTCTCCAAATCTTCCTGTGCGCCTACCGGGTTAGCTGTCGGGTTGGGAGACGGAAGCTTCCCTACCCCACTCCACGGCGATCAAATCGCCGCTCTTGCGGGAATTCACCCCAGATGAATGCTGGTGGTTCCCCGGCCCCTCCCCACTGGCACCCCTAGTGGAATACCCTCGGTTCGGATTAGGCTTGGTATTTTCAGTTCACATCATGTGGCTGCTTCATGGTGAAGCACCTCAATGTCTCAATCAGGTTACGAAACAACAACGAAACTTGTCCAACCCACACGTCAATCAGGCGTTGTTATGAAGCCGTTATCAACCCGTCGCGGCAGAGGCGACCTCCGACTGACAGGCAAGACGATTGGGACATGACCTCCAATAAGGACACGAGATATCTGCGACTACCTGCAACGATGCCATCCCCTTTTGAGTCAGAAAACGTTCCAAGAATGCTCTCCGGAGACTCCCAGCTTCGGCGACAAACGTTTTTTGTGATCCCGCTCACACCCTTAAGGATAATGTCCCATCCGCACCGCGAGTCACAAATGTAACGGTTCGAGATGCCTTCCTCGTGTTGAGCCTTCTGCACTAGACGAACGCGACAGCGCTTCTCCTATATATAAAGAAGGAGCCCGGCACCCCCAGGTATTGGGTGCCGGGCTCCTAATTGGTGAGCGCAGTCTTTCAGAACCTACTAGTCGAGCAGGCCCTTGTCGCGATCAGCCTGACGATTAGCCTCTTGCAGCTTCTCGAACATGGCCTTCTCTTCTGCCTCATTCTCGTGGTGAATGGAGTCGAGGCGATCGGTGACATCCTGCGGATCCGGGCTGAACGCGCCGCCGCGGCTGACGACATCGGCGAAGCCGAGCTCGTTCATCTGCTTCGGGACTCGTGCGCCTGCGTACGCCAACGGCACCGGGTGCCCATGAGAGTCGACCGGGCCTAGCGGCTGGTGGATCTCGACGAAGGCACCATTCGGCATCTGCTTGATGACGCCGGTTTCGATACCGTGCTCCAGGACCTCGCGGTCAGAGCGCTGCAGACCAACACAGATGCGGTGAGTGACGTAGTAGGCCAGCGGCGGCAAGATGATGATGCCGATGCGTCCCACCCAGGTCATAGCATTCAGCGAGATCTGGAAGAAGTGGGCCACGTGGTCGTTACCACCAGAGATGGTAACCAGCATGAAGAACACGATGGACATAACGCCGATGCCGGTACGAACCGGAACATCGCGCGGACGCTGCAGCAAGTTGTGGTGAGCATCGTCGCCAGTGGCCTTCTTCTCAATCCACGGGTAAGCGAACAGAGCCACGACCATCAGACCACAGACCAGGGCAACCCAGAAGGCGGAGGGAATGGTGTAGTTGCCAAGGTAGAGCTCCCACGCCGGCATGACTCGGGCAACACCGTCAGTCCACAGCATGTAGACGTCAGGCTGGGAGCCTGCGGAGACCTGCGAAGGATTGTAGGGGCCGATCGTCCAAATAGCATTGATCGTGGTGAGGCCGGACATCAGCGCGAGCACACCGGCGGTCAAGAGGCCGAAGCCGATTGCCTTGGTGGCGAACAGCGGCATGATGCGAATACCAACCACGTTGTTCTCGGTGCGGCCAGCGCCCGGGAACTGAGTGTGCTTCTGGTACCAAACCAGGGCCAGGTGAGCCGCAATCAAACCGAGGATAATGCCCGGAATGATGAGGACGTGCGCGATGTAGAAACGGTCCAGCATCAGATCGGACGGGAAGTCGCCACCGAAGATGAGCCAGTGCAGCCAGGTACCGATGATCGGCAGACCAACAATGATGGCAGACATGATGCGCAGGCCGACGCCGGAGAGCAGGTCATCCGGGAGGGAGTAGCCCATGAAGCCTTCGGCCATGCCGAGGATGATGAGGGTACAACCGATGATCCAGTTGGCTTCACGCGGGCGACGGAACGCACCGGTGAAGAAGACGCGCAGCATGTGCACGACCATGGCCATCATGAACATCAGTGCGGCCCAGTGGTGCATCTGCCGGACGAAAAGGCCTCCGCGGACTTCGAAGGAAATATCCAGGGCCGTTGCGTAGGCACGTGACATTT